>NZ_CP121689.1:1621245-1945494 GCF_038396615.1 Thermatribacter velox
TGAGTTTTCCGTTTCCTCAAGCTTGCGCTCTTGGGGGCCCAGGACCCTTATGAATTCGTGCTCTTTTTTGATAAAGCCCTTATTCCACTCCTGCTCCAGCTCAAAGCCTGTGGATTGGGCGAGCTTGCGAGCCTCATCGAAATGCACCCTCGCTTCACCGTAGCCCCAGCGCCACAGGACGTAAAAGCGGGAAAGCGAAGAGAGCTCCCCGGCAATTCCGTTGTGAAACACCTGGCGTAGGGCATAGTCAGTAACCAGCCGGCGCACCTGCTCAATCATTTCCTCAGCACTGATTTCCCTTCCTTCGTAGTCCATGATCTTTTTATATTTTCCAAATATTTCGATTGAAGAACCAATGGCTGCTATGAAGTAGTCGGCACCGCTCACTCCCTCCTGCCAGAGCTTCTCGAGTTTGGCGTGCAGATATCTTTCGAGCTCCTCTTTCACCTCGTTGAGCCAGCCGGTCTCCTTTCGCTCCAGCTTGCGGCAGACAAAGTAGATGGAGGAAGCCAGGGCAGCGGATTCTTTTGCCCTCAGGCGGGCTTTCATCTCAGTGTCGATGGGCCAGGAAGCAGTAACCACCAGCCCGGAATCAAGCAGAGAGTTAATAAGCGTCTCCCAGCCGGAGGTTGATTTATGGGTGTAGACGATGGTGGCGATTCCGTTTGGCTTTAAAACCCTCGCCATTTCCTGGAAAGCTTTCTTAAGCATTTCTTCAAAGTATTTTTTGCCCGCTTCAAATCCACCTTCTTGATGCGAATAGGCAACAATTTCCTTTGACTTTGGGGTAAGCGGGGTCATAAAAAGCTCGGGATAAAGGTCCCCTATGCTTCTTTTGAGCCAGACATAGAAAAAGTCAGAAAGGTAAGAATAAGGCACATTGTCATAATAGGGCGGGTCGGTGAAAACAGCATCAAAGTAACTGTCGGGATAGGGGAGTTCTGTAGCAGAAGCCTGCTTCACCGTAGGGATTGCCGGGTTGCTGTTTTTTCCAACTGGGGTAATCTGGGAAAGGTGGGAGATTATTGAATCTATACCTTTTGTAGTCATGAGTCCACCATTCAAAGGATTCCTTTCACCATAATCCCATACCATAGGTAAAGCTTGCCTATTAAATATGTGTTCATTTCTTTCTTGGTCTGGTCTCCACACGGATAAAACTGAGTTCCAATCAGCCAACTTCCCTAACATCAGTCCCAAATACCCCACCACTGCCTTTGCATACTCTTCCTCATACCCTTCCTCAAGCATCTTTTGATAGGCTTGCCTTACTTTTTCGGTGAAAGTTATCAAAGCCAGCTTCTGGTGGGAGTTGAAAAGGTCACCCCACTTAAGCATGCTGTACCGCTGAACACGAAAACCAAGAGTTTCCTTCGGTGGTAATTCCTCATCCGGCACCGGGTCCATGCCCCACTCCTCCAAGAGCCTCCGTCTTTTTTCTTCCAGATACTCCTCTGCCTCTTTGAAAACCTCCAGATCCTTCTCCGTTGCCAGCCGGTATCTTTTCCCCTGGGTTCCGGGCTTGTTTAAAACCACGGCAGTTAACCTCTGGCCTGCCTTTCCCGTCTGGAAGAGTTTTCTCGTTGTGTTTGCATCCACAGTCGAGCCGCAAACAGGGCAAACCGCTATCGCCCCTGAAACTGTCCCCCTGGAAGGGTCAAAGCCCTCCGGCATCTTCTCATAGCCGTCGCCAACGATTTTGAACCTAACTTCCCCTTCCTCCACGAAAGAGTATAAAGCAACTTTTTTATTGCTCTTTTTAGCCAGCCAGAACTGCCTCATAAGCGGTATTTCAGCACCGCAGGTGGGGTTCTGGCAGGGAATGGTCCGCGCCCAGATGTAGCCCACCGGGATAGAGCCGTCGGGGTCTTTTGGGTAGAAGCTCCCAATTTCCCTTTTTGCTTCGCTCAAAACCCATTTCCCCCATTTTTTCACATCTTCAAGCAGGGGATTCACCTTTTCTTCCACTTCAAGCCCTATGCTATTTTTCTTTTTGCTTTTTGTATTTTTTCCATATTTTTGGGGATATTCAAGAGTGCACTTTAAAATAAGGGTAGCCACCGGGTTGTACTCAACCGCATGCACTTCACAGCCCAGGCGCAGGGCTTCAAGGGGAATGGAGCCGCCGCCAGAGAAGGGGTCAAGCACCCGGGGAGGGCACCCTCCGCTGGCTTCCAGAATCTCCTTTCTTGCCTTATCAAGCAAAAGGCGATTGAGCGAGTTTTCCCACCCGGCAAGCTCCACCAGGAACTGCCGCCTTTTCTCCTCTTCAAGCGCATCGTGAGGTGCAGGAACCAAAGCCGCATAGTTAGTGGCTCTTGAGCTTGCCAGAGGCCGGCGAGCCCACCAGATGTGGAGCGTCGAGATGTGCCCGTGGCGGATGTTCTTTTCTTTAGCTGAAATTTCGCTGATTTCTTTTACTGGAAAGCTTTCCTCGATGAAGCGCTTTTTTTCCACCGGTTTCCCTCCCTCTCTATTTCCAGTGTTATACTTTTACTCTCTCCATGCCTCCCCGGCTTTAGCCTTCCACTCGCTGGCTGGGACCACAAAGCGCACGATTTCCACTTTTTCCTGAGGGTTGAGGCCTGAAGCCGGGTCGTTGACAAGATAAAGCGTTGGTTTGGTAGCGGCATTGGCCACCACGTAAAGCCAGTACTCCTTCCCCAGGCGCTCAGCCGCGAACCACTCGTTGGGAGTCAGAGCCACCTCTCCCTCCCCAGCCCTTGCTTTCACCTCGATGTAGCGCACCTCACCATCGCCGATAGAGCGGATGTCGTAGCCCGAGTTATCAGAGGAAACATCCTCTGGATTGCGGCCCTGCCTTCTTTCGTATCTCATCGCTATTTCCATCCCAATCCGCTCAATTTCTGCATCTTCAACCATCGAAGCCCGTTCTGGAACCACCCTGGCCACCATCAAAAGCTCCGGAAGACGCATGGAGAGGCTCTGCTCTTTCTCTATTTCGTCCTCAAGTACCCGCGCAGCCTCTTCATAGCGCCGTTTCCGCTCTTCTTTGTTCCGTATAGGAAGGTCCACCTTTTCTCCCTGGGCTTGCCTCTCGTAAAGCTCGGCGAGGTCAGAATCGAGCTCGCGGATGAAGTGTTTAAGTGAATGCAACCCATATTTTCTCTTTATCTCTGCCTGCCTTTTGCGCTCCGAAGCAATCTCCTCCCGGTATTTTTCAAGTGCCTGCAGAGCAAAAGGCAGAAGGCGCTTCCCATCAAACAGCTCTTCAGAAGCTGCAAACGAAGGCCCATCGGAGCGCTCCACTGAGGCAAAGGCAAGGTCCCAGAGAAGAGCCGGGCTTACCTCCTTCTGCGTTTTCCCATCGTCGTAGATGACCAGAAGCTTCCTGCCCGCAATCTCACCCTTTCCGTCCTGCACCTCACCCAGATAGAAAAAGAGATAGCCGTCGAGCTTTCCGGAGGAATCTTTGAACACAGCGCCCTTTTTTGCTTGTTCCTGAAATTCCCTGATGACCCAGATAAGGAGTGCTTCAAGCAGGGGATGACCAAAGGAGACAAATTCAGCATCCGGGTTTTTGGAAGCCAGGTTCTTATCGAAGGTTACCTTCGGGTAGCTCCTGAGCATTTCGCCGTAGCGATTTTTGAAGCTCACATCTTCGGCAATTCTACGCAGGACGTAGGGCACAGAATCAATGGCCAGGAATTTCCCGCTTTCTCGGAACTTCCCGCCTGCTTTCACAAAGGCTTTTTTGAAAAAGGCCTCCACATACTCGGGCACCAGCCGGTGCTCTTTCGCTTTTTCAGTCATTTCCCTGATACGCTGATAATCGATGAATCTGGTCGCCAGGCTCTCGCCCAGCATATTCTTGACCCGGGTAATATAAGCTTCGTCGGGTTGAATGTCCAGCTCCTGCAGGATTTCGTCCATGTTTCTGGCGCTCACCACGGCATCCAAAAGGAGCTGGTGCAGTTTTTTGCCTTCAAAAATCTCACCAATGATGTCGAAAACCCGATCGCTCCCCAGCTTTCTCCGTATTTCATCCAGTTTTTCAAGCAGACGGGCGAGCACCTTTCCTTCTCTGGTATCATCAGCCACCAGGTTAAAGATGTAAACATCCTTTTGCTGGCCATACCTGTGGATTCTGCCCATTCTCTGTTCCAGCCGGTTGGGGTTCCAGGGAATGTCGTAGTTAATCATGATGTGGCAGAACTGCAGGTTGATTCCCTCTCCCGCTGCCTCAGTAGCCACCATGACCTCTGTTTGATCCCGGAATTCTTTCTCCGCCCGGACCCTTTCTTCAATGTTCATTCCACCATGGATGAAGTTGACCCGGTAACCCCACCTTTGAATCTTCTCCACCAGATATTCAAGCGTATCTCTGGACTCAGTGAAAATCAAAATCTTGGGGTTGCCGTTCATTTCTTTTATCTTCTCAAAACCTTCCTCAATGGCTTTTTTCAACTCCCGAAGCTTCACTTCCTCTTCGCTCTTAATAACCCGGCGGGCTTTCTCAATCAGGAGATCAATGACCCCGATTTCCTGCTGCAGCGCTTCCGGATTTTCAGCAGCGGTCAGCGCTTCCCACTCTTCCTCCTTTTCCCAGCGCTCTTTTTCTTCCAGGTCCTCCACTTCCTCCAGGTCAATCTGAGGTATTACGTTCCACTCCTCTTTTTCACCCATCTTGAGGATTTTCTCCAACCTGGCCTTTCTGCGCTCCAGAGAGCGCAGGAGCGCATAAGTGCTTGAAGCCATCCTGCGCTGCAAAATCATCAGAGCAAAGGTTACGTTGCGCTTTTCTCTTGAATCAGACCGCTCCGAAATCACAGTGTACTGCTCAGCTACGTAGCGAGAAAGCTCGTTGTAAAGCTCCTTTTCGGCTTCAGAAAGGTGGAACCTGATAGTCTTTGGGAACCTGCCGGTGAAAATGGGCTTACCCTCAAAATCTCGGAGGTCTTCCTTGAGCCTCCTTATAAAAAGCGGGTTATCTTTGTTTTTTAGCGACTCTTCAATCATCGAGGAAGTGGCAAAGAAACCGGGCACCAGAAGATCCAAAAACAATCGGAAGTTTTCAGGATCCCCTTTGTGGGGTGTTGCGGTGAGAAAAAGCAGGTGGTTGGAAGTTTCAGAGAGCACCTCCCCCAGCCGGTAGCGCTGGGTTTTGGCGGTCTTTTCGCCATAGCGGTAGGCAGACATTTTGTGCGCCTCGTCGACAATCACCAGGTCCCAGGAAACCGAGCGCAAGGTATGCAGGATATCCTCCTGCTTGGCAAAATCGATGGAGGTGATGACCTGGCTTTCTCTCTCCCAGGGAGTTTCCCCATAGGAAGCATTGAAAGTGTTCCGGTCAATGACCATGAACCTTTCGTCAAATTTATCTTTCAGTTCTCTGCGCCACTGGTCTTTCAGGTGTCCGGGAACCACGATGAGTATCCTCCGGGCAAGTTTTCTCAGTTTGAGTTCTTTCAGGACCAAGCCAGCCATGATGGTCTTTCCAGCTCCCGGGTCATCGGCGATAAGAAAACGAATACGGGGCTGCTTCAGGACGCGGTCATACACAGCCTCTATCTGAAAGGGAAGCGGGTCCACCCTGGAAACCGACATAGCAAGCAGAGGATCAAAAAGTGAAGCATGCTGGAGCCGCGTTGCCTCAGCCACCAAGAAAAATTCCTCCGGGTGAGCTGAAAAATCCAGCACCCTTTCCACTACTTGCAACTTGGCAAGCTGGTCCCTGGGCACAAGATGGTCCACGTGTTGCCGGGTGGAAGTAGTGTAGCCAACAATATGCAGGTAATCACCGATTTCGTCAATTCTTTCAACCCGAACCGGTTCGTTCCAAAACGGACCCTGAATAAGGCTTCCTTCTTTAATCACCCTTTTACCCCTCCCAACTTAAGGCAAATTTCGGGTATACCCGGTAAAAAGCACCCTGTAAAGGAAATAATGCAAAGTCCCCCTTACATTGTAAAACATTGGTGAAGAAAAGCTCAATTATTTGCCAATAAATAGCCGTAAGCCGGCCATTTTGCGAATTCAAGACCATGAAAGAGGGCATCAAACCCACCGGGGGCGCAGTTTCAGGAAGCAGGTGGTGGGATAACCGGCTGGGGAAGCGGCAATCGCAACCAGGCTTTATTTACTGGTAAGAGTTGGGGGGAACCTTGAAGCATTAAGGCAAGTTCTAAGAAACTGGTTTTTAGGATAACTCCCTGAAAGCATTATTTCTATGTATAGTGCTTCATCGGGAAAGACAATTTTTAAAAGATTCCATTCGTTGTTTTTTTGGGCTTCAAGCCCCTGGTTGCCAAGAGAATTCAGGTCAATTGCGTTCATTCTTCAAACATCCTTTTAAAATACTCTGCTGTGTTTTGGTAATCTTTCTGTCTTTCAGGATCTTCAATATCAAGCGACCATTTCAGCGGATCGTTTATTACATATTTCCTGATTCTTTCTAATTCCCTTTCATTGCGAATGATACGTTCGTAATAATTGCGTTGCCATAGGGGTTCACCAGGCGTTTTTCGCAATTCATTTATTTGTTTTGTGGCGGTGGATTTGAACAGCCGAACTATGGTGGGTATTGAATTGGATGTTGGTTTTCCAAATCGTTCCACTGTAGGGGCACGTTGCAACGTGCCCCTACAATCGGTATCAACAATTACCAAGATACCGTGCAAATGGTTGGGCATCAATACAAATTCATCAACAACGATATTGGGCCGGATAATGGAGGTTCGCAACCATTCATTTTTTACAATCACTCCCCATGCACTCAAAAGCATTTCACCATTAACAATGCTTCCAAACAAACACTCACGATTCTTTGTGCAGATGGTGATAAAATAGGCGCCTGCTTGAGAATAATCGTAATCTTTCAATCGGATAGAACGGCGGTGGTGAATATCAGGATGGTATCTCATCTTTCCATTCCCTTGTTGGGGTGGGGTAATTCCTGGATTGCCTCGACGATGAGTTTACTCGGTTTCAATTTCTCCTTTGTGTTTCTTTCAGTATTTCTTCTATTCCTTGCAAAGTCTCCATGCTGACACCTCCACCAGCGGGAACTCGGAAAAAGATACTCCTATACCTATTCCAACATGTCTTTCGGTGTGCCAGCCCACATAAGCTTCATTCTTTTGCGCTCAAAGAAGCTGCAAGAAGCACCAGTTTACATCGCAAAGCATCAATTTCATACCCTCAGCAAGTAACTTAACCTGTTGTAGGTGCATCACTTAAAATCTTCTCTCTTCTCGCCACAGCGCAAGAGCTCAGAAATGAAAAGCGCTGGGTACAAATCGCTGATGCGCCGCCTCAAGCGAACGCAGAATAAGCAGAGGAAGGGAAAAGGCGCAGTTAAGGTTTAAAGAACGCGGGAGCTATAATTTTTCTATGCATTTTTCAACTCCTTTATCAAGGGTAAAGATTACGTATTTTCTGCTATAGGCACAGAGAAGGCAATCAACAAAGTCCAGGTTTTTGGATTTGAAAATGTGCAATGCCTCAAGCACCACATCCTTATCCTGAATCTTTACCCCCTTCATCTTCGAAAACTCCTCCAGAACTTCTGCTATCTCCTCTCTTTTCACATTGTAAAGACCTCGAAGGACATAGATGACTTCTGCGATAACCGACTGTAAAAAGAGAGCCTTTTTCAAGCCAGAAAACACCTCGTCAAAGAACTCCTCTGCCTTTTTATAAAGCTTTGGGTCGTCTTTCAAAAGATAGCGAAGGATCACATTAGCATCAACGATTACTGTGTTTCTCTCTGAAGGCATTGTTCACAGCCTCTTTTTCCATTTTCAGGATCTCTTCTATGGGTTTATCTTTCAGGGCGTAGCGATGGAAAATACCACCAATTTTTTTCACCGGCTTGATGATCACTTTTTCTTCTTGCATCTCGATTTCCACCAGGTCGGTTCCAAGTTTTTTGCGAAACTCCACTGGGATAGTAATCTGCCCTTTTCTGGTAATTTTAGCAGTTTTCATCTTACTCACCTCTTGAGTATTACCTAACAATAGAGTAAAGCGTAAAAAGAGCTTTGTCAAATAACCTTCTGCTTTAGCCAGAGGGAAAAGCAATCCGAAAGAGCAAAATGGCTGACATTGTCATAACAAGGCGGGTTGGTGGAAAACGGACCCGAAGGAGTTTCCGAAAATAGAGCAGGTCTTTCGCCGAGGCCTTTTTAGTACCAGAAGGGAATAATCCTTTTCTTACCCACAACTCCCTTTGCGCTCATATCCAAGCTTTAGTAGAAAATTTTCCACCGCAGAGATAAATTCTTCAGCATTTTTCAACACTTCTTCTGCGTCTTCCTTACCCTGGAACAGGAAAACATCATAATCCCCTTTCTCTCTTTCCCGAAAAGCATTGAGCAGATATCCGTGGTACTTTTCTTCAAATTCTCCTGTCTTGACAAATTCTTTCCCAAACCCAGAGATAGCCGCAGAATGTTTTTTAAAAATCTTTGGTGAGGAGAACCGCCTCTGCGGAATAAAACATTGCATAGTAGGCACGTGAAACAGCAAAGTCGTAATAACCCTTAGAAAACAGTTCTTTTGCCGCATCCAAGCTTCTTCGGGCTTTGTGCAACAGAGCCTTCACTTCTTCAGAATATTTCACACTCTTATCCCTTCCTCTTTGACATTCAAAAGAAATGGCGTGTTAAATCGCTCAAAGATTTCCACCGGGTAATCAATACAGGCAATGGTTACATCGTTTTCAAGGGAAAATCTGCTTATGACCTCGTCCATTTTCCTTTTTTCTTCCCGAGAAAGCTCACCCTTTACAAGAAGCAAAAGGTCAATGTCTGAGAATGCACCTTCTTCTTTTCTTGCATAAGACCCAAAAAGTATCAATTCCTGAAACTTCTCACCCAAAACCTTTATGATCTCCTGCTTCAAATCCCTCAGAACCTTTTGTAGTTCAGTCATTCTTCTTCCCCCGTCATTCTGCTGGCAGAACCTCAAGAAAGCGTGAGAGGGTCTTTAAAACTTGCCCCACCATACCCTCACTTCTTCCGGCTTTAGAAAAGCCCTCAGCCCACCCGGTAAAAAGCACCCTGCAAAGGAGGCAACACAAAATCCCTCTACATTGTAAAGCATTGGTGAGGAGAAACTCAATTATTCGCCAGTAAACAGCCGTGAGCCGGCTGCTTTGCGAATCCAAAACTATGAAAGACGGTTTAAACTCACCGCAGGACACAACGCAGACACACCCCCGGGGTTTTCCCGGGGGCGCTGTTTCAGGAAGCAGGTGGTGGGATAACCGGCTCAGGAAGGGGCAACTGCAACCAGGCTTCGATATCCTTTTCATCAGCATCCCAGCGATAGGCAACTTCCAGGTTGTCTTTACTGATGAGCTGAGTGGGAGCCCAGTAAAAGTGTCCGGGCTCAATTTCGCCTTTGATAACTCCCAGCAGTATGCGCAGGGCCATGACCGAAGCAATGGAAGGAGGATTGGCATTGGTAAGCTGCAGCTTGCCTTCCCGGATAAGATCCAGGCCGTATGGAGCGCCGTTTTGAGAAACGATTTTTACCTGATCTAACTTACCCAGCCGCTCCAGAGCGTTGGCGGCCCCAACTGCCATGTCCTCATTCTGCACGAAGAGTCCCACCAGGTCCGGGTGAGCAGTGATGATGTTAGTTGCCGCCTCATAGGCTTTCTGGCGGTTCCACTCTGCCGATACCTGAGCCACCACTTTCAGGTTGGGATTCTTAGCCAGGCCTTCTTTAAAGCCTTCACTGTATGCCTCAGCATCACCCCGACCCAGGGTGCCCTCAATGATGGCTACCTTGCCGCTTTCAAGGTTTTCAGCCATCCATTCACCCAGAGGTCTGGCAAACGCTTTGAGGTCAATTTGCATGAACCCGGCCGACTTGGGAAGCAAGTCAGGATGATACCCGTACTGGAAGAAAATGGGGACACCAGCCTTGCTGGCAGCATCCACGGCTGCTCGCTCCGAAGAGAGCGACACGGCGTAAATAAGGATTCCATCTACTCCTCGAGAGATGGCATCCTGAACGTTGGCAAGCTCCTGAGCGGGATCCAGGTTGGAGGTATAAATGATCATCTTCACTCCCAGCATTTTTGCTGCCATCTCTGCCGCCTGAGAACCATACTGGTAATAGGGTTCACCTGTGGCTCGAATGAACGCAATCTCCAGCTCTTCTTCAGCAACCGCCAGACCCCACACATCCAGCACCAGAAACATAATCAAAACCAAACTTAGAATACTCCTTTTCATGACCTTCTAACCTCCCTTCAAAAATCTCTTGTTCTTAAACTTTCCACATCAAATAAAAAAGCGCGCTATCACCTCCCTCAACGCGAGCCCTGAAACATCACTGCCAGCACCATAATGGCACCCAGAACCACGTTCTGGAAATTGGCGCTTATGCCCATCAGGTTGATGCTGTTTGATACCAATCCCAGAAGCAAAACACCAAGTAATGTACCCCACACGTTCCCCCGTCCCCCAAAAAGAGGGATTCCCCCAATGACCACCGCGGCAATGGAGCGCAGTTCATAACCCGTACCCATGGTAGGCAGGGCGGAATCCAGAATGGAACTCAGCATCAAGGCAGCAATACCTACAAAAAGCCCGTTCAAACCGTAGAGAAAAATCTTCACCCGTCCAACTCTGATTCCTGAGAGCCGACTGGCTTCCTGGTTACCACCCAGGGCGTAGGCGTATCTTCCCAAGGGGAAATAGGTTAGGAACAGGTGCACCACCAGGAGTAAAATCACGAAAAGGACCACCGGCATGGGAACCCGGAAGAAGTCCCGTATGCCAAGTAACTCATACAGTCCTCCCATACCGTTTATGGGACTACCCCGGCTGATAACGATGGCAATACCCTGCAAAAAAGTCATCATACCCAGAGTGAAAATGAAAGGATGAGCCCGCTCTAAAGAAGCCAGGAACCCGTTGAAAAGACCAAAAAGCACCGCTACCCCCAGACAGGTAATAATCCCGAAAAACAGAGAGGCACTGTGCATGATCACCAAGCCTCCCAGGTAGGCGCTGAGGGAGAGCAAACTCCCCACCGAAAGGTCCAGGTTCCCGGAAACAAGAAGAATGGTCGCTCCCAAGCTGACTACCCCCAGAACGGAAATCTGAAGCAGAATGTTCAGGAAGTTCTGTACGCTCAGAAAACGGGGATTCACGATGCCCGTAAACACAGCGATAGCCACCAGCACCAGAAGCAACACCCAACGACCACGTAAGGCCATACCTTTCATCATTCACCCTCCCAGCATGAGTCGGAGCAATTCCTGAGGAGTCGTCTGCTCAGGTCGGTCAATTTCCTGCACCACCTTCCCCCGGTGAAAAACCAAAATGCGATCGGTTACCGTGATCAGCTCGTCAAAGTCCGAAGAGAAAAGGAGAATACTCTTCCCCAGCGACCTTGCCTGGAGCAGGAGGTGATGAACTTCTGCCCGAGCTTCCACATCAATCCCCTGAGTGGGATCTTCAAGCAACCAGCACCAGGCATCGGAAAATAAAGCTCGGGCCAGTAGCACTTTACGCTGGTTTCCTCCGCTCAAAATTGCCACTTCTGCCCGCTCACCGGGGACAGCAATGTTCAGGGCACGAACGTACTCCTGTCCCACAGCATGTTCTTTGCCCGGGTGAATAAGCCCTCTCCACAAAACCTTCTTCAAACGGGAAAGGGTGATGTTTTGAGTAAACCCCAGGGGAAGCACCAACCCTTCCCGGCGCATGTCCTCAGGCATAAAAAAGATTCCCAGCTCAACTGCGTCGGTAACCTGATAAGGCTTGAAAACCTTGCCCTGGATGGTAACTTTTCCCTCGCTCCATTTATGGAGGCCTGCCAAAGCACGCAGCACACTGCGACATCCCGAACCTGTAACCCCCAGAAAACCCACGATTTCACCTCTGCGCAGCAGAAAGGAAACTTCCTGGAAGTTTTTCCCGTCTCCCAGGTTCTCCACTTCAAGTACCACTTCCCGGGGTGGACTTTTCTCTCCCGTGGGCTTTCGAGCCAGCCGATGCCCAGCCATCTTTTCTACCAGCGCCTCTTTATCCACCTCGCCACTTTGGAAAGTGCCTACCTTCTGGCCATCCCGGAGCACGGTAACCTTCTGAGCTATGGTCAGCACCTCCTCCAGGTGATGGGAAATATAGAGAATGGCCATGCCCTGTTCCCGCAGACGGTTGACGAAGTCAAAGAAAAACTGGACCTGCTCTCTGGAAAGTGCTGCAGTTGGTTCATCAAGAAGAATCACTCGGGTCTTCTCCTGCAAAACCTTTAAGATGGCCACTTCCTGCCTTTCAGCAACGGAAAGGCTCTCCACTTTCGCCCGAGGGTCCAGCGAAAGGCCGAAAAGGTCAATAACCCGCTGGGCTTCAGCAAACATCTTTCCAAAATCCACCCAGCCGCCCCTGGCTCGCCACTCTCTCCCCAGAAAAAGGTTCTCAGCTACGGTCAAACCAGGAATCAACTGCTGCTCCTGGTAGACGGTGGCAATACCCAGACTCCGGGCCAGGTAGGTCTTGAGGTCTCTGAGGTGATTCCTCTTTTTGGGGTCTGGGTTTCGGGTGTGAGCGTTTCTCAGGATACCCTGGACACCCTCCCAGTTTCCCTCCTGGAGAGTTCGGTGGAGTTCAGGAAAAAGATGGGGACAGTGGGCAAAGGTTCCTTGAACATACTGCAGGAGATGGAAGCGATCCAGGACAAAGATGCTTTTGGGGAGGATTTCACGGCCTTTCTGCATCCAGGAAGTTCCATCTCCACAGAGGAAAATGCACTCCCAACGGTCCAGGTCATCATGTTCCTCCAGGTACTCGAAGACCTCGAACCAGGGGTTTTCGGTGTCCTCATAGAGACCAGCAAAGGAGTGAGGGTGGCGGAGCTTGGTCCTTTCCCCATCTTGCACCTTTCCCTCATGGACATAGACGAGTTTGGCAAAGAGGCGTCTTGTTTCTTTGCTTCTGGGTATTCCTGATGCTTCTTTTTTCCTGCTGGGGACATGGTCCTCATCGGCTTCGATGAAGAGGTAGGGGCAAGACCTGCGAGAGACTTTTCCTCTTCCCCTCTCTGGGAAGGGGAGGTATCGGTCGCTTCCTCAAGGAGCAAAGCTTCAGGCAGGGGATTGATACGCCGTTCCTTCTTTCACCCTGTAGAAGAGTCAAGGAGGTGGATGTACTTTTGAGTTCCTCTCTTCCCATAGTAGGTCCGCTGGTAGGTCACATCCCCAAAGGGGGTGAGGATGGTCCTTTTGTCCTTGCGCACCACCTCGAAGCTCTCTTTCTCCTTCTATCCTCTCTAATTTCCTGGTCTTTGGTGTCCAGGACCACCTTGAGGATTTCCCTTCCCACACCGTGCATGGTCTCCCAGAGGTCCTCTCCGAATTCCTGGAAGGTCACCCCCTCCTCCAGAAAGTGGTCCACTGTTTCCAGCATCCTCTGACATCCTTTGAGAATATGCTGTACCATATCCATGGACCTCACCTCCAGAGAAGTGTGTTGTTACACAGACAAGGTTTATACCACACTGGACGGTGAGGTCCTTTGTGTTTCTTTGAGACGCCTACAATGAACTTACATCACCTCTTTCCTCCTCCAGGTTGGGGTGGTAAAATACTCTTGAGGAGGGAAGGATGTGTTCACTCCCATTCTGAAAAGAACTTTATCTCTACTTACCGGGATTTTTGCTTTTCTGGTTCTTCTTGGGTTTTCCTCTGTTTTTGGGAAAGAAACAGACTTCTTGCAAATTCTCTACAAATGGGAACCACTGCAGGAATCTGACGGAGTGTCACGCATCATCGCTAATGCCTCCCACACCCCCACCAGTGGCCCTTTTCAGGATGGAAACCTTCTGGCTTTTGTAGTGCGGAAGAACGTTCTTGTGGTCGTTGACTGTGCGACTCAAAAGGTTATCTGCGAGAAGGCATTTCCTGAACAGTGCATCCTTCATGGTCTGTGTGAGGGATATGTCTTTTACTACGCTGGCGAAGCCGTAGACACGCAGGTACTCTCCCTTGAAACACAAAAAGAGAAAGTATTCCCTGGAAACCTGGTCCTGGTTGCCGAGGGTGGATTTTTGGTAACCAACGACCGGGGCGTAGTTCACGTCTTCGATGTAGAAACGGAAGAATGCCTTCTAAGTGAGCCCGTTCCTGGAGGAGGACAGCCAGTAATTGCCTTTGGGAAGGTAATCCTTGTGCCCACCCAGGATGCACAACGGAATTTCGGCGGATATCTCGGTTTCCTTCCTCAGGATCGCAAGCGCTTCCCCATTACCCACCTCTCCCCAGGAGTGCGGTTCTTTTTCCCCGAACGAAGTGGTCACACCTGGGAGAGCCGGAATTCCATTCCGAGCACATTCCTCCCCATTCTTTGCCAGGAGAGGGATGCAGTGTTCCTGGAATTCCTCGATGAAGCTGGTGAAATGGTGCAACGGTTCCCTCTTCCAGATATCGTCCCTGCCCCACGTATTGTTCCTTCACCGCTTCATTTTTTCGATGCATTTTCTGGCAAGATGCTCCTCGCTATCGAGGATGAAACTGAGACGTTCCATTTTTTTATTGCCGATACCAGAGAACCACCAATTTCCCTGGGCCAATTTACGCCTCGTGGTAAAACCACGCTCTATGGTGCTTTCCTGGATGACGACACCGTAATCATCGTCGAGGAAAAGGGTCCTAAGGAAACCGTTCTCCATGCATTTTCCCCCGATGGAAGGCGAGTTACCGAAAAAACCCTCTGGCCCCCGGGATTGAGCGCGAGAAGGTGCCGGGTGGTGGGCGGAAAAGAACTCCTTGCTACCCAGGGACATCTCCTGCTGCGCTATGCTCTTCCTCCGGGAGAACTCACCGGGGTCTTCGTCTTCCCCGAAGGATATGATCCGAGTGAAAGGGTCCTCGTTCTCCGAGATAAGGGATGCACCTTCCTCAGTAATCGCTTCGAACGGGACGAAGGAATCGAAAACCCGATGCTGGTCGCTTTCGATATTTCTGGCCCAGGCTGGCCCCTCCCCATAGAACTCGTAGAAGTGTCTCCTCATGGGGAAAGTCTTTCCGAGGTTTTTGAAGATTTACCCACCGAGCTTCGTTTTCACACCCTCCCGGAACTCGAGAAACTCCTCTCGGTGAGTGTGAAGGAGGTCTCTATCACCAAAGAGGAGGAACGCCTTACCTTTACCTGGCTTACCCCCAAACTCCAGGATAGCACCCCCAAGGTGACCACGGTCACCGCCTCCTTGGGGCCGGCTCAAAGAACTTTCGCCATGACCGTTATTCCCTTTCCCAATCCTCTTTACCTTGAAGTTCAGACGTATCCCGAAGGGGAACACCTCGTAGCCAACTGGACGCTCAGGAACAACGCTCCGGTGGATATCGACGATTTACGTTTCAACCTTGAAACTAAGAACCTCCAGTTTGTTAGCGGTGATCCATTGCCAGAACGGATTGCCAAAAAAGAAGTAATCCATGGAAAAATCTTTTTCAAATACCTCCCGAGCACACCAGAGTGCCAACCCCTGTGGAATGGCTATACCTTCTTGGTTTCTGGCACACTCCGGGTCACCTCCCGCCGCGGTACTGCCGAGGCTTCCTTTGACACTCCGTACACCGTGCACCCGGAATATGCTTTCGAAATCCAGATCCAGCAGGATCCTGAGCGGCCATGGTCGTACCTCTTCGCTGATGATATCCTCCGGCACCTCCAGGTCTTCGATGCCGCAGGAAACAATATTACCGGGAATTTAACCTTAGAAAAACGCGATGACTACGTGGTACGGATACAGGGAGTCGCTCCCGGTTTTCCAAGTACATCCCTTCCGCTTCGCCTTATCTGGGAGCAGGACTGGCGGATTTTCGAATTCCAGGCAAGGTTGGGGAGTCCAAAAACACGGATCGTTGCTCCACTCCTTCGAGGGAGCTGGGATATCTCCTTTGCTTTTCCTGGGAATACCATCCAGCAAGTAGTGGAACCTTGGAGATTCACTCCACCCCGGTTCACCCTGACCCTCCCGCCCAACGCCCATCCGGTAGCAGACTTCCTCATTTCCGAAGATGAAATGCACTATTTCAGGAGCGTGGCATTTGATGGAAGCGCTTCCTCCGACCCTGATGGGGTGATCATCAAGTACGAGTGGTCCTGGCCTGGTTCAGCCATAATTGAAGCACGAGAATTTGCCCATTTCTTTTCTGTGCCTCAGATCATGCCGGTGACTCTTAAGGTTACCGATGACCGTTGGCAAACGACAAGTGTCACGAAAGAAGTGGCTGTGGACCAAAGACGAACTATTGGCGGCAGGCGCCTCACCATTCCTCCTGCCTTTGCGCGACAAAACTCCGCCACCTACGAAGTGGAGGTTTTGACTGGAGACCTGGAAAATGCTGGTACCGATGCCCAGGTGTTCCTTGCTCTCTATGAACCCGAGGAGCGGGAAGGTGTACGGTACGGCTCAGGGGTTATGCGGCTCTTCCATAGCGGTAACCCCTTTGAACGAGGACGGCGGGATATCTTTTCAGTTACCGGACGGGCTATCGAAAACCTCGACCACATCGTCCTTCTCCATGACAATTCCGGAAATAAACCCGGCTGGTTTGTCTTAGGACTTAAGGTGAAAGACACCCGCTCGGGGACCGAATGGGTATTCCTTCCCAACCGGTGGCTGGCTCTTGATACAGGGGATAGAAAAACCTATGGGAAGTTCACCCCAGTAACCGACCTTTACCCTGCTGGCATTTTTGCAGAAGGTGAGCGAAAATCCCTCAACCTCGTCGAAGCAAGTGACACGGTTTTCATCCTTCCCGAGGACTGTACCCGTTTTTACTTCACCTGCCTCGATGGCCAGAGGGATATGGAAGTGTTCCGTCAGGATGGCCGCTTCCTCGGTCGACAATCGGCCAATCCTGCCTGGAGGAAACGGGAGCCACCGTACCTTCCCGAAGATGAATGGGGAGTAGCCTTTGAAGCCGCAACCCTCACCCGTCCAGAACGGTTCCTCATAAGAACCCGCAAGGGAACCGAGGTCAGGGAGAAAACCGTCTGGGTTTTTCCTGCAAACTGGGCCAATTACAAAAACGAAGCACTCCAGGCAGTGGTCTTATCCGCCCTCGAAGGGAAAACCGAGGTCTTCCTGTGTGGGAAAACCGTTCGAGAATACTTGGCCGGACTAAACCCCGATGTGGTGAATGCTTCCCTACCGGTGATCGATTATGGCGTGAGTGCTTTCTCCATTTTCGGTGTTTCTCCGGATGATTACCTCACTGATGCCCTTTCTGAAGGACTTGGAGATTACCTTACCAACCAGAAAAGCCTTATCCAGCAATTTGGTTTTACCCTGGGACTGGCTTCAAGCACCGTTGACCTCCTCGATTACCTCTATGACGCTCTCAACTGGTCGGTGCAACTCCCTGGAGTGGTATCGGGTTCAGTCGCGCAAGCATATAAAGTCATTCTCCTTCAGGAACTCGGTCAAAACGACCCAACCCTTCGGCAGATAACTCTCCTCCTTGAGCGAAGTAAAACTCTGGTGGAGGAAATCATCGGTTGTTTCGAATCTAACGACCCAGATTCCTGCAAAGGGAAGCTTGCCACTCTGAGAACACTGACAGTGGGAAACAACCCCTTTAGTCCCACCCTTTCTGACCACGCTATGAATTATGAAGCCCTGGGAGTTACTGACTGTGAACCCGTAAGGCCTGATTATCCGCTAGCTATTCTCCTTTCTCTTGCCGCAAGCAATGTCAAAAACTGGCGAGAGAACGGCCATTCCATCTATAGGCAGGATGCTCTTCTCAACATCCTTCCCCATGACCCAGTTACCGATACCAATGCGGCTCTTGATGTCTACGAACCGCTCCTCCAGACCATCATTCAAACTGGAAGCATTCTCATTAACGTATGCCTTCTCAGCGGAACATAGCCTTTTTTGTGGGAAATCCTACCCAAGTTGATACACCTCTGGTAAAACTCCCTATACGGCAATAACCTGGATACGGGTCATCTCGCAAAAATCAAGGATAGCCAGGTAAGGCTCCTTTCCATACCTCAGGCACGCCCGAACTCCTTCACCCCACCTTGCAAATGGTCCAAACCGCCAGCCTTTCAGCACTCCCCTCAGTGAGAATTTCCTGAACTTACTAGTTGAGAGGCTTCAAATTTACACAAAACCCGAATTCTTTTTTCAGAAACACGTATTTTGTGGTGGCATATTCTATTTTGTGTTACGGCAACTCCCAAAGGGCAACAAAACCTCTTCTCTGAAAAACGAGTCGTAACCCTTTTGCTAATCCTCTGAGTTTCTCATCCCAAAATTTCCTTTAAAAATTTGAATCCTAAGAATCTTTGATGAGATAGCCAGTCGAGAGTCATTCTTATACTTCTCTCCATGCCTTTGAGTACACATCGAAACTATCTGACCCTCCATCCCCTATCCTTGACAAGAGCTCAGTGGTTAAAATTTTGCGAGGGCGGAAGAGAAAACCTCACCGGTCTTTCCTCATAAACCGTTTCTTCGTCGAAAGGGTGTCAGAGGATTTCTAACATTCTCCTTGTCCAAGCCACAATTGCCGTGTTGCACCCCTCCAAAAGGCACTTTCGGTAATAAAGCTGAAGATACGGAGAAAAGCGCTGAGCCGATCAGGAAAGCTCCACCATCGCCCCTCTCGGCCACGTATATTACCCTGCTTGACGAGACGACCAGATATACCCTACCTCCTGGAGCGTAGTGCTGAGAACTCAACCCATATAGGAAGCCTATTTTTCAGACCGACCGCACTGTTTCACCCGATCAATCTCTAAACTGTAACCTTGGCCAAAATGGAATCCAATCTCCAACTTCCCATCCTCAGTTCATAAACCTATCATCTCCCTCTCTGCCTCCTTAGTACCAAGACTCAAAAAAACCTCCAATAACTTCAAATCCTGAGTCAGAAGATGACCTTCCCCCGGTTGAGTGGAGGCAAAGAAAAGGAGAGCATCATGAACTGGAGGTGTCAGAAAATGGAAAGAAGAAAGTATGACCGAGAGTGAAGCTCTCGATTTTGCGTCTTGTTCAGGAAAGGAAGTAGAGTGTAGCACAGGTTTCGCCAGGGACTTTGGTATTGGGGAAAGTCTTATCTATACGTGGAAAAGGACTTTCCGAGAAGAACCACAGGACCCTTTTCCTGGAAAGGGAAACCTTCGAAAGGATGAGGCCTATGTGCGCTAATGAGAAAAAGAGCTCAAAAGGGTTGCTGAAGAAAAAGACTATCAAAAAAGCGCGTGAACTTTTCTCAAAGACACCAAAATGAAATTCTCTTTTCTGGATACCCACCGCTACCTTTTCGGTGGAGAGGTTGAGTCAAAGTCTTGCAGGTTAGGGTAGAGGGGGTATTACGCCTTTTTGAAGGAGCGGCGAATCGAAGGAAGCTAAAGCCAATCGAGAACTCCTTACGGCCACCACGAAGGCTTTTGAGGGAAGGAAAAGTATGTATGGGAGTCCCAGGATGACTGCTTTCCTCACGAAGAAGGGCTATAGGTGGGGAGAAACCGGATAATTCGACTGATAAGGAAGTATGACTATGCAACACGAACTCGGAAGCGGTATCGGGTCACCACCAATTCGGCTCATGCCCTCAAGAAAACTCCCAATCCGGTACACCAGGGATTCCAGGCTGAGAGACCAGATTCTATTGCTGTTTTGATATCGCCTGTATCCCCAGGAAAGAGGGGTGGCTGTATCTTTCGGTCATCATGGACCTCTACTCCCAGAAAGTGGGAGGCTGAGATGCCAACGAGAGACTGAACCAGGAATTCCTCCTTTGGGTCCTTCAAAAGCTTTGGAACGGAGAAAGCCGGCTTGTCCCCTTCCCCATCACCCCATCAGGGGATTCAGTATAGTTATCCAGTATCCGAGGATTGCCACAAGACACGGGGTGATCCCCAGCATGAGCAGAAAAGGAAACCGTTCCGATAATGCGGTGATGGAATCATTCTTTAAGACCCTAAAGACCGAACTCATCGGAAGAAAATACAAGACCCAAGAAGAAGTAAAACTGAGTCTCTTTGTCTCCATTGAGGGATTCTATAACTCAGAAAGACTATTCCACACTGGGGTAGAGGAGAAAAGAGGAATTTGAAAGACAATACGAGTTAGAGTAAAATAACAGTGCTTCCACCTTTTGGGGGAAGTCCAGTATGATGCAGAGTAAGAATGTGCAGACAAAGGAGGGCGAGGAATGAGATACGTTTCCCTTGTTCTTGTGCTTTTTGGGTTCCTTGCAGGAGGTATGGCCCTCGCATCGTCTCAGGATGTTGTCATCATTGACGATCCATCCTTTGTTCGCCTCATCGCTCATCCAAACCCAGACTATCGCCTCATGTGGGCCACAGACTACGTTCTTGAGGTCCAAGCCATGGACCCGGCAAAACCCGTGGAGGTTTCCTATCTTCTCCTCGATTCTTCGGGGACGCCCGAGTTACAGACTTCAGGCGTGGAGGTGCGGGAGAACGATTTCATCGCTGGATGGGATCCCGGGAAGCAGTATTACTTTCATACTGAAGTTGGGGGATGGGCCCGTCCGGAATTTGCTGCGAATCCTCAGTATTTCCCTTTTCCTCACTACCGAACCCTTCTCCTGGTTCTTGCCCGCTATGAGAAAATATACGCTGTTTTCCTGCGAGAGAACGATGGGCAGGTGACGTTTCAGGTCCTTCAAGGTGGACCTTTCCAAGGCCTTGAGGTCCCCGGACTCGGGAGAGTGACCATGCGAGATGGACAGTTCGAGATTCTCTCTTTCGGGGAGCCGATTGAGGTTGGCCTCTGGGCCAAGGGAAAGTACCTTCATGACGAGGTGGCGGGTTTCGCTCGTCCAGAGTTTGCCCAAAACCCAAAGTACTACCCGATTCCACACTATGGGCTCTTCATGCTCATGATTGCCCGGTATGGCAAGATTGGGGTCATTATCGGAAATGAGAACGACGGGAGAATTGGGACTATCGTGCTTTCTGGGTCCCGGGTTCTTGGGGAAGAAACGATTCCGGGTCTCTGTACTGTCCGGGGTCTCTCGGGATCTCGCATTCTCGTGAGAGCGCTGGGGGGACCCGTGGAGGTCACCCATTTCGGCTTTGACAACACCTGTTATCAGTGGGAGGTGGGGGGATGGGCCCGTCCCGGGTTCCAGGAAAATCCCCAGGTGCTTCCCCTCAGGCACTACACCCCGGGCTTCTTTACCCTCAGTCGGTACAATAGAATCGGGGTCTTCTTCTACAACGAGAATGATGGAATCCTTGGAGTCCTCCCCGTACAGGGAGTCGGGAACCCCAAAGAACCTCCCGCTTTCTAGTCTCCAGAGTTTGCCTTTCGACTCCTTGGAGAAGTTGCTGAAAGGGAGAAAGGGAACATCCTCCCCTCCCCCTACAGTCCCGTTGAGTCATTTTCCATGATCCTTGGAGGTGCCCGTGGTGAAACGGAGAGAGTCCTATTCTCTGTCCTCGGCCTTGAGGGATGCTCGGGCAAAGATGCAGATCGAGAGCGGGCGAAACTCCGGGAGGCCCTCAAAGCCCTGGACAAGGACTTGGAATCTCCTTTGAGGTCGCCAATGTTCTCTGGGGGCAACGAGGCATAGCGTTTCGTGATGAGTTCCTTAAAGAGAGCGAGGCCCCTTTTGGGGCACGTCGGGACGAGAGTAAAGACCCTTTTGTGCGCGAGGACAGTGCCGAAGCTCTGGGCAAAATCGGAAACCCCAGAGCAATACAACCTTTGATCGAAGTTTCCGGAAAATGAATACCGAAAATTCCGACCTCTGGTGGAAGGCTTCCTGAACCCTTTTACACACCAAGGATTCTGCGGTGGTGGAAGTCTTTTGTGAAGCGCTGCAGCACGATATTCCTCAAGTGCGGATGGGTGCGGCCTATACCCCGGGAGAAATCGGCGATATCCGGGCCGCGGAACCCCTTCCTGTGACCCTTCGGGGAGAAAACCTTGGCCTGGAAAAGACCGCCGCCTGGGTCCTGAGTCAAATTGGTGGTCCAAGAGTACCTGAGGTCCTGTGTGAAGCACTATCGCAAAAAGACATCGTCATCATCGCCGGGGCATACGAGTTTTTGTCGTTCACTGTCCACCAGGTGTGGAGGAAAATCTACTTGAAGTTCTCGACCACTTCGAGGAAGACGAAATGGCCGAACTGTTGCTCCGGTCGGAAAATCCAATTCTTCGCGGAGGCGCCAGACAGTGGGCCAGAAAGCGAAATCATGAATTACTACTGGACACATTCAGTCAGAACGGGGATGACTGAAACAATATAGGCAAAGACCTGGACCAAGAAGGCATACCAAAAGGTTTCCCCACATCCTCTAAACCATTTGGTAAACCCGGTTACCCTTTCTTTTCCCGGCAAGAATCCCTTCTTCGCGCCGGCTCCTTTTTCCCATACAAACCCACCAACTGGGCCTGAGCCAGAACGTGCTGGTCCATTCCCTTGAAAAGTCTTTTGCGAGTCATTTTCGGATCCGGCCTGACCATGGTACCCAGAGCAAAGATTCTGAAACAGTAGCGGTGGGTGCCAAAGGGTGGCTTTGGTCCCATAGAGGCATTCTGGCGGAAAAAGTTTCAACTCTGGACTGTTCCATCAGGGAGAAACTTTTCCTCAGGAATCCTTTCTGGTAAATCCCGTTTTTCGGGAGGAATATTATAAAGAACCAATGGGTAATGACCCCAACAAATGGGACGTCCAGGCCTTCGACGAGGATGGCAAAGGACCTGGTCTCTCGGGGAGGGTTTTTCCAGTGCAAAGAAACTCTATACCTATCAATCTCCCGTTTTTCATTCTTTCAAACAGCGATGATCGACCGGTAAACCCTATTATCGCCCTCACCCTCCGAAAAGACAATATTCACGATGGACTGGAGCTATGGTCGCAGAAGTTCCAAGACGTAGTCAGCCGGTACATTCGAATTTTTCCTGATGGAAAAATAAAAAAGCGGAAGAGGACATCCTCTCCCGCTTGACTGGCCCTACTTCAAACCGAGTTTATCTTCTTCCGCCGTTACCACCCTGCTGGCCGGACTGGTTCCGGTTATTCTGGCCCCACTGGTTACCGCTTCCATCCTGGGGGCCACTCTGGCGACCCTGGCCGGGGGCGTTCCCGTTACCATTGCCATTCCCTCCGTTCTGCAGGGTGACCCGATTCCGGTTCTGATACTGGTTGCCCGATTGAGGCCCAGATGTTCCACTCCAGACCGGTTTCCCGTTGGCATCGCGCAGGGTCAGGGTTACGGCGTTACCATCCTGACTTTTGCTCACACTGTAAGCGACCAGAACATTTTCACCGGTCCGTTCCCCCACGATGGTGACCTCGTCATCAGCCTTTATAGAGAAATCGTCCACAAACCATGCCGGACCGAGTTCCACCGTGAGAACCTCCTCACCTACCTGAAGGCGTAAACTGGTATTCGGGGGAGTAAGGTCAACCGCAAGGACCTTGCCGGCAATCAACTCGGTTTTTCCGGTGAGATTCTGCCCCCAGTTGTTCTGTGCCAGTGCCAAAGCCGAAAACCCCAGCACCAAAAGACCGGTTAACACCATTCCCAGAAAAAGATTTTTCCGCATCGCTACCACCTCTTTCTTGATTTTACGAATATCCTACCAGCAAGGTTCGACTAAAAAATGGATAACTTACGGCAAAATTGTGAAAATTACCAGATCCATTTCGGCACAACAAAGAATCCGGTTAAAAAAAATTTTATCTCCCCTTCATATTCCCTTAAAGGACTGGTTTTATGCTCTTTCTAACCTTAGAAAGGAGGTATAGCAATGCAGCGCAGAGTCGGATGGTGGATTGTTCTGGTGTGCGTTGTGGTGTTGTGGGCGAACCTGGCAGGAGCCCAGGAAACCTTCCAGGGCGTGGTGTTCGAGGATGCAAACGGTAACGGAACCTTTGATGTTGGCGAAAAGGGTATCCCCGGGGTATGTGTGTCAAATGGAATTGAGGTAGTCCAAACCGACGCAACAGGGCGTTACACCCTTCCCGTGCGAAACGAGATGGTGGTTTTTGTGATCAAACCTGCAGAGTATACTCTTCCGGTGAATGAGAAGAACATTCCCCAATTTTTTTACGTCCACCGACCCAATGGATCACCTGACTTTATCCAGGAGTATAAAGGATTCGCTCCCACAGGAAACCTTCCCGTCTCGGTAGATTTTCAACTTCTTCCCGGACAAAAAACCGAGTCCTTCAAAATGATCGCCATCGGCGATACCCAGGTGACCGACCATCGGGAGATCGGATACCTGCGGGATTCTCTGGTCAAAGAACTCCAGGGTGTCGATGCCTCGTTTGCGCTTATGCTTGGAGACAACGTCAACGATGTGCTGGGGCTCTATGACCGTTATCTCACGGTTATGGGAGAAATGGGAATCCCCACCTTCTATGTTCTGGGAAACCACGACATGAATTATGACTCTCAAAACGATGCCTATAGCACCGAAACCTTTACCAAAAAAGTGATGCCTCCCTACTACGCTTTCAACGTGGGTAAGGTTCATTTCGTGGTCCTCGACAGCATCATCTGGGATGGCAAGGCGTACTACGGTGGTATTTCCGAAGAGCAGCTTACCTTCCTCAAGAATGACCTCGCCATGGTGCCAGCGGAGAATCTCGTCGTTATCGCCATGCACATTCCTCTCATTTCCTACATGGACCGCGCGGCTGAAAAACACCAGGTGAAAAACCGGGAAGACCTTTTCAAAATCCTTGAAGGACGCAAAGTTCTTTTCCTTGCTGGCCACACTCATACTCTGGAGCGACTCTATCCCGATACGACCATCGACGGTTGGTCCCCAAATCTTCCTTTCCCCCAGATTATCGCTGGCGCTGGATGTGGCTCTTGGTGGAGCGGCCCTAAAGATGAGTACGGAATACCTTTCTCTTACCAGCGGGACGCAGCCCCCAAAGGCTACATGATCTTCGAATTCCAAGGAAACGAATGGAAAGAAACCTATAAAATCTATGGCCGAGCCATTGATGACCAGTTGAATATCTCGTTCTTTATCGCCGACCGGGTAGAACGACGGCTCAAGGACCCAGCACTCCCCGAGGGAATCTTCCTCAAAGGAGACCTCCTGGGTGTCCATGTGGTGGCCAACGTTTTCTGTGATGCCGTGGAAGTCACCTGCAGCATCGACAACAAGGAAACCCAGGCCATGACTCGTCGCTCTCTTCCTGACCCCATGATGAACTGGTACGCAAACGACCTACCCGATTGGATGCGCCCAGTTGGTTCTACCCATACCTTCTCGGCTCCACTTCCCAGCACCCTCGAAGCCGGCTTCCATACGGTCACTGTCACAGTAAAGGATCGTTATGGAAGGATCTACCAGGAAAAGCGCCTCTTTGAAGTATGGTGAAAAAAAGAAGGCGGGGTCACCTGACCCCGCCTTGAATGTTTCAACGATTTACCCGAGAATCCCTGCCCTTTTTTCTGGCTATAGAAAGAAAACCGCACCACTCAAAGGGAGGTCTCAACCATGTTCGGCACAAGGAAGGATCTTGGGTTTTTTGTTCTTTTTCCTTTTGTCTCTTCGCTTTCCCACTCGTCGCGCTCGAGGTTGGAGGTTTCAATAGTACCGTTTGAGTCGTCTCCCAGGACAATGAACCATTCACCGAGAAAAATCTTTTGGGTAAAATCACCGTCCTTTTCTACGACACCCGCGACACTGCCTCCACGAATAATGACCTCAAGCACGAAATCAGGGATTTCCGGAAAGCTACCTTGCCTCTTTTAGAAAACCTCCAGGTCGTCCAGGTGATTCATGTCTCCAGCGCCAATCTCAATCACCCTGGTACTCTGCCATTTTCAGTTCTACACCACAAACCGGGCATTTCATCTCGCTCACCCCGTAAACCAGAAATGCATATGGTTACGCCTATCCAGAAATCGGGCTCTGCGCTTCACGCAACAAGGAATTTGACTTTACCTCCGCTTCCCTGTAAAATCCAGAAAAATCGTCAGGAGGTTCAAACCTTGGGTAAAGAAACGTGCAGGACAATAATGCTTGGTAACCAGGCTTTTGCCCGAGGAGCGTATGAAGGGGGAGTGGAGGTCGCTGCCGGATACCCCGGAACCCCCAGCACGGAAATCCTGGAGTTCCTGAGCGAGTACCGCGAAGTCCACTCCCGATGGTGTCCCAACGAAAAGGTGGCCTTTGAAGTGGCCGCAGGAGCCGCAATCGGAGGGAAAAGGGCCCTGGCCACCATGAAGCACGTGGGTCTGAACGTGGCAAGTGACGCACTAATGACCCTCGCCTACACCGGGGTAAACGCTGGTTTTGTATGCATTGTGGCTGACGACCCCGGAATGCACTCTTCCCAAAACGAGCAGGATTCACGCAATTATGCTTTCTTCGCCAAGGTGCCCTGTCTGGAGCCATCAAGTAGCGCTGAAGCGCTGGAATTTGCCCGCCTGGCTTTTGAAATCTCCGAAGAGTTCGACACCCCAGTTTTAATCCGCTCCACCACCCGCATCTCCCACAGTCGGGGCGTGGTCATCCCGGGAGAACGCAAGACCATACCAGTACGGCCTTATGCAAAATGTGCGCCCAAGTACGTGATGATCCCCGCTTACGCCCGCTCCCGGCGTCGCGAGCTTGAGCGGCGCATGGAGCGACTCCGGCAGTGGGTAGAAGAAACACCCCTCAACCGAATGGAACTTCGAGACCCCTCCATCGGGGTGATTACCGGAGGAGTGCTCTACAGCTACCTGCGAGAAGTGGCACCTTCGGTCTCGGTTCTGAAGCTTGGAGTTAGCCACCCGCTACCTCTTGAAAAAATCCGTAAGTTTTCCCAAAAGGTGGAGAAACTCCTAGTGCTTGAAGAGCTTGACCCTATCTGGGAGCGGGAAATCAAGGCTGCTGGGATAACCGTTACCGGTCGAGAGATTTTTCCAGGCATTGGGGAAATAACCCCGGATATCATTGTGGAAGCTCTGTTTCCTGAAAAAAAGAGAGACTACGTAACTTTCGATGAACGCCTGCTCCCCCGCCCACCGGTTCTGTGCGCTGGCTGTCCTCACCGTGGGGTATTCAAGGTGCTCAAGGACCTGGGAGCCACTGTATGCGGAGATATCGGCTGCTACACGCTGGGAACTCTACCTCCACTTTCGGCCATGGATACCTGCATCTGCATGGGGGCATCCATATCGGTAGCTGAGGGAATAAAGCGCGCCCACCCCGAGCTTCCCGTAGTGGCAGTAATTGGAGACTCCACCTTCGTCCACAACGGCATCCCTCCTCTCATTGATGCGGTATACAATAAAACCCCCATCGTGGTCCTCATTCTCGATAACGGAACCACTGCCATGACCGGGGGTCAGGAACACCCGGCAACGGGCAAAACGCTCTCTGGAGAGGAAACCGTTCGCTTAGACTTTCTGGCCCTGGGCAAAGCAATAGGAGTTCCCCGGGTCGAGAAAATCAACGCTTACCACCTCGAGAGGCTGAAGAACGCCCTTCATGAAGCCTTCGAAGCTCCCCATCCCACCCTGCTTGTGGCTGAGGGGCTCTGCCAGCTCAAAAAGAAAATCAGGAACTCTCCCCTGGCCATAGAGGATATGTACTGTCTTCTGTGTGGTCTGTGTGCAAGCATTGGCTGTCCGGCTATTGAAAAAGGAGAAACTATACGCATCGCTTTTGAGCGCTGTGCAGGATGTAGGGTATGTGCTACGCTCTGTCCCTTTGGGGCCATCGAGGAGGTGAACGCCTGATGCGGGGAAGCATCGTTCTCTGCGGCGTGGGCGGAATGGGCATTCTCAGAGCCAGCGAAATCATTGCTGAAGTCCTGCTTCAAAAAGGACTCATGGTCTGTCAATCGGAAGTGCACGGCATGGCCCAGCGGGGAGGAAGCGTGGTCACCTATCTTCGCTTTGGTGAGGAAGCTTACGCACCGCTCCTTCAGCGCGGTGAAGCGGACTTCATGATTGCTTTTGAACAAATGGAAGCTCTGCGCTACATTGCCTACCTCAAAATCGGGGGGACGATAATCCTAAATCCCCTATCCCTTTACCCTCCAGGAACCAGCGCCGCCGAGTACCCCCAGGACATTCCCTCGTTGCTTGAGGAGACTGGTTTTACGCTGATCACTGTTCCGGCTACTGAAATGAGTTTGAAGCTCGGCGACGTGCGTTTCACAAATACCTTTTTGCTTGGAGCTTTCAGCGCTGTTTTCCCGATTCAGGAAGAAAAACTCTGGGAACAGGCAATCATCAAGGTCTTCCGGGGCAAGAAAGAGGAAGAAAACCTCAAAGCGTTCCGGGAAGGAAGAAAGACGGTGCAGTAAACAAAATACACTTACCACACCAGGGAGGTAGAGTGTCCTCGCCTCCCTGGTGTGGTGCCCACATTCAAACCCAGTAGACGTACCACCGGCCGTTCCACTTTTGAAGAGTTGTTTCTTCACCAGCAAGGGACGGACAAGCTTCTTCCTAGCACTCGTCGCTCCCACAGTAAAGACACACGCTTACTCACTCAAGTGTTGCATAAGCAGTATCACCCTGGACGTCCAGACTGCCAAGTTCCACCTTTACTTCACCCATGGTGCAACCCGGAGCCTGAAGCTGAGCTTGGAGCACAGTTGATTCCCCAAGAATGTTTTCAAGGTTATCCCAGAGAGGACTCCAGGGATGAAGATAATTTGCGAGTGCTTCGCGGTCACCGGCAGCAAGAGCGCTGAAGTACCCAGCGATGACTGCCTCTATTTCCTCGCTGGATTCCACTCCTGTTTCTGTTTGAGCCGGAGTCTCTCCCTCATACGTGGCAACACACCCCTGAAAGACCAAAACAAGAAGGCACAGACTCACTGCCAGAGAGCAAATCCTCAGAAATTACCTCACACTATTCACCCCCCTTGGAATAATAGTAAATCAAGAAGGAAACAAGCCATCAAGCCCCAGCTGGTGCTTTTTGAGCGAAGCGCAAGCAAGTGTTGGAAAGGCAGCGAAGGCAAAAATCAGTGTGCAGAAATCCCGGAAAAGCTCCAGCCAAAAAGCTCAGTCAAAAGCCCCCTGCTCAAAAAGGACGAGGAAGATATCGGCCAGTTTGGGGTCAAACTGTTTCCCAGCGTTTCTCCGGAACTCAGCAATGATTTCTTCCCGCTCTAAAGGGTTTTTATAAGAGCGGCCGTAGCGCATGGCGTCATAAGCATCGACAACAGCGATGATGCGTGCCAGAATTGGAATTTCCTCCCCTCGGAGACCCCGGGGATATCCGGTGCCATCGAAGCGCTCATGGTGCGAGTAGACCTCCTCGGCCACCTGAGCAAACTCCGGTGTGGCCAGGAGAATACGATAGCCCACTTCAGGGTGCTTCTTTACCATTTCCCACTCAGAGGGTGTAAGCGGCCCAGGCTTTTTCAAAATCTCTTCCGGAATGGTTATTTTCCCAATATCATGGAGCAGGATGGCCAGCTTCAAGCGGTTCACCTCAGAGTGAGGCAACCCCAATGCTTGGGCCAGGGCAGTTCCTGCTTCCTGCATGCGCAGAACGTGCTGCTTGGTCTCCTGACTCTTTGCCTCCAGAGTTTTAAGCAAAGTGTTGATAATAGTGCTGCGGGTACTCCTGGTTTCAGCCAACTTCTGACGGTACATCTCATCTTCGGCTTTGCGCAAAACCTCGGCTACGCTTTCTCGCTTTCGAGTTTTGGTAGCCACACCCAGGGCCAAAGAGAGCGGCACATCGCACACTCGTGTCCTCTCCAGCGTTTTCTGGATTCGAAGAGCGATTTCCTGAGCCATTTCATAGGTAGTCTGAGGCAGCAAAATCACAAACTCATCCCCACCATAGCGGGCTATGATGTCTTCTTCACGGACAGCGATTTGCAAAACCCGGGCTGCAGACCGGAGAAGCAGGTCACCAACCTGATGCCCGTAGGTGTCATTGACCAGCTTCAGGCCATTAACGTCCACCATAATAACACTGAGGGGAAGCTGCCGGGCCACATCCAGCCTCCGAAACTCTTCCTCTAAGAAGGCACGGTTGTAAAGGCCAGTCAGTGAATCGTGGAAAGAAAGATAGCGTAGTTTTTCTTCCATCTTGCGGGCTTCGGTGATGTCCAGGCCAGCAGCGATAACTTCCTCTATCTGCCCTTGTTCGTTTTTAAGGAGTGTATTGTGCCAGGCGATCAACCGCTCCCTCCCGTAGCGGTCCAGGATGGGATTTTCATAGTACCCGAATTGCTCTATTTCCCCAGCCACCACCCCTTGAAAAACATTTCGGATTTTGTCTCGCAAGCGCTCCGGGATAAAAAAATCAAACCAGTTCTTGCCTAAGATTTCTTCTTGCGGATAGCCCAGGATTTCCGCTCCTTTTTGATTTATAAGCACCACTTCTCCCTGGAGGTTGAGCACCACAAAGATAATGTCGGCAATTCGCAGATACTCCCTCAGTCGGTCCCGCTCTCTGCGCAATGTGCGCTCCATCTCCCGGTATTTGGTGATGTCGATACTGTAGTGGAGATAGGTCTCCCCATCCACGGGTACCCAGCCTGTCTCATAAACCCTTCCTCTAATTTCCACTTCCTCAACAATTGTTTGCTGTTTTTCCAGGGCTTCATCAGCCCGACAAAAAATGCAACGGGCAGAAGCGGGCAAAACTCCAGTTCTCTCGAATTCCTCGCGCTCTTCTTCCGAAAGTGTCTCCGTACCATGAAAAGAAAACCAGCACAGATCGCCTACTTTCGATCCTGCTACATCCCTGGTGACTTTGTTCTGGGCCAAAATACGCCGCTCCCGGTTCAGGAGCAAAACGGAATACGGTATCGCATCAAGGAGCTTTTGCTGCCGTTCCTGAGTTTTCTTTAGCTCGGTAATATCTCGGAAAATGGTAGCGAAGAAACCTCTTCTATCACTGTAGGCGGTAACCTCAAACCAGCGGGAAAGCGGCTCGGAGAAACTCTCAAAGCGCATTGTTTCGCCAGTGAGTGCCACCTGACCATAAGTGCCAATCCAGTCGAAACTCGAACGTTCAATCCCAGGCAAGACTTCGGTCACTCGCCTACCCAGGATTTTTTCTCGCTTCAAGCCGGTGAGTTCCTCAAAAGCAGGGTTAACCTCGAGAAAAAGGTAATCGATGGGCTGTCCCTGTTCATCAAGCACTATCTGGTGATAGGCAAACCCATCGGGAAGATTCTGGATGAGAAGCCGGTAATTTTCGAAAATGGTTTTCTCCAAGCATTTCCACCCCAAAAGCCGCAATTCCTTAGCCTAATGAATAAATTATTTTACCAGCTCGTGCGCTGCATGTCAAAAAAACTCGACACTGAGGAACTTGCTCTTGCAAACAGGGTTTTGCGGGTTTCAGGGCCGCTTGGCTTCGAGAAGTATAAGCCGGAAACAGGGACTCCAGCGTACCTGCTTCCGGCTCTTCAGCTACCCTTTGATGGGAAGTTGGGCACCATCGCGCACAAAAAGCGGTATGCGGGAAAGCGGAGCCTCAACCTCAATCCACTGTCCACCCTGGTAGGTGGTGCCGCTTTCGGCATCACGGAAGCGGGCTCCTTGCGGAAGGTATACTCGCCTCGTGCGCGCCCCCTCTTCAAGGACCGGTGCTACCAGAAGGTCAGGGCCAAACATATACTCATCCTCGATAAGATACGCCTCCCGGTCTTGCGGGAAGTCAAAAAAGAGCGGCCGCATGAAGGGAATTCCTTCTTCGTGGGCTTTCTTCATTCCTTCGGCAATGTAGGGCTTCAAGCGCTCCCGCAAAAAGAGCAATTCTTTGATAATCTCATAAGCTTCTTCGCCAAAGGACCAGACTTCATTGGGGCCTCCAGTGAGTTCCTCTGCCGGGCAGTCGTGGGGCCTTTCAGGATAGGGAAGTCGGAAACCGTGCAGCCTGAAGATGGGACAAAAAACGCCAAACTGGAACCAGCGCACAATCAATTCCCGGAAGGAGGGGTCTTGAGGGTCACCACCGTAAAAGCCCCCGATGTCGGTGGTCCACCAGGGAATGCCGCACACCGCCATGTTAAGCCCGGCCTTGACCTGCTTGCGCAGGGACTCAAAAGTGGAAGGAATGTCTCCCGACCAGACCACAGCCCCTAAGCGCTGGCTCCCCAACCAGGCACAGCGGGCCAGGTTCACTACCTCCTGTTCCCCGGCTTCTTTCAAACCCTGTTCAAAGGCCAAGGCATAGAAGAAAGGATAAATGTTGCTCACTTCCAGGCCGTTACCCAGGAAATAGCGAACGTTATCGTAATCGTAGGAGAAAACGTTGTCGTACTCAAAGCCGGGCATCACCATCTCCGGCTCAGCTTCATCCAGCCAGAACATTTTGATGCCGTAACGGTAGTAGTTCTCTTTCACCTTTTCCCAGATGAATTTGCGGGCTTCAGGGTTGGTAGCATCAAAGATACTGGTGATGCCCCGGAAGGTGAAAAGAACCGGTATTCCGCGCTCGGTGCGCAAAAGAAGACCTTTTTCTACCATTTCCTTGTAGTTTTCGCTGTGAATGTCCACCGTGGGCCAGATGGAGACCATGACCTGAATACCCATCTCGTTAAGCTCTTTTACCATTCCCTCCGGGTCCGGCCAGTAGCGGGGGTCGAACTTCCAGTCTCCCTGGTTGGTCCAGTGGAAAAAGTCAATCACGATGACCGAAAGGGGAAGGCCACGCCGCTTGTATTCTCGGGCTATTTCCAGCAGCTCACTCTGGGTGCGGTAGCGGAGCTTGCACTGCCAGAAACCCAGGGCCCAGTCGGGGATGAGGGGTGGTCTTCCGGTTATTGCCGTATATTTTTTCATTATTTCCTCTGGGGTGTCCCCGGCAATCACCAGATAGTCGATCTGCCGGGTGGCTTCGGCATAAAAGAGAGTGTGATTTTTGGCAAGCTCTGCCCTTCCCACAGCAGGGTTATTCCAGATGAAGCCGTAACCCCGGGAAGAAAGGAGAAAGGGAACGCTTATTTGCGTATTGCGCTGGGCAAGCTCCAAAACGCAACCCTTGAGGTCCAGGCAGTCATTGGCATACTGACCCATGCCGTAGAAGTGCTCTTCAGGGTGGGCTTTGAAGTAAAGTGAGGTGCGGAAAAGCTCTGAACTCCTTGCCTTGTAGATGCGGGCCTTGAGCAGGTCAGCATTTTTGACTCGCCCGTCTATCCAGAGCTCCTCAAGGAGCATCCTTCCATCTTCCCGCAGGTAGCACACGCTGCCCTGGGAGTCTATGCGAGCCGTTACTTTCCCGTTTTTGATGCTTGCCCCCTCTTCGGTTATCTGGATTTCCACCGGGACTTCTTCCTGGGGAAGCAGGGTCCAGTCAAGGGGGTCAATTTTTCCCCGCGCTGAGGAACGAAAACGCAGGCAATCTTTGCCATAGGGCTCAATCCAGATGAGTTCCCCTCCTGAAGTGGCAATCAACTTATTACCTTCTTTTTTAAAAAGCATCAACGTGTATCACCTCCAGCTATTCTTTAAAAGCACCAGCCGTGAGGCCAGCGACAATGGACTTCCCAGCCAAAAGCGCCACCACAAGGGGTGGCACTGCAAAAATCATACTACCTGCCATCAACTTATTCCATTGTACTCCATACTGACCGATGAAGTTGTAAAGGCCAATGCTCATGGGTTGCATGGCCTGGTCTTTCAAAAAAGAGAGAGAAACGATGAAATCCCCCCAGCCCATGATAAGCGTTAAAATGCCTGCTGTAGCGATAGCCGGACTGGAAAGGGGGATGATAATGCTGCGAAAAACGTGCAGAAGGCTTGCACCATCAATAAAGGCAGCCTCCACAAGACCGGTGGGAATGGCCTGCATGTAAGCCCGCAGGATAATGGTTGCAAAGGGGATGGTGAATATTCCAATGCCCAGTATAGCACTGAGATAGTTATTAATGAGAGCAAAATTATTAAAAATGAGAAAAAGAGGAATGATCACCGCTGTTGCAGGGAGCATCTGGGAAAAAGCCAGTAAGAAAAAGGTTGCTTTTCCCCACTTCAAGCGGAACTTGGCCAGAGCAAAAGCTGAAGGCAGTGCCACCGCCAACGTCAAAACCAGGTTTCCCAGAGCAATAATCAGGCTGTTTTTAAGGTACGGGGCAAGAGTAACTAAAGCACTCTTGTAAAAAGCCAGGGTGGGATGGGGAGGAAACCAGTAAGGGGGACGGTGGAAAATTTCAGCAACCGTCTGGAAGCCCCCAATAGCGATGAAGTACAACGGCATAATAATTAGCACGGTTGGAATGAGGGCAATCAAGGTCCATGTCCATTCTTTCCTGCGCTTCTTTTTAGCCAAGGCTTCCTTCCTCCTCTGCTCGAATGGAATTCAAAAGCATGGTGAGACCGGTTATCAAAACCAGCATGATGACCAGCACCGCAGAGGCACGCCCAAAGTGGAACTTGTTGAAAGCCAGAGAATAGGAAAGCGTACTTAAAAGATGCGAAACATCTCCCGGACCTCCCTGGGTGATAATCCAGACCAAGTCGAAAACCTTGACCGTGAAGATGCAACCAAGGGTTAAGGTAGTGATTATGACTGGTCTCAAAAGGGGTATGGTGATAAAAAAGACCCTTTGCCACCAGTTAGCACCATCAATGTCCGCGCTCTCAAAAAGCTCTAAGGGGATGCCTCTCAACCCGGTATAAAGTAGCACAAAGTTAAAGGGAATACCCAACCAGATGTTAGCCATAGTCACTGAAAAGATTGGCCACTGCTGGCTGGTAATCCAGGGAATAGGTTTCTCGATCAAGCCCCAGGACAGGAGAAAGCCGTTAACCATTCCTCGGTCACTGAAAAACCACCTGAAAAAGGAACCACTCACGATGATGGGCAAAACCCAGGGCACCATTATCAAACTCTGCAGTAAGCCCTTCAAGGGAAAAGAGCGGTTGAAAAGCAGGGCCAGCAAAAAACCGATTATGAACTGAAAAAGAAGCGATAAACCGGTGAAAATAAGGGTGTTGGTAAGAGTCCTTTGAAACACAGGGTCCTGAAGAGTCTCAACATAATTGGCAAAACCTGTCCACTGCGACGTGCCCCCTATGTAGGTAATCAGGGTAACGTCCTTCAGGCTGAGCAGAAAGTTGTAAGCCAGAGGATACACGCCAAAAACCCCGACGTATACCAGAGCTGGAACAAGGAAAAGATACGACTTCCACGGGGAAAGCCTCATGAAAACGGCTCCTTTCTTTTCCCCCCGAGGCTGCTAACCCCGGGGGATAAGCGATTATCTGCGTTTATTTGCCCATCGCCTCGTTCAGAAGCTCCCGGGCCATTTTTCTGTACATCTCGTATTCCTCAGGAGAGAAAAGCTCTCGAATGGCCTTCGCTGCTTCTTTAAGTGCTTCCTCAGGAGTAAGCATTTCCGTTAACGCCTTCTGAACCGCCACCCAGACTGTGGAGGAGACATCGGGATATTTATCGATACCACCCACCAGCGGCCTTGGCAAAGCGTACTGAGCCTGTTCCAGGAAGGGTTTAAGAATGGGTCGCTCAGCTAAAATCTTTTCTGCTACCGAAGCCCGGGTGGGCAAACCTCCGTGCTTGATGTTTGCTTGCAGCATGCTTTCAGGAGAAGCCAGAGCTTTCAGGAATTCCCAGGCCAGGTCGTATTTGGCAGGATCGATGTTGCTGCTAATACCAAAACACTCGCCACCAAAAGGAACTACTGGCTTCATACCCTCCTGGGGCACAGGCAGGGTAGCCACTTCCACATCGCCCAGCTCCTGCATCACGTCTTCGGTAAGGTGCCAGCCAAACTCCCAGTTTCCATTTACCATCATGGCCACTTCGGCATTGATGAACCACTGGGTCACATCGCCCTGGCCAGATACGGTCACCACGTCTCTTGGGGTATAGTCGTTTTTAACCAGGTCAGTCAAAAACTGCAATGCCTCAATGGCTTCAGGCTGGTCCAGCTCGAGAAGGCTTCCGCCGTTACTCCACAGGAAGGGCTCAAACTGCCAGGTACCTTCTTCAGAAGCAGTAGCACAAAAAGCGAAGCCGTAAATCCCAAGCGCTTCTTTAATTTTCTTGCACTGCTCTTTGAGTTCCTGCCAGGTCGCTGGAGGCTGGGAAATGCCAGCTTTCTCAAGCAAACCTTTGCGATAAAAGAGAGCCAGGTTGTTGGTGGTAATCTGAAAGGCGTAAATTCTTCCTTCAGAACTGGTAACTTCTCGGTGCCCCCTAAAGAAGTCTTCCCAATTTTCCCAACCCCACTCTTCTACCTTTTCAGTGATATCTTTGTAAGTGCCAGCTTTGATGAGCTGAGGAACCCAGGGATTGTCTGCCATGGTCAGCTCGGGTACCGTCTTGGTCAGGGACTGCTGCAAAATGGTTGGTAGAAGCTGAGCAAAAGGAATATACACGTGGTTTACCTTAACCGTGGGATGGCTCTTTTCAAATTCCACTGCCATTTCATCAATAAACTTTGCCATGCCGCCTGCTGGGTCGAAGTAGTCCTGTACGGTAATGGTAATTTTTTCCTGCGCCAGCACCCAAGAGCCACAAAGCACCAACATAAAAACTATAAGCCCAATCTTCAAGGCCTTCATTTTTATCCTCTCCCCTTTCAGGATTTTAAAATTTAACAATCTCCCAACCTTTCATCTTTTACCAATACCAGTAAACCGAAAGCGGTTATCAACGTAGCTTTAATCTCATTCCCACCTCCTACGAATAATTATGGTATAAACTTAAAAGGGACAGAGGACCATGTTCCCCTAAGCCTTAGAGCTTCAAAAGGAGTCTGTCCCCCGTCCCTAAAGTCCCTATTGGTTGATTTGGCTACCAAGCCACTGTCAAGCGGGAGATAGGACTTGGGACGAAAAACCAAAAATAACTTTTGCGAGGTCTGGCCATGAACAAAAACTCCTGGCAGTATTTCATAGGCATTGATGTTTCCAGGGACAGGTTCACCTATGCAATCATCGATGCTTCTTTGCAGGTGCTCAGTGAAGGTCAACTGCATATGAACTTGGAGGGATTCACTGCCCTCAGCCAGCTTATTAGCTCCTATCCCAACTCCCTGATTGGTGTGGAGTCTACTGGGAGTTACCACCTCAACCTCCTGGCCTTCCTGATTACCAACCAGTACCCGGTGGCACTCATCAACCCCGCCCTCATCAAAAAGTTCTCTCAGAGCATCACCCTGCGCAATACCAAAACTGACCGCATTGATGCCCTCACCATCGCCAGGTTTCTGCTCAAAAACCTGGAAGTGATTCCTCACTTCATCCCTGACAAGCTGGATGACCTGGCTGCCCTGGCCAGGGTGAGGGAAAGCCTCACTCAACAGATTGCCAGAACCAAGACCCAGCTCAAACAACACCTGGTGGTGGTCTTCCCGGAACTGGTGGCTCACCGCAACATCTTCACCGATTTCCTGCTCTCGGTACTTGAAGAATTTCCCACTCCCCATTCGGTTCTCAAAGCCTCCCCAGGCAGAGTGAAGGCTGTCTTCAGAAAGCTCAAAGCAAGAGGAAGAAAACCATCTCTCAGTGCTGAACAGTTCTTGGAACTTGCCAGAGATTCCATCGGTATCTCCACCACCAACTATGCCCTGATCATCAAACATGAAGTGGAGATGCTCCGGTTCCTCAACCAGAAGCTCCAGGAGATTACCAAACAGTTCATCGAGGAAATCCAAAAGAACCAGAAAGACAACTTGGAACTCCTCAAATCCATCAAAGGAGTCAGTGATATCACCTCGGCTCATTTTCTGGCTGCAGTCAAGGATATACACAGGTTTGAAAACCGAAGGAAACTGGCTGCCTATGCAGGTATTGACCCTTCTATCAAACAGTCTGGTTCCCGGTATGCTCGAGGTGGAATCAGCAAGAGGGGCTCTAAGTCTTTGCGGAGATGTCTCTACCTCATGGCAAGTGGAGTTATGCGCTGCAATGAGTACTTTAGAGCTTATTACTTGAAAAAGAGAGGTGAGGGAATGCCCCACAGAAAAGCAATGATTGCCCTCTGTAACAAGCTGTTGAGGGTTATCTTTGCTATGCTCAGGAAAGGTGAAAAATTTGTTCCAGTTACACATTATTTATAGTTGACTCCTTTTTGCCAGAGCAAGGCCTCCCGGTGCTACCCAATCCTCCTGCAGGATTCACCTTCTACCAGGTCGGCTTCCAATACCAGGCTTTTTGGGGCTGGTTTGTCTTCGATAAGGTTAATAAGGTTTTTCGCCGTCTCGTAGCCCAGCTTTCTGGGATAGGTCCTCACCCCGGAAAGGTTAATCCCTAAGAACCTCTTTCCTTCAACCTCAATGTTTCCAAGGAGCGAGACATCCCCAGGCACGGAAAGCCCCAGCCCTTCAAGCACCCGCAAACAGTCGAGGGTAAGGTTGCCGCCGATTGAGAAAATAGCCGTGAAAGAAGAAAGTTTCCGTAAAAAGGCCTTGATTTTGCGTTCTGCTTCTTCGTGCCACATCTCTTCACAAAGGATAAGCTCTTCCCGGAAAGGAAGGCCGGCTTTCCTGAGCGCTCTCTGGTAACCCCGCAACCTCTGCGCGGTGTAAACCCGCTTCAAGGAAAGACCAATAAAAGCTATATCCCGATGTCCCAAGCCGATTAGGTAGTCAACGGCTCTCTCAGCTATTTTCTCCTGGTTGTGGTCCACCCAGTAGATTTCCTCTATCTCCCCGCCTTCTGGTTTACCAATGCTTACAAAAGGAATTGAGGCTTTCTTGAGCACTGCAAAGCGGGAGTCATGGTGAAAAATGTCGCTGACGATTAAGCCGTCAACACTTCGAGTTTTCAGGAGCCGCTCATAGTGAAAATCGGTATCGCAGTTTTTGAAACTGGTGGTAACCAGGAGCTGGTAGCTAAACTCCTCACAGGCCTCAGCCACCCCGGTCAAAAAACCTGGAAAGAAAAAGGAATTAGATAAAAGGCGCAGGGGCATGTGTGGAAAAAGGAGCCCAATGGTCCGGGTGCGCTTCGACTTTAATGCCCGGGCTGCCTGATGGGGAAAATACCCGGACTCTTCGATGATTTTGAGGACTTTCTTTCTGGTTTCTTCGCTCACCTGGTTCGTCTTCCCGTTGAGTACATTGGAGACTGTGGTTTTGGATACTCCTGCTAATCTGGCAATTTCAGCTATGGTTACCACCCGTTTCCCTCCTTCCTGAACCGGTTTACTAAACCGATTAAGTAAAGTATAGAGAAACACTCAGGAATGGCAAGAGGGAGCAAAAATTTTTCAAGAGCCGCCGGTACTCTGAAACTCGGCTTCCCGGGTTCTGAAATTTTCTAATGCTTGCATTGAACCGGTAGCGCCCTGCACCATTGCCTTGAATCAGCTTTGATACAATCAGAGCCGTCTTGGGCTGACAGCGAAGCTGTCACCCTGAAGCGACCGAAATCGTTGATTTCAGTCATTCCGAACTGACAAAAGCGGAGCTTTTGTCATCCTGAACCGGCCTTAATACAATTAAGGCCGTGCTGAATTGACCGAAACCGAAGGTTTCGGTCACGCTGAACCGACACCGGTTTTGTCGGTGTCGCCCTGAATCGGTGTCGGTTTTTTCGACACCGCCCTGAACTGACCGAAATCTTTGATTTCGGTCATGCCGAACTCGTTTCGGCATCCCCTTATTTCGGGGTCTGTTTCAGGGTCTCATTATTTCAGGATCTCTTTATTTCGGGGTCTGTTTGTTTCAGGGTCTCACTGTTTAACCCAAACCCCGAGATTCCGAAACAAGTTCGGAATGACGAACCTACCGTCAGCTCAGCATGAGGGACTTCAGGGTCTTTTGTTTCAGGATCTATTTCGGCATCTCACGTTTTAGTCATACTTAACTGACAAATTTCCCATTTTTGTCATGCTGAACTTGTTTCAGCATCCCCTTATTTCGAGGTCTCTCTGTTTCAGCATCCCCTAAAACCCAAAAAGTAAAGACCTGACCTCGCATCTTTTTCACGATTTCTGGGGTTTTTCTCTTTCTGAAAGGTGCTTAAGTAGAGTGTTTTAATACATCGACAGAAAATGGTTCTCGATTTGTTCTTTGAATGGCTTATGATTGAGTTTTGATGAGGGTTTGAGGGCATTTTTGCTTTCTGTATGGCTTTTTATGCGGGTTTTCGGGTATTTTTGGGGTGGTTGAAGAGTGATTTTTCTGTCGATGTCCGGTAACCGGAAAACCCCTGGGGATCGACAGAAAATTGAAAATGGGTTCTATGGCTCTTGACATGGGGATTAGTTCATGTTTTAATGCTTTCAGATACGCACCTTGACAAGTGAATACCGATTTTAAAAAGCCTTTATTTATAACCCTTTTACGGTTTGTAGCGTCCCTATAAGGGATTGAAACGCCAGTGCATGAGTTTAGGAGCGAAGTACCACAAGGCGTTTGTAGCGTCCCTATAAGGGATTGAAACAGGGAAAGCCCGCTATCGAGCAGGGACACCACATTTGTTTGTAGCGTCCCTATAAGGGATTGAAACTATGCCCACGCTTTTGAACCTTCGGCAACGACAACGCGTTTGTAGCGTCCCTATAAGGGATTGAAACATGGGTGTAGCAAATCCAAAAACCGTTAATATAAACGGTTTGTAGCGTCCCTATAAGGGATTGAAACATTGCATACCTTGCAGCTCTTTCTGCAGCTACTCTTGCGTTTGTAGCGTCCCTATAAGGGATTGAAACAAATCAGAAAGATACATATTGATGAAATAGTATCCGTTTGTAGCGTCCCTATAAGGGATTGAAACGAATAAAATCTCGTGTTGCTGACAATCCCGCACGCTACGTTTGTAGCGTCCCTATAAGGGATTGAAACTCGTAGATGCTGAAATAACAAGGAAACCCTGAAATAATGAGATCCCGAAACAAGTTCGGGATGACCGAAATCGTTGATTTTGGTCAGTTCAGCATGACGTGAGAACGTCATTTGTCAGTTTAGCTTGACGGGCTTTTGAAATCCTGAAACAAGGGATACTGAAACCATGAAACCCCGAAATAAGGAGATGCCGAAACAACAAGGGGAATCTAAGGTTTGTCATGCCGAATTTATTTCGGCATCTCAGGGCTCGGATTAAAGCCAGGCAGGCTGAAATAAAGAGATCCTGAAATAAGGGGATGCTGAAATAATGAGACCCTGAAACAAAGAGATCCCGAAACAAGTTCGGGATGACCGAAATCGTTGATTTCGGTCAGTTCAGGGCGGTGTCGAAAAAGCCGACACCGGTTTAGGGCGGCAACGACGAAACCGATGCCGGTTCAGGGCGGCACCGGCAGAACCGATGCCGGTTCAGGGCGGCACCGGCAGAACCGGTGCCGGTTCAGGATGAATAGGTTATTCTACCTTCAAATAAAAATGCTTAAGCAGTGGGAAGGGGAGAAGACCGGCTCAACGTTGCTCCCTGGAGACCATAGCGTCAATTGTCATCCCCTTCCCCCTTCCTTCTCCCCGAGGACAAAAAGAGAAAATCCCCATGACCCACTCTCTGGAACTTCTTGCCTGGGGAATTGACCCCGGAAGATATGCCATTCAGCTTGCTCTCCGCTCTCCTTCTCAGGTCTACTGCAACCTTTCCCTGCCCATTTCAGCAAAAGGAATCGCCACCTTCCGGGAATTGGTTCCCAGTTCTGCCGAAGTGGTTGTCGAGGGTTTTGGGACCACAGGACGGCTCTTTTTCCTGGAGCTGGCCCAGGAAGGGTACTCCTTCTTTGAACTCAATCCCCGACTGGGAAAACACCTGCGCTTTCTGGTTCGGGAAGGCAGAATCAGCTCCACTCTACCTAAAGCAGTGATGCCGAAAATCTCAACTCAGCACCCCCGCTTGAGGCAGCCTCCTCCCACCTCTAAAAGCGGGGTTTTTTCTTTTGCCAAGAAAAACTAAAAGGATGCAGGGATTGTTCCCCGCATCCGCGTAAGCAACTTCCTCCTCCAGAAGTTTAAGTTTGGACCAGTCCAACCCAAAAACCCTATGTCGCACAATGTCAAATCGGCAACTTATTTGCCCTTCATTCACTTTCAAAAGAGCGGGCTTTTCCGAATGCTCCCTGTAAGCCGGTCATTCCTCTTTCTTCCAACTCTTCCCGCAGTTTTTTAAGCGCCCGGTCCCGGTGCACCTTCACACTGCTTCGCGAAATGTTCAGATGCTTTGCCGTCTCGTTCAGGCTGCGCATGTCGTAAAACAGGCAGTAAATTACCTCCTGCTGCATGGGTGAGAGCACCCGAAAAGGAATCTCAATTTCCCCGCAACCGCTGTCCTCTGCGTCCTCTTTTTCGTATGTTGCTTGCTCAAGCACCCAGGAAAAAGCCTGCACTTCCCTGCGGTGGCGCTTTAAATACAGACCTTCACTGCGGAGCAGTTCTTCGAAATATTCAGCCTCCCGCTCATCCACTTCCTGCAACCTCCCCAAGGTAGGTAAGTGCCAGTGCCACTGCGTCGGCTTCGTGAGTGTTCTTTGCGCTGTAACCCCTTTCGCTCAAAAAGCGCATCACTTCCTGTTTTTTCGCCCTGCCGTTTCCAAGCAGGAGCTTTTTCCAGGTAGAGGGCGCATAGGTTGCTCTCTTTACTCCTCTTTGCTCCAGCACCGCCTTGATAATGCCTACGGCTTCAATGTGTGGGTTTGCGTATCGAGAGCGCTGAAAAGCACCCTCGACTACCGCAACCTCTGGCGTGTATTCTCCGCACAAAGCAGAAACACGCTCTAAAAGTCCAGCATACACCGGTGGATTAGTCCTTATACAGCCTGCGCAAAGGAGCTTACTCTCCTCAAAAACCGCATAACCGCAGTTGCGAGTTCCCGGGTCAAGGCTCAAAATGCGCACCGGAACACCTCAAAAAGCTTCCACCTTTTGGGCTTCGAAAACGTTGACAAGGAGGAAGTAGCGAGGCCGGTTTCCGTCCCAGCGGCTTTCCCAGTCAAGTTCCCCTTCCAGGAACACCTGGTCTCCCTCCTGCCAGAAAAGGATTTCCTCTTTCATCCGCTCCGCAAGCTCACCCCGGATGATGGCCGGGACAAAAACCGTCCCCCGGCTGGTCTTTCCCTCCAGAAACAGCCTGATTTCCGGACCCTGCCCCTCAATCACCAGGGCACGGACGCAAAGCCGGCAGGCAAGTTGTACCCGATTTTCAAAGCTTCTTTCCATCCCTTTATCCTCCTTTCAGACCTCCAGGATTTTGCACATTCTCTCAATGCGTGAAGCAATTCTTTTTCCGTAGCGCGCACACACTTCCGCAGGTGAAAGGTTAGAGGTAATTACCGTAGGAAGCAGCCACTCCATGCGGTGATCAAGGATGCGGTATAAATCATCAAAAAACCAGTCCCGGCGCTCTTCCGCTCCTAAATCATCGAGCACCAAAAGCTCTGCTTCCAGCAAGGGAGTAATTACCTTTTCTTTTTCGCCATCCCGAAAGTGCGCACGCAGGGAAGGCGGAAGCTCCGCACACTTTGCATAAATGCAGAACACACCCTGCTGTAAAAGCTCGTTCACCAGACCTGCTGCAAGGTGGGTTTTGCCTCGGGCAGGAGCACCGAAAAGGTAAATGCCGTTGAGTTCTTTGCTCCGCACTTCCCCAAAAGAGCACAGGTAATCGCTAAAGACCTGGAGCACTTCTTCTTGCCTGGCGTCCCGGGGATGAAAACTGGACAGGGTCCTTTTTGCAAAACGAGGAGCTAGGCGAGACCTTTTGAAAAGCTCCGCAAAGTGCTCCTCTTGCAGCCGGCGGGCTTCCTCTTCTCTGCGCCTCCTCTCTTCTTTCTCTCTTTCCTTGCGGTAGCAGTCACACTGGGGAACGTAACGCAACTTCTCCCCTATTCCGGGAAGCCGAAGCAGATGCTCAGGAAGAGCCTGCTCCCTGAAAGGCCTGCCGCAGAAGATACAGCATGGAGGTGAGGAAACAGGGGTACTCATCAGCTGATTTCCTCCAGGATGAAAAGGCCCTGCTCTTTGAATTCCTGGGGGTGGCTGAGGTAGCGCTCCTCCAGAAACTGCAGAAGCTCTTCACCGGGAATGGAAAAAAGGGCTTTCTCTAAGAAGTACTGCTCTAAGGGAACAATATCTCTGCCGAGCAAAGCGCTCATCGCTTCTTTGATTTTCTTCTCCCATTTCTCTCGTTCAGCAAAAGGTTGGTAAGTTCTTGCTTTCTCTCTCTCATTCTCGTTTTTCCCTTTAGTTAAATGAGAGATAGTTAAATGGTTATAGTTAAATGAATATAGTTCCTCTTCAACCATTGAAGTTTGGCTCTTCAATGGTTGAAGTTTAGGACTACATTGATTGAAGTTTGGCGCTTCACTCATTGAAGTGTGTTCTCCATTGAGCAAAGTGCATTCTTCATTGATTGAAGTGTGTTCTTCACTGAGTGTTTCTTCATTGAGTGAAGTTTGGAGGTAGTAGATACTGTTTCCGTGCATACCGTGCCTTTTCTCCCTCCTGATCAGGCCGCACTCTTCAAGAATGCGCAGGGCTTTTCTCACTGATGCATCAGAGCTTATCCCCGACACTTCCTTTATCCGCCCATAACTGGGAAAGCACTTGCCTTTCCGGTCAGCATGAAAAAGTAGGGCTAGGTAAACTGGAAACACGGAAGGACACTTTCTTTCACAAGCAATTTCCCCCAGCCTCACCACTACTTCATGGGGTAGCTTGATAAAAGTTTGCATTTTTGAGCACTCCTTTCTTTGTGCACTGCACAGTGCAGTTTCTTCCTCCATAAACTACTCAGAAAGAGCGACACAGCTTCCAAAAACTGCACACTTTGGGGACAAGGGGTGCCTTTCGGGGCTAAAAGGCGAGGTTTATCCCTTTGTGGTTGACTTCCCCTACCCTCGGTCTTATAATCTTGACTGTGTCTTGGGAATGAAATACTTTATTTGAAAACAGCTTTCATCAATTTTATATGATTTTTTATACAAAAAGTCAATGTTCTTTGACCAAAATGGAAGTGTGCACCAGAAAAATTTTATGGAGTTGATGAACATGCTTGACAGGAAGAAGCTGGGAGCAAAGCTTAAGGAAATACGCAAAATGCGGGGTTATTCTCTGCGCGACCTGGAAGAGCTGTGTGGGGTTTCCCGAACCACCACTTCGCTTTACGAGCGGGGAAAAATGGAAAACATCAGCTTGGCAACTTTGGAGAAAATCGCCAAAGTGCTGAAAATCGACCTGGGAAGACTGCTTGCTGAGTGCGGAGATGAAAACTTCAAACTCCAGGAAACCAGTGAAGAATTTGACACTCTCTTTTTTGCGCGGGTTTCCGAGCTCTCGCCTCAAGCCAAGCAGAACATTCTCTCGTATCTCGAATTTCTGCTGGAGCAGGAAGGCAAAGGCAAAAAGCAAAGAAGAAAACGCAGAGTTAAGGAGCAAGAAGGCTAATGGTGTTCTGGACTGGATACATCGTGGAAGAGCGGGCGAAACAATTTGACCAGGTGAACTCCCTCCCGGAAGCGGTGATGCTTGCCGAAAGTCAGGGAGTTGTGGTTGACTGGTGGGACCTTGCCGAAGTGCGGGGTATGCTGGTGCAAATTCCGGGAGGCAAGCCCCACATCTGTGTGAACGAGCGCTTGAGCGAGCCGGAACAGGCCCAGGTGGTCCTCCATGAGCTGGGGCATTTTCTTTTGCACTGGAACCACTTCTTCCGCCCCCTCATGCTGGGACACGAACACCAACTGCTCCGGGAAGACCGGGAAGCAGACTATTTTGCCTGGTGCCTGATGAGCGAAAGCCTGCGGGAAGCCTACTTGCAGGCAAAGGAGGGCTGGGAATATCCCTGAGCACGAAACCAGCAATGTGCAAGGGGGGAAATTGGTGCGCAAGTGGCTTTTTCGTGCGCGCAAGCAGGCCAAAAGCCCGCGCGTTACGGGGTTTTGCATGGCCTTGCTCTTGGTAGCCAGTTTGTCACTGACTTTAGGCTGCACCCAGGGTGCACGGGTGCGACCCGGGGAGGAGTTCAGCATTAAAGTCGGCGAGCAGGTGGTGGTTGAAGGAAGCAACGTAAGGGTTTCTTTTCAAGGAATTGTTGAGGACTCCCGCTGTCCGCAGGGGATGGAGTGTTTTTGGGAAGGAGGGGTGATTGCCCGCCTCAAAATCGGAAACCAAGAAATGGATGTGGAAATCGTTGAATCCCAGCTGCCCCAGGAGATGATTTTCGGAGCATACCGGATGGTGATTTTGCGCATTTTGCCTGCCCGAACCTCACCTGAACCCCCGGATGCCAAGGAATACCAGATATTCCTCAAAATAGAACTTAAGGAATGAACCCACAACCCAGTTTTCCCCAAAGCGCAACAAAAGCCCGGCAAGGGGAATGAGAAAAAACCCGGGGTTTGAGCCGAACAAAGCCCTTGCACTAAACAGAAAGCGCTTGATCGCCTTTGTCGGGACCGGACCAACCAAATTAAGCCTCTGAAGAAGGTGCCACAGAGACGCTGGGGGTAATCTCTACATTCACGTAAGCTTCCCTCGTGAAAGGGAAAGTCCACCATTTAAAGGTGGGAGGAAGCTGCCTGGTCTACAGAGGAAGCTTTTTTCAAGTTGCCTGGAAGCTGCTCAACAGTTCTTTGCATATCCTTGGAAATGGGTGCCTGCTTTGTGCAGAGCAGTGCTTTTTGCATCCTGCAGTTTCTCCAGAAGAAGTGATTTGTGAAAGTGGTGAGAATGCAGCTATTTTGTTTTCCAATTCATGGTTTCCTTCCGGGGTGAAGGGCAGCGCTTCAAACCTCCTTCCTCGTTTTTCTGCGGTAAAGATTGGATAGAAAAAATCTATTGTATAACCAGCTCCAGCACTACTTTATCTTCTTCTACTTCGAACTTTAGAATGTTGGCATCAAGCAAGCGTCTTAATATGTTCATCTTTAGGTTTTCCATTTTTGCCAGATATATTTCAAGTGATACATTCGGCGGTATCGGTTCTTCTTCGCGCATTACTGCTTCCTCTATGCCTAACAACCTGCACAAGTCCAAGATATCAGTAACAGCTATTTTGGGTTCCATGCTTTCACCCTTTCTTTATTTTCTATCAATTGCAGTTATGGTAGTTACCAATCCCCTCTTTGATAGGCTCCTTATGCTGAACAAATAATCAACCACCTCATAAAAGAGGCTTTCAATCATTGGATTCAGCAAAACATCCGTATGCATTATTATTTGATAGGTCCGCTTTTTATACAGGTGCTGGTAATCAATAGGTTTTGGTCTACTGATGCTTTCTTTTCCTTCTTTATATGCGCATCCAGCATATTAGATTGCCATCTTTGGTCAGTATCTATCCTTTCGGATAGTTTTCGGGCTACCTTTGCAGATGATAAAAGCAAGAGAGCCCGCCTTTTAAAGGTGAGAGAAATTGCCATTATAACCTTATTATAAATAATGAAAGCAATGAGCAGGAAGCTCAAGCCAAAACTCGGCATTGTCAACTTACAGTGTTGAAGATCACTCTCTACTTCGGGTGATAGGGAAGACTCCAAGAGGTAAAGAGCCTTCTTTTTCGTTTCTGCAGTGCTTCATTACTGTGGGTTTTTCACACTGCCACTTGTTGCAGAAAAGCTCCCGTTTCCTTTGTGCTTTTTGGAAGCTCTCCACCTCAAAGATTTGCCAGTAAATCTTCTAAAGCATTCCCTCCAGAGTCCTTCCAAAATGCGAAAGATATATCTCTCTTTGCTTCAGGATACACTGTAACTGTAATCCAGAGTTTCTCCCGGTAGGAGCTGCCCTCAGAGAAGGAGCAACGCTTCATGCCCTACTTCAGAGCTGCCACCAGACTCACTCCCAAAGCTACCAGTTCCATTTCCTTTTTTCGCTTACGCTCTTTAAACCATATCCCATCAAGGACCAAAGCTCTGTATTCTCTGGAGTGGTTTTCTCTGTCTTGCCTTGAATTCCTGACTTTCTTCTCCATCACCTTCTCCAAAGCGGAAGCACAAACTATTTTAAAATCTAAGCTTTCCCACCATACCTGCAAGGATCGAAAACTCATTCCCCAAGCAAAGGAAAAAGCTTTTCGGCAAGCCTTCAGAACTTGTGCTCATACTTCCCCCTTCCCACTACTTCACTTCGCAGTGTTTAAAGGAGCACTGCATCTTTGGCTCTTACTTGAGCTTTTGCTAAAAGTGATTTAGAGCAATAATGTGCAGTATCCAACCTACGCAACGGCTCCTGAAAAACCTTTAACCCACTTGACCATCTGCAAGAATCCTGCTAAAATGCTTCGCAAAACATTTCGATATTTGGGAAAACGACGAAATGAAAAACGAAGTATACGACCTGGTAACCATCTTCAAAGCACTTGCTGAACCAAGCCGCATTCGCATTGTTCTGGCTTTGAGCCAGGGAGAATACTGCATCTGTCATCTCACAGAGCTTCTGCAGCTCTCCCCTTCCACGGTTTCCAAACACTTATCCATCCTCAGGCAGGCCGGCCTGATTGAAACCCGGAAAGATGGGAAATGGGTTCGCTGTTTCCTTTCGGGAAATGAAGCTTCCCCTACATCGAGGGAAGCCCTGGCGTGGGTCATCAACTTTGCTGGAAAAAGCGAGCAAGCCCGAAAGGACGCCCGTCTTCTAAAAGAAATATGCAAAAGAAGCAAAGCCTGTGAAAATCAGGGCAAGTCAAGCGTCAATTCTAAAAGCAATCTCCAACCCACTCAAAAAGAGGTGATTTCCGATGAAAAATAACACTCAGAATACTCCTCAGGAAGCAAGAACGCTGGGGTTTTTTGAGCGCTACCTCACCCTTTGGGTAGCTTTGTGTATCCTGGGCGGAATCCTGCTTGGAAAAGTTGCGCCCAACGTAGCCAAGACTTTGGACGGTATGGCAATTTACGTTGGTGAAGCCCCGGTAGTCTCTATTCCCATTGCCATTTGTCTCTTTTTCATGATGTACCCCATCATGGTCAAAATTGATTTTGCCAACGTCTTGAAAGCGGGGAAAAACCTCAAACCGGTGGGCTTGACTCTGTTCATCAACTGGGCTGTGAAGCCTTTCACGATGTACGCCATCGCCATCTTTTTCCTGGGCTTTCTCTTTCGGGGACTGATAGGAAGCGAGGCCGTCGATTACGTGAAAATGCCCTTTGGCCTTGACCTTCCTGTAGGTGCTACCTACGGAGTGGGTAGGGTGGTCATGGTTGAAGGGCTGAAAATGCTTGCCGTACCCCTGTGGCGCTCGTATCTCGCTGGTTGCGTGCTTTTGGGCATTGCACCCTGCACAGCCATGGTGCTTGTGTGGAGCTATCTGGCCCGGGGCAATGACGCCCACACCCTGGTCATGGTGGCCATCAACTCCCTGACCATGCTCCTCCTTTATGGTCCTTTGGGAGGGTTTTTGCTCGGCGTGAGCCGTCTTCCCGTTCCCTGGCAGGCACTGCTCCTTTCCATAAGCATTTACGTAGCACTTCCGCTGGTTGCCGGATATTTTACACGAAAAAGCATTATCACAAGGAAGGGCGAAGAGTGGTTCAAAGAAAAGTTCCTGCACCTTTTAACACCCATTACCATCGTTGCGCTACTTATCACTCTGGTGCTCCTTTTCTCCTTCAAGGGAGAAGTAATCCTTGACAACCCCCTCACCATCCTGTGGATTGCCATTCCCCTTTTCATCCAGACTAACTTGATTTTCTGGCTCGGTTACTTCCTGGCCCGGCTTTTGAAACTCAACTATGAAGATGCTGCACCTTCGGCAATGATTGGTGCTTCCAACCACTTTGAGGTAGCCATCGCCACCTCCACCATGATTTTTGGGCTTTCCTCAGGAGCTTCCTTAGCCACCGTGGTGGGCGTACTGATTGAAGTTCCGGTGATGCTTTTGCTGGTGCGTATTTGCTTGCGAACCAGCCACTGGTTCACCCGGGAAGAAGAGGTTATGGTGGCTCGAGAAGCCTTTGAGGAAGCTTGAGAGTAAAACACGAAAAAAATTGCAAAATTTTTTCTACCACCCCTTGACAGAGTAATCAGGGGGTGGTATTATTGCTTATGCCACGGGTTCTGAGGAATCAGAAAACCTGAGGTTCGGGAAAAAGAGCTTAAGCCCGCAAGGGAAAAGCTCGAAGCTTTCCGAAAGGAAAGCAAAAGCCTGAGCCTGAAGCGTCGAGGGTGTTTAGTGAAAGCTGGATTCCTCGACGAGAAAAGGTTGGAAGGTTCGTTGGAACCCGTGGTTTTTTTGTATCAGAGTTTTCCGTTACCAGAATTATGTGCCTATGTGCCACTGCGTGCTGGCATTATTCCTCGCTTGTTCCCAAACACTGGCGAAAAACACCAGAGAAAATGCCACAGCTTTTAAACCCTGCTCGGCACATTGTGCATATGGCCTCCCCCGGCTATGAAAGAATGGACTTCCGCCTTCATTGAGGGAGCGCACCCAGATATAAGGGTTACCTCCCAAAATCCGTGCAAGCGGCTTCCCTCTCCAGAGGCTTAAGTTTAAGCCGACCCAGCCCTACGACCCGATCAGAGTTCAAGCCAAGCCCTTTCCTCTCCTGACTCTTTCATACCACAAGGCGCAGTATCCAACTCTTGCAAGGGTTGGCTCTCTCAGTGAAACACTGTGAAGAGAAAGTGCTCCGCTTGGTTGAGGGTATAGCAGAAGCTTCGGCAAAAGCTTTAGAAAACCTCAGGCAAAGGCAAGTTCTTTGCCCTACTCCCCGGGCAATCCGATGTTGGGGCTCCAAGTATTAAGTATCCAAGCCATTCACATCCTCCAGGTTAAAGATTCGCGACTCCAAAAGCTGTGCCGCCTCTTTCCCACCCACCTTTCTCGGATACACCTCACTACACAGTTTTCCATACCGATTAAACGGTGTAGCGAAGCTGGCTTATTACTCAAAGATTGAACCTCTGGGCTGGATAGTGATCACCAGGCATCAAAAGGCAGGAAATTATCAGCTTTACCAAATACCCCAAAAATGAAATCGGGTCTATACTTCAAACAGCGAACAGCTCGCACAAGTTGAACTTCACAAGAAAAATCAATGGCTCGAGAGTGCTAACCGACCACTCCACCAAGAAGCTCCAGAACCTGTTCTCCAGTCCTGGTATCCAGGGCCCCAGTAGGCTCATCAGCCAGGAGTAGCTGGGGATCATTTAAAAGAGCCCGGGCAATGGCCACCCGCTGCTTTTGACCACCAGAAAGCAGGGTAATCCGCTTGTAAACGGAGTCTTTGAGCCCCACTTGTTCCAGGAGATACAGCGCTCACTCGACGACTTCCCTGCCCGGCCTGCCGGAGTGAATCCAGTAGGGAATGAGTACATTCTCCAGGGCGTTCCATTCAGGGAGCAGATAGTGGAACTGCAACACAAAAAACCGATGAAGCGGTTTGGGAAGCAAACTTCAGCATCCCAGGGTTTTAGCATTTCTTTGCTTTAGGATTTCCAAAGTCCGTCACGTAAAACTGACAAATTTCACGCTTTTGTCATACTGAACCGGCAACGGTTTCGTCGTTGCCGCCCTGAATCGGTGTCGGTTTTTTCGACACCGCCCTGAATCGGTGTCGGCTTTTTCGACACCGCCCTGAATTTATTTCAGGGTCTCGTTTCTCGGCATCTCCTTGTTTCAACACTCCCTTCTTTCACGATTTTTGAACTTTTTCTCTTTCTGGAAGTCCTTTCTTTTCTTGCTTCCAATACATCGACAGAAAATGGTTCTCGATTTGCTCTTTGAAGGGCTTCTGATTGAGTTTTGATGAGGGTTTGAGGGCATTTTTGCTTTCTGTATGGCTTTTTATGCGGGTTTTCGGGTATTTTTGGGGTGGTTGAAGAGTGATTTTTCTGTCGATGTCCGGTAACCGGAAAACCCCTGGGGATCGACAGAAAATTGAAAATGGGTTCTATGGCTCTTGACATGGGGATTAGTTCATGTTTTAATGCTTTCAGATACGCACCTTGACAAGTGAATACCGATTTTAAAAAGCCTTTATTTATAACCCTTTTACGGGTTTGTAGCGTCCCTATAAGGGATTGAAACGGCAACGGATTTGGAGTCCTGGGCTAAATGCACCATGGTTTGTAGCGTCCCTATAAGGGATTGAAACACCCACTCATCCCTGACTTGAGCTGGGATGGAGAGGTTTGTAGCGTCCCTATAAGGGATTGAAACCACAGAGGAGTTTACCGCTACTGTTGAATATCAATAGTTTGTAGCGTCCCTATAAGGGATTGAAACCGAAGGTCTCTCATGCCGTGCCGGTGATCTCCCCCGTGTTTGTAGCGTCCCTATAAGGGATTGAAACCGCGTTGTTTTGTATTTTCTTCTCGGCATCCTGGTTGTGTTTGTAGCGTCCCTATAAGGGATTGAAACCTTTTTACGGAACTGAAAGCCCTTACGGTCCTAAAGTTTGTAGCGTCCCTATAAGGGATTGAAACTCCCATATAATTTCCCCTCTCATAAAAAAGCCTATTTCGTTTGTAGCGTCCCTATAAGGGATTGAAACATCGCCTGGATCAAGCGTGCCCAGGAGGTTTTCATCGTTTGTAGCGTCCCTATAAGGGATTGAAACTGCGGAGAATATTCTCGTTGTTGTCGACGAAGCCTCGTTTGTAGCGTCCCTATAAGGGATTGAAACCTGGAAACCCTTCCCTGGTTTCAGGATGCCTTAGAGCGTTTGTAGCGTCCCTATAAGGGATTGAAACAGCCCACAAAAAGGGGGATTCAAAATGTACATTTATTGTTTGTAGCGTCCCTATAAGGGATTGAAACCCCCCAGGCATATTTAAAATGGCACTTCCTCGCCAAGGTTTGTAGCGTCCCTATAAGGGATTGAAACCGGCAAGAAGTGGGAAGTGTTTTTACCAAAAGACGCGTTTGTAGCGTCCCTATAAGGGATTGAAACTAGCATAAACAGGTGTATATAAATCATCAAATTTTTCGTTTGTAGCGTCCCTATAAGGGATTGAAACATTGCTGGTGAATTGATATTAACGGCATATATACCACGTTTGTAGCGTCCCTATAAGGGATTGAAACAAACGAACTGAACAAGCGCCTCTCCTTTGGTTCTGCGTTTGTAGCGTCCCTATAAGGGATTGAAACGCGGGAATGATGTTATTAGGATTATTGACCCCTCGATGTTTGTAGCGTCCCTATAAGGGATTGAAACCTAAGGGTTTTGGGGAGTACGACATTGCAGAAATGTGTTTGTAGCGTCCCTATAAGGGATTGAAACCATTTCTTGAGCTTTCTGACACCCCGTCATCTTATGCGTTTGTAGCGTCCCTATAAGGGATTGAAACGAGTTTTGCAGCACACCGAACAGCTCGGGTGGAACACGTTTGTAGCGTCCCTATAAGGGATTGAAACCTGTTTGCGCTTCTCCTCGACCCATTCCGGCGTAATGTTTGTAGCGTCCCTATAAGGGATTGAAACAGGGAAAGCCCGCTATCGAGCAGGGACACCACATTTGTTTGTAGCGTCCCTATAAGGGATTGAAACTATGCCCACGCTTTTGAACCTTCGGCAACGACAACGCGTTTGTAGCGTCCCTATAAGGGATTGAAACTCGATAACATGGACATGTATTGCGATGAAGTTTCGGGTGCAACAGTTTGTAGCTTCCCTATAAGGGATTGAAACTAGTTTGCGACAACCCTAATTGCATTCGTCGAACCCGTGTTTGTAGCTTCCCTATAAGGGATTGAAACAATGTTTCCCAGCAAGCAGCGACAGCGCATACTGCAAGTTTGTAGCTTCCCTATAAGGGATTGAAACGCCTGTCTAATTTCTCGTCCGTTTCCCATTGCTTCGTTTGTAGCTTCCCTATAAGGGATTGAAACGCCATTGTGTCACTCTCCTTTCTTATTTTTTCCACTGTTTGTAGCTTCCCTATAAGGGATTGAAACGAAACATTGCTAATTGCTGACGATACAGCGTTCTTTATGTTTGTAGCTTCCCTATAAGGGATTGAAACTCAAGAACCAATAGGTCAACTTCCTGCACCGCATCAAGTTTGTAGCTTCCCTATAAGGGATTGAAACTCGGATAATACCCGCAATCCCTGTCTTCTCCAAACCTGTTTGTAGCTTCCCTATAAGGGATTGAAACTCTTCAGTATCTTCCCACCTGTTAAGTCTTCTATAGGTTTGTAGCTTCCCTATAAGGGATTGAAACCTTCCCTTGCTGCGTGTAAAAACTCTCCCCAGGTCCTGTTTGTAGCTTCCCCAGGAGGAATGACAGCGTCAACTTATTGTATTGTAGGTACATTTTCTGAAAATCCTCTTCTTTTCCATTTGCACTTTGAACATGGCTTCTTCTTTCCTCTTGAATCTCACATTCATCCAGAAGGTATGGTGTGTTACTCCTAAAATCAAGTCATGCTTTATTCCCAGCTTGAAATGTCACCTTCTTCTTTTTTCAGGACCCCTTCCAGGGATGACCTTGGGGTGGAATATGTTTCTTCTTTAAGTTGCTTACAGGTTGGTTTCTCAAAGGCCTGGTAAGGGATTACTTTACCTGTTAAGCAAAGCTGCAGGGTACCTTCTAAGGTTTCACATACCTATACCCACCTCCCAGCATAGCTTCTGAAGCTGTGAGCAGAGAGTAGCTGGTATATTCTTCCCTCATAGCTAATGGTGTTGTCTTTTCTGACCTTTCTTCGCTGTTTGATGGAAAAGACCAGGGAAAGGTCTACCCCTTTGGGAATCTCCCGATAGACACTTTCCACTGGGAGGGTGTAGTGCTGGTTACACCAGGGAAGAATCCATCTGAACCAGAAGTCCTGCTTTGGGCATTCTTCTCTTCTGCAATGGACCTTTCTTCTACTTTTTGGGGGTGGAGAATTCCTTCTCAATCAAGAGCTTTTCTCAATAACCCCTCCAGTCCCTGAGCTACAAAGCGCTTTTTGAACCGAAGGGTTTGGCAATAACCCAGTCCCAGAAGCTCTGCTGCAGCTTTCAAGGTCACAAGTTCCGAGATTCCATCCTGTAGTACAGCACACCTTTTCATCTATACCTTTGTAACTGCGTAGTACTTCATTTCTTTTCCCCCTTAAAAGAGCCAACACCAGGTTCTCTCTTAAGGGGCAGTTTATCCTGGTAAGCGATACTTTAAAATAGTAATGAGTGTGACTTTTTAAAATTGTAGCCACAATATACGTCGCCCTACTTTTCTTACCTTTCAAGGTATGTTACAATTCTCCGCAAAACATTTCGATATTTGGGAAAACGACGAAATGAAAAACGAAGTATACGACCTGGTAACCATCTTCAAAGCACTTGCTGAACCAAGCCGCATTCGCATTGTTCTGGCTTTGAGCCAGGGAGAATACTGCATCTGTCATCTCACAGAGCTTCTGCAGCTCTCCCCTTCCACGGTTTCCAAACACTTATCCATCCTCAGGCAGGCCGGCCTGATTGAAACCCGGAAAGATGGGAAATGGGTTCGCTGTTTCCTTTCGGGAAATGAAGCTTCCCCTACATCGAGGGAAGCCCTGGCGTGGGTCATCAACTTTGCTGGAAAAAGCGAGCAAGCCCGAAAGGACGCCCGTCTTCTAAAAGAAATATGCAAAAGAAGCAAAGCCTGTGAAAATCAGGGCAAGTCAAGCGTCAATTCTAAAAGCAATCTCCAACCCACTCAAAAAGAGGTGATTTCCGATGAAAAATAACACTCAGAATACTCCTCAGGAAGCAAGAACGCTGGGGTTTTTTGAGCGCTACCTCACCCTTTGGGTAGCTTTGTGTATCCTGGGCGGAATCCTGCTTGGAAAAGTTGCGCCCAACGTAGCCAAGACTTTGGACGGTATGGCAATTTACGTTGGTGAAGCCCCGGTAGTCTCTATTCCCATTGCCATTTGTCTCTTTTTCATGATGTACCCCATCATGGTCAAAATTGATTTTGCCAACGTCTTGAAAGCGGGGAAAAACCTCAAACCGGTGGGCTTGACTCTGTTCATCAACTGGGCTGTGAAGCCTTTCACGATGTACGCCATCGCCATCTTTTTCCTGGGCTTTCTCTTTCGGGGACTGATAGGAAGCGAGGCCGTCGATTACGTGAAAATGCCCTTTGGCCTTGACCTTCCTGTAGGTGCTACCTACGGAGTGGGTAGGGTGGTCATGGTTGAAGGGCTGAAAATGCTTGCCGTACCCCTGTGGCGCTCGTATCTCGCTGGTTGCGTGCTTTTGGGCATTGCACCCTGCACAGCCATGGTGCTTGTGTGGAGCTATCTGGCCCGGGGCAATGACGCCCACACCCTGGTCATGGTGGCCATCAACTCCCTGACCATGCTCCTCCTTTATGGTCCTTTGGGAGGGTTTTTGCTCGGCGTGAGCCGTCTTCCCGTTCCCTGGCAGGCACTGCTCCTTTCCATAAGCATTTACGTAGCACTTCCGCTGGTTGCCGGATATTTTACACGAAAAAGCATTATCACAAGGAAGGGCGAAGAGTGGTTCAAAGAAAAGTTCCTGCACCTTTTAACACCCATTACCATCGTTGCGCTACTTATCACTCTGGTGCTCCTTTTCTCCTTCAAGGGAGAAGTAATCCTTGACAACCCCCTCACCATCCTGTGGATTGCCATTCCCCTTTTCATCCAGACTAACTTGATTTTCTGGCTCGGTTACTTCCTGGCCCGGCTTTTGAAACTCAACTATGAAGATGCTGCACCTTCGGCAATGATTGGTGCTTCCAACCACTTTGAGGTAGCCATCGCCACCTCCACCATGATTTTTGGGCTTTCCTCAGGAGCTTCCTTAGCCACCGTGGTGGGCGTACTGATTGAAGTTCCGGTGATGCTTTTGCTGGTGCGTATTTGCTTGCGAACCAGCCACTGGTTCACCCGGGAAGAAGAGGTTATGGTGGCTCGAGAAGCCTTTGAGGAAGCTTGAGAGTAAAACACGAAAAAAATTGCAAAATTTTTTCTACCACCCCTTGACAGAGTAATCAGGGGGTGGTATTATTGTCTATGCCACGGGTTCTGAGGAATCAGAAAACCTGAGGTTCGGGAAAAAGAGCTTAAGCCCGCAAGGGAAAAGCTCGAAGCTTTCCGAAAGGAAAGCAAAAGCCTGAGCCTGAAGCGTCGAGGGTGTTTAGTGAAAGCTGGATTCCTCGACGAGAAAAGGTTGGAAGGTTCGTTGGAACCCGTGGTTTTTTTATTACCATAATTTTCATTTTCCGTTGCCAGAATTATGTGCCTATGTGCCACTGCGTGCCGGCATCATCCCTCGCTTTTTCCCAAACATTGGCGAAAAACACCAGAGAAACCGCCACATCCTCCAAACCCTGCTCGGCACATTGTGCATATGGCCTCCCCCGGCTATGAAAGAATGGACTTCCGCTTTCATTGAGGGAGCGCACCCAGATATAAGGGTTACCTCCCAAAATCCGTGCAAGCGGCTTCCCTCTCCAGAGGCTTAAGTTTAAGCCGACCCAGCCCTACGACCTTATCAGAGTTCAAGCCAAGCCCTTTCCTCTCCTGACTCTTTCATACCACAAGGCGCAGTATCCAACTCTTGCAAGGGTTGGCCCTCTCAGTGAAACACTGTGAAGAGAAAGCGCTCCGCTCAGTTGAGGGTATAGCAGAAGCTTCGGCAAAAGCTTTAGAAAACCTCAGGTAAAGACAAGCTCTTTGCCCTCCTTCCCGGGCAATCCGATTTCGGGATTCAAAGCATTAAGCATCCAAGCCATTCACATCCTCCAGGTTAAAGATTCGCGACCCCAAAACCTGGGCTCTCTTTCCCACCCACCGTTTCCGGGTACACCTCCTTGCACAGCTTTCCGTAGCGATTGAAGGGTGTAGCAAAATTAGCTTATCACTCAAAGATTGCATCTTTGGACTGGATAGTGGCTACCACCGTCAAAGACAGGAAATTGTCAGCTTCATCGTGTAGCAAATCCTGAAAGCGATTGCCATCGTGGCTGTTCCTTCGCTACTTCTGGGTTGCTTTTTAAGCGGTATCCTGAGTCAGCTACCAACGACTAAAACCGTAGGTTTCCTTGCCGCATCACTTGCGAGCAAATCATCTCACCTCTTACCAGTTTGAAAGAATAAGAGAAAAATGGTGGGCGAAGCTCAGGAAGAGCACACAGTAGATGTACTAGTTCAACATATGTGAGACAGTAGGCGGCAGCGTATCGCTGTAGATATTGGGCGGGGCTTAAATATCCCAGGCTTTGATGCGGTCTAATTTGATTATAAACTCTCCTAGTCCCTTCCTTTAATTCCGGCCACATCACCTTTAAGTTTATTTTCACCATCATAACCAGCCCAAAATTCTTCCCTGTATGTCCTATTGAGCCTCTCCACCACCGCGTTGAGCTTCGGACTCCGCGGCGGTAAACAGAACAGCTTTATACTGTACTCTTTACACCCAAGCTCAAAATCGGCATAGAACTCGCTCCCACCATCTACCTGTATAGCTCTTATCCCAAACAGGCTCCCCCTTATCAGCTCCTCCAAAAACTCCTTGGCTAAATAAGCCGTCGCTGCCTTCCTTCGTCTGGAAACGACTACTTCGATACTACGTCACTCGCCGAAAATTGCTTATACACGCATCCAAGTCCAGGCCTTATGTCTAATGTGTCAATCTGAACTAAATCCCCAGGCCTCTCCACTCTGTATTCTTGCGGCTTGCCTATGGCGTATATCCGTTTCCTTGGTATCCTCCTCACCTTGACCTTATTTACCGGTTCTTTTAAAACACCCCTACGCTTTAAAACAGCTTATGATCGCCCTACCGTCGACTCAGAAACATCAAACCCTTCTTCCCTTTATGAGCACAGCCAGTTTTGCTTTCCTCCACCTCGGGTACTTCTTTCTTAATTCCCGAATCCTTTCCACCAACCCTACCGACCATGACGGCTTTCTGACATGCTTGGGCCTCCTGCTCTCGTTTTCGAGGCTTCCCAGGTTGTATGGATTAAACCTCTTCTTCCACCTGTAATAGGTTGACCTCGATATCCCGAATCGCCTGCAGGTTACAGATACCGGGTGGTTTTGGGCAAATTCCAAAAACGCAAGCCTTACTTTCGCTTCCCTTGAAATGTCTTTAATCTTTGATAGCTTTTTCGTCGGGAAGGGAATGATGTTGCCTATGCTCATTGACACACCGGTGCCATGAACCTGTAGACTTTTCTTGCTGTATGAGCTAAGCTTCGTAACAGGTGTGGGGTCCTCCTTTCTATCCTTAAGTTTTTCTTCCCAAACCCAGGATAAAGGACCCCGCACCTTTTTGTCTACTTACCTCCTTTCTTTTCTCTCCTCCACCTGTTTCACATGTATCTGAACTTTATCAGTGGAACCGTAACACAAAACCGATGAAGCGCTTTCAGAAGCGAACCTCAGGGTCTCACTGTTTCAGCATACTGAACCGGCAACGGTTTTCTCGGTGCCGCCTTGAATCGGTGCCGGCCTTGTCAGTGCCGCCCTGAACTGACGGCGGAGCCGTCACCCTGGACTTGTTTCAGGGTCTCATTGTTTCAGCATCTCCTTGTTTCAGGATCTCCTTGTTGCGGGATCTCATTGTTGCGGCACCTCTTGTTTCAGGATCCCATTGTTTCGGGATCTCATGTTTTGATCATCCCAAACTGACAACTTCGCCGTCATGCCGAATTTATTTCGGCATCTCCTTATTTCAACACCTCCTTCTTTCACGATTTTTGAACTTTTTCTCTTTCTGGAAGACCTTTCTTTTCTTGCTTCCAATACATCGACAGAAAATGCTTCTCGAAATAGTGCTGTTTTGGTCTCTGATTGAGTTTTCATGCGGGTTTTAGGGTATTTTGGCTTCTCTGGGGCTTTCGGTGGGGGTTTGAGGGTATTTTGGGGGTCAATGCGGGGTGATTTTTCTGTCGATGTCCGGTAACCGGAAAACCCCTGGGGATCGACAGAAAAATGAAAATGGGTTGTAAGTCTCTTGACATGGGGATTAGTTCATGTTTTAATGGTTTCAGATACGCACCTTGACAAGTGAATATCGATTTTAAAAAGCCTTTATTTATAACCCTTTTACGGGTTTGTAGCTTCCCTATAAGGGATTGAAACGTTGTATTGAAGCGCAAAGAAGGTAAGAAATACCCCATGTTTGTAGCTTCCCTATAAGGGATTGAAACTGAAGCAAGAAAAACTGTAGCAGCAAGCGAAGACCTGAAGTTTGTAGCTTCCCTATAAGGGATTGAAACCTTCCTAAATCCCCAGGTTGATATTTCCATTTCCTGTGTTTGTAGCTTCCCTATAAGGGATTGAAACAGTATACATCGACAAAGAAATGCATTTCTTCTTCTCCGTTTGTAGCTTCCCTATAAGGGATTGAAACTCTTGCCATTGCGCTTCCCTGCCTTTTCCTTTTTCCGTTTGTAGCTTCCCTATAAGGGATTGAAACGTGCCTGGGCGAATTCCCCACCACTGCCGTGGACAGTTTGTAGCTTCCCTATAAGGGATTGAAACAAGGTATTGCTCGCACTCATGCTTACATTTTAACCGGTTTGTAGCTTCCCTATAAGGGATTGAAACTGCAGGAGCTTGCTTGTGTTTTGTACACGTTCCGAAAGTTTGTAGCTTCCCTATAAGGGATTGAAACGCCCCCTCCTTCCTTTTGTTATATGCGGCATTACGGTTTGTAGCTTCCCTATAAGGGATTGAAACAAATCTCGATTCAATTTTCGTGTACATCTTCGTCTCGTTTGTAGCTTCCCTATAAGGGATTGAAACAGCGATGAAAAAGGTTCTTTCTTTCAAATATAGGCAGTTTGTAGCTTCCCTATAAGGGATTGAAACGTATTCTCGAGCTGGTAGACGAGTAAATCCTTGAGGGTTTGTAGCTTCCCTATAAGGGATTGAAACTCACTTTCAACATTTCTCGGGCTATGCGCCCTGCTGGTTTGTAGCTTCCCTATAAGGGATTGAAACAAGCCTATGCCAATGACACCACGAAAATACCGCCCAGTTTGTAGCTTCCCTATAAGGGATTGAAACGCATAAACTGGAGCGTGCCCAATATCGAGGGATTTCATCGTTTGTAGCTTCCCTATAAGGGATTGAAACACCTTTTCAAACCTTACACCGAACCCGTATAGGTTGTTTGTAGCTTCCCTATAAGGGATTGAAACATCTTCTCATCGAGCCTGGGGTCAATCCAGACGCCGTTTGTAGCTTCCCTATAAGGGATTGAAACATCAGATAAAAATGCTTGAACTCTCCAATCACTATGTTTGTAGCTTCCCTATAAGGGATTGAAACAAGCCCTCTTTGAAGAGGGCTGGGAGTAGGGGCTCTGCCCGTTTGTAGCTTCCCTATAAGGGATTGAAACGCACATTTGAAAGCCTCAGTGGGACAGGTAAGTGGCGTTTGTAGCTTCCCTATAAGGGATTGAAACTGCTATTCCGCTTTCCTTTGTTCTTGAGAAGAGCATGTTTGTAGCTTCCCTATAAGGGATTGAAACTAAGGTGCGTTTGAAGCACCACTATGTGAAAAAGGAGTTTGTAGCTTCCCTATAAGGGATTGAAACAGGTCCTGGGTAAAGAGTGCCGACGCACGGCATGCAAGTTTGTAGCTTCCCTATAAGGGATTGAAACTGGAAATGCAGCGTGTTGTTGATGAACTCTTTGTGGAGTTTGTAGCTTCCCTATAAGGGATTGAAACCGTGGAAAAGATTGTTTATTATGCCTCTAACAATGAGAGTTTGTAGCTTCCCTATAAGGGATTGAAACTCTTTTGTGGAAGAAATGGGGGGTGTGGCAATGGCTGAGTTTGTAGCTTCCCTATAAGGGATTGAAACAAGAAAGCGGGACGGGCTTGGAAGTTAGCTGGGATGGTTTGTAGCTTCCCTATAAGGGATTGAAACTTTTTTCTTCCTCCTTCCTGCCAGGCCGAGCCTGGCGTTTTGGTTTGTAGCTTTCCTATAAGGGATTGAAACGTGTAGATATTGAAATCATGAAATCCCGAAAGAAAGAGATGCTGAAATCCTGAAATAACAAGTAGACCTTAAAGTCCGTCATTCCGAACTGACAAAAGCTCCGCTTTTGTCATCCTGAATTTATTTCAGGATCTCGGTTGTTTCGGAATCTCAGGTGTTTAGATTAAACAAGGAGATGATGAAATAACAAAAGAGATACTGAAACTATGAGATGCTGAAACAGTGGAATCCTGAAATAGACCCTGAAACAAATAGACCCTGAAACAAGTCCAGGGTGACAAATTCTTCGAATTTGTCAGTTCCGGATAACCAAAATCGTTGATTTCAGCTGGTTCAAAATGACCAATTCTCTGGATTTACCAATTCAGGCTATCTTTGATTTTGCATTATGCTTGAAAATAAAAAAGCGGGATGGGGTGTCCATCCCGCTTTCTCTTTCTGTGTGTGTTTCCTGGTTTCTTTCAGATTCTGAAGCGCTCCACCAGCTTCTGTAGTTTCTGGGCCATCTGGGCAAGCTGCTCTACTGAAGAGTTGACCTCTTCCAGTGAGGCATTCTGCTCTTCAGTGGAGGCAGAGACCTCTTCACTGGAAGCCGCATTCTCTTCAGCCACTGCAGCCACAGAAGCAAGGTCTTCAGCAATCTGCCGCACACCTTCTGTGGCCTGAGCGGTGAGGGAGGCACTCTCTTCGGAGAGCTTGACCACTTCCTGGGCACTTGAGGTGGTTTCTTCCTGGGCTCTCTGGGCTTCAAGGAGGGATTGGGAGAGGTTTTCGATGTTTCTCTCCAGACGCTCAATGGCCGAGAGGATGGAGTTGAAGTTCTGGGCTACCTGCTCACTCTCTCTGCTTCCTGCTTCCACTTCACTCTGGGCTTTCTGCATGCTCTCCACTGCAGAGTGGGTGTCTTTCTGGATTTCAGCGATGAGCTTTCCAATCTGCTCGGCAGCTTGAGCTGACTCCTCAGCCAGTTTTCTCACTTCTTCAGCCACCACCGCAAAGCCTCGCCCAGCATCTCCAGCTCGGGCAGCTTCAATGGCAGCATTGAGGGCCAAGAGGTTGGTCTGCTCGGCAATGCCGGTTATGAGGTCCACAATCTTTCCAATTTCCTGAGAGCGCTCGTTGAGGACCTGGATGCTTCCAGCTACCTCTTCACTCACTCGGGCAATGGAGGAGACATTCTCGATGAGTTTGTGCAGGGACTCTTTTCCTTTCTGGGCTTCTTCTTTGGTGGTGGTACCTTCTTCTTTGGTCTTCTGCATTACTTCAGTGATTTGATCCAGAGCTTGCTGGTTCTTTTGGAGGTTTTCCTGCATCTTCTCAAGGAGTTCCAGGTTGCGCTGGGTGGCTTCAGCAACTCTCTGGGCTCGTTCACCAATTTGAGCTGCTTCTTCACTCACTTTCTGCAGCTCTTCACTCTGGCGGGTGGAGCCTTCAGCAACCTGAGCAATGGTCTGGGCTATTTCCTGAGTGGCTTTGGAAATCTCCTCAACTGATGCTGAGAGCTCTTCACTGGATGAAGCAAGAGAGGAGGAGGTGGTGAGGATTTCCTGGGTCATACTCCTCAAGCTTTCCACCGTGGCAGAGAGAGCTTCAGAGAGTCTTCCTATTTCATCCCGGGATTTGGCTTTTTCAATCTGGACGGTGAGGTCTCCTTCTTTGACCCGCTCTAAAGCTTCAGTGACTCGGGCAATGGGTTTGGCGATGGAGTTGGATATCCAAAGGGAGATGAAGATGACCACCAAAGCCACCACAGCAATGAGCACATAGACTAAGTTGAGGACCTGTTTGGCTGGGGCAAGGATGGTGGCATAGTCAACTTTACCTACCACTCTCCAGTTTTTGTAGTTTTCCCCAGAGAAAAGACCGCTTTCTGGAACAGTGGTGAAAACGGCCACCGCATCAAGGCCTTGGAAGGTGTAGCGGATGGAGCCTTCCTGCTTGCTTAGCTCAGCTTTCAGGTGGCCCATGCCCAGTTCATCCAGAGTTTTTCCAATCAGGCTGGGGTCCGGGTGGAGGATAAGGTCATTGTGTTTTGCACAGTAAACATAGAGATATCCATCTCCAAAATCCACGCCTTTGGTAAGCTCTTTATAGAGATTGCCCAGGTCAAGGTAAAGCACCAGCACACCGGAGAACATGCCCAGTTCGTTGAAAACCGGTGCTGCAATGTCAATTGCCCAGGTCTTGAAGCGCTGGGACTGGATGAGGTCGGTAATCACCACATCTTTCCGCTTCACTGCTTCCTGGTACCAGTCTCTTCCACTTACATCCTGGCCAATTCCTACTCCCTGGGTATCAATGGCTATTTTCCCTTCTGAATCAGTGAGCGAAGCTGCGAGGTAAAGGGGGTTTTCACTGACCAGCTTCTCGAGCTTTCGCAGTTTCTTTTGCGAGGGCACGTTGTTTGCGCTCAAGGTGGCATCTTCAGCAAGCATGGCCACTGCCCGCGCGGTATTGCCCAGAAAATCAGCCAGGTTTTTGCCCAGAAGTTGCGACGCTGCGCGGTAATTTGTCATCTCGTGCTCGGCGAGGGTCTTTATAAAGCTCTGGGACGAAAAATAGGCTAAGGCACCCAAGGGAGCCAGAGCAAAGATTAAAAACCACACAAGGAGCTTGCCTTTTAAGCTTTTCTTTCGGGCGGTCTTTTTCCTTCGCACTTAAAAATGCCTCCTTCCTCCCAAAAATGAGCCAGAAAACCTTTAGAAAAAGCCTGTCTATCTTATAAATCGGCATTTTGCCGAAAAACTTTAGGTTCTTTTAAAAAAATTCAGCAAAAATCACTGTCAGCATCGCTCAAGCTCCGCCAGTCCTGCGTGGGGCATCAATTGATGCTAAAACTTCCTCACAAAAAGCAATCTGCCAGAACCCTCTTCAGCGCTGCATTTGGCCAGTTTTTTCGAAAAATTTTTGCTTAAAATTAAAAAATTGTTGACAACTTTCTTGGCTTAAGTTAGTATTGAAGGCTGGCTCTTTTCCCCAGAGTCATAAATTACAAAAGGAATGTATGTGATGAATAGAGTTTTTCTATCGGTTGTTTTGCTGGTTGCGCTTTCCTGTGTCTTTCTGGGTGCTACTCTCCCCCTCCCGGCCCAGGAAACGCAAGTGGTACAAGTAGTAAGCGGCGACTATTACCCACCCTTTTTCTGGCTGGACGAGGAGGGAAACCCCCAGGGCATAACTGTAGATTTACTGGAAAAACTGGAGGAAAAAACACTGCTTCGCTTTGAGATAACCGCCCTTCCCTTTGCCTCGGCCCTTGAGAAAACCGCCAGTGGCCAATTTGACATGATCAATCTGATTTTCAAAACCCCAGAGCGCGAAAAGCAACTCCTTTTTTCACAACCAGTTTTACGGATTGAAGGCTGGGTTTACGCAAGAAAGAACATCAGCGCTCAAAAGGCCGGAGACCTCAACCAGTACCTGATAGGCGCTGTGGAAGGTGATGCCAGCGTCGATGCACTCAGGGAGAAATACCCCACACTCAGCATCGCTCTTTTCCCAGATTACGAGCGCCTGATGCAGGAAGCACGTAGTAAACGGCTTCACGCTTTCTTGGTGGAAAGCTACACTGCCCAGTACTACCTTACCAAATACGATTTGAACTCTCAGTTTCGGCCCTTAGAGAAGATAAACGAACAGTGGGCTTACTTTGCCTTTCCTCTCACGCGCCAGGACCTGGTCCCTCTCGTCAACCAGGGCCTCTCCAAAATAGCGGATGCCGAGTGGGAGGAGCTGCTTGCGCCCTATGCCTTGAGGCGGGTTTTTATGTGGCCCCACTGGCTAAATATCCTGCTTTTGGTGCTTTTTGCAGGAAGCGGTGCTTTTTTGAGCTTTTTCTTCTGGAAAAACAGCTACCTCAAAAAAGAAGTGGCTCGGCGCACTAAAGAGCTCCAAAAAGCCGAGCGGGAAGCCCAAAAAGCTTACCAGTGGTTTCAGGAAGCTCTGGACGCCACTTATGCACTGCGTGCCGAAGCCGATGAAAAGGTTTTTCTGGGCAAAATCCTGCAGCTTTTCTTCGGGACAGTACCCGGGATTAAAGCCCTGCTTGGTGTTTTTCTCAACCACCAGAAAAACACCTGGAACCTTTACTACCAGGATGAAAAAGAGAGCTTGAATGCTTCCTTCGCTTTACCTGACTCCACCTCCTTCCCCAAGGATGCCCAGAAAATATATCTTTTTCTCAAAAGCGAGGGTTATCTGGATTTAAATCCTATGCTCAAAGAACTTCCCACCCAGAGCTTTACCTTTTCCAAAAAAGGAACCCCCCTGGGTGCTTTCTATATCTGGGGAGAAGACCTTGAACAGCATCGGGAACTTCTCCAAAAACTGCAGCACAACTTGGCCATTTTTTACCTCCTGAAGCACTACTCAAGGGAAGAACAACTTTTTGAGGAGCGGACCATCTCGGCAGTGCTGAAGGCCTTAGAGTACCACGACCCTTACACCGAGGGTCACTCAGGACGGGTTGCCCACTACGCACAGTGCATAGCCCGAATGCTGGGCATAAACGAAAAGGAGGAACAGTTGCTCCGCCGGGCAGGGCTACTTCATGACATTGGGAAAATCGCCGTTCCCCGGCACATCCTCACCAAAAAGACCACCCTGGACCTTGAAGAGTACGAGGAAGTGAAAAAGCACTCCAAAAAAAGCTATGAACTCATAAAAAGCGTGGAAGGCCTGACAGAAATTGCCGAAATCTGCCTTTACCACCACGAGCGCTTCGACGGGGCGGGCTATCCCGAAGGGAAGGATGATGACCATATTCCGCCTCTTTCCCGAATTCTCGCTGTGGCTGACAGCTTCGACGCTATGACCAGCGAGCGCCCCTACCGGCGCTTGCTCACCTTTGAAGAAGCCTTGCTTGAGCTGCGCCTGTGCGCTGGAGGGCAGTTTGATCCCCAAATCGTTGCCGAAATCCTCAAGCACTCCGAAACGCTGAGGGAAGCTTTTGAAAGCCACCTTGCAAAAAGGTGAGTTTGGGAAACGGTAAAAAGAACCGCTTCGGCCTATCACCGTTACAGAACCTGCTGAATTTACCGGAAAATCCTTTGAGAAATTTCAAGGACTCCTTTGCGTACTCAAGCCTTGAGTATAGCTTTCCGAGTAAAAGCCAAAATCAGCAGAATAAAGGAATACCAGGTAAGGATCGCAAGCAATTCGAGCCCCTCCGTAACATTCGCAAAGCAGGTTGCTACTTCGCACGTCCTGCGGCATAGTCAAACCAGGCGACTTTTGCTCATCGAGCACCTTCCCCTTGGCAAGAATCCCGGATGCAAGGCGATTACTTTCTCTTGAGAGTTCCACTTCCCCAGGAATTAAAACAAAAACTAAGAGGAGCTTCTCGAGAAATGCCTTTGAGGACTTGGTCCTGTGGTCAATCAATGACACATCGGTCTCTTCCACAATAAGGAAGTTGTGTCGCTCTACTAATTGACCTTATTGCGCTCACCAGGCCTAAAGGGGATATTTTTTGGGATTATATAATTTAATTTCACGACTGCCTTGGCAAGCCCTGTTAGCCCTCTTTCCAAGCAGACAGGATTTTTGCAACCAGGCCCTATTTTCACGCTTTTCTTCTCTTCGTTGCCCAGGCCCTGAAGCTTTCAAAAAGAAGCTATCTTCAAACCCAGTTTTTTATACTCTAACGAACAATGCAATCTCCTTCGGCCACCCAAAGATAGCGCCAGCCCCTTAAGGATTAACAGTAACTCCCCATAAGACTACCCCTTTCCAAAAACCCAAAAAATAAAGACCCGGAGTGTATAAACACCAGTAAGCCGGTAAAAAATCACCAACACGGTGCAATATTCTTTAGTAAGAGGTAAAATAACCTGTAAGCAAAAAGCTTGAGGTGAAAGGTGCCCAATCCTTTGCAAAGCGGAATTGACAATTTGGAAGCGCTCTGCAGGCGCTGGTTCGAAAAGCGCGAAAAGAAGGCTTCTTTGGAAAAGGCGCTCCATGCTTTTCTGCTTGACCTTTTCATCCCCCGTGGGGCACTCCTTAGGGGCGAGATTGAGTCCCAAGGACTGGTGCGCGTTGAAGGCGAGCTGCGAGGTGTCCTCCTTTGTCCGGTGCTTTATGTTGCCGAAGGAGCAAAGGTCGTCGCAGAGGTGAAAAGCGATTTTGTGTACCTTGCCGGTAGTATGCGGGGCATAGTGCGTGCCAGCTACCTCTACCTACCCTCCAGTGGGGATTTTCAGGGAGATATATTCGTGCGGGCTTTCTGGGCAGAAAGCGGAGGGAAACTCAAGGGAAAGGTGGTCATCGAAGACCATGGAAAAGCTCAGGGAAGCGAAACTCAACCTGGGGAAGCTGGACCCCAAGCTTCTTGAAAAGTTGGTACTCAAGCACCAGGGAGCAGAGCGCCCGGAAGTGGTTTTTGCGGGCTCGGTAGGCCGGGACTGTGGCATTTTGCGCTTTGGGGAGGTATTGCTTGCCCTAAGCTGCGACCCCATCACCGGTACCGCCCAGGGGATTGGCACCCTGGCACCGCATGTTGTGGCCAACGACCTGATATGCGCTGGAGCCGAGCCGGTGGGGGTTTTGCTCAGTCTGCTTTTCCCTCCCCTCACTACCCCTCAGGAAGTGGCCCTGGTCATGGAAGAAATTGACCAGACCTGCCGTAAACTGGGGATAAGCATTCTGGGCGGACACACCGAAATCACCGATGCGCTGAGTCGGGTGATTGTCCACTGCGCCGGAGTGGGCAAAGTCCTGCTCAACCCTCCACCAGACCCCACCCGTATTCAGCCCGGAGACTGCATCCTGATGACCAAAGGCGCCGGCATTGAGGGCACTGCCATCCTGGCCCGGGAAAGAGAAGAGGAGCTGCGCACAGCCATCCCAGAAGAGCTTTTGCGCCGGGCTCAATCTCTGATAGAGCAAATCAGCGTGGTTGAAGAAGGAAAAGTAGCCCTGCGCTTTCCAGTGCACTGCCTGCACGATGCCACCGAAGGGGGCATTCTGGGCGGTGTATGGGAGGCGACTGAAGCAGCAAGATGCGGTTTTTACCTTGAAGAAGAAAAAGTCACCGTGTACCCGGAAACCGAAGCTCTGGCCCGCCATTTCCAGATTGACCCCCTGACCCTGATTGGAAGCGGTTCGCTGCTCATTTTCACCGACCATCCCGAACCACTCCTTTTTGCTTTGCGGGAAAAAGGCATCACTGCCTCCTGCATCGGCAAAGTCACCGCAAAAGACACTCGTTGTATTAAGCGTAAAAACGGAAAAGAGGAGGAAATACGAGAATGTCCTCAGGATGCACTCTGGAAAATCAGCGAAGCTACGCGCAAAGAATAGGTACTGCCCTTTTCCCTCGCCGGGGCTTTCTCTGGGGAGCGCTGGGAATCCTGGTTTTTCTCTCTGCCCATCCCACTCCGCAGCTTTTCAAAACCGGGATTCTTTTGATCGTTGCAGGCACTGCTCTTCGTGCCTGGTGCGCTGGCTATATCAAAGCCCACCGGGGCAAGATGCATAACGTGCGGGAGCTTCTCACCTGTGGGCCTTACGCCCATTTGCGTAATCCTCTGTATCTTGCCAACGGGATAATAGGAAGCGGGGTAGTCTTTCTCTCCGGGAAGCTTTTCTGGTTTTTATTCTTCATTCCGTTTCTTTTTCTGCTTTACGGTTTCATCGTGAGCGCTGAAGAGGCTTTTCTCAGCGAGCGTTTCGGGAGCGAATACCAAAAATACGCAGAAGCGGTGCCTCGCCTCATTCCCCGGCTCACTCCCTACCCGAACAGGAAGCACTCGCCCTTCTCCTGGCATGCATTTCTAACCAGCGAAATTCACACCCTGGTTACCTTTTTACTGGTGATACTCCTTTTCTATCTCCGGGGGACTTCCCTTTTCTCTTTCTTGAACCGCTTCCACCTCTTCTGAGGGAGCAAGGTCCACAAAAAGCCGCACATCGTGTAGCACAATTCCCGTCTGGCGCTCAATGCGCTCCTTGATACGGTTTTGGACCAGGGAAGAAAGCTCTGGAATCACCGTATCCGGCTTAACCAGGAGCTTCACCACCACTGAAGGGCCTTGAGCAGCGCTTTCTACCTGGGGGTCGATGGAAACAATACTTGGTATATCTTTGAGAGCCTCGCGGGTAAGCGCCCTGATGGAAGCAAAGGAAATGCGGATTTTTCCCTCTCCGGTGTCAAAAACCAGATGCTCCTCCTTCCTGCGCAAAAGGAGCAGGCGAAACACAAAGCAGGCTGCAATCAGGAAAAGCGCACTCAGCAGAACACCCAGGAACTGCTTGAAAAGCCCTCCAGTAAAGAAAAAGTACACTGCTGTAATCGCTCTCTGGATAGAAAGCAGGGGAACGACGCCTAAAATCAGCAATAAAAGCTCGACACCCAAAAATACCAGAATGACCCCAATCAAAAAAGTGAAAAATTTACCCCAGAAAGGCCTCATTTGCCTCCCTCCTTTTCCTTCTTTTTAACCTGGTTAGCACTCCCTCCAGCACGCAGCTTATCGATGAGCATTGATGCTTCCTGGCTGGTGAGCTGAGCAATCTTCTCCTCATCGATTTTTTTACCCTGGGCCCGCAAAAGGTCGCGGATAAAAGCCTTTTGCTTCTCAGTTGCCAGGCGGGCCACCCGCTCGCCGTGCTCCTCCTCTTCTTGGTAAAGGTAAAGCCCCACTCCCAAAAGCGTGGCACACTTTTTAAGGGCATCGGAAGCGGCAGCTTTGAGGTCAAAGCCAAGGTCCAGGGGTCTGCCTGATGCATCCAGGGTGATGTTTTTGAAGCCGAACTGCTCCTTCACCACACCTTCACACTGCAGCCTCCCTAAGACCCAGATATAGCCGTTTTCAAGGTCGATTTCCTTTTCCCGGATTTCAAAAGACCAGTCGCCGTCGAAGGCTTCGTTCAGCCGCTGAATGACCGAGGCAGTCTCCACGTAGTGCAGTTCCTCACCGCTTGGGCCAGGGCGGGTTTTCACTTCTTTTTTGGTGAAGCGGCGCTCCAGAATCTCCCGATTCCTCATTCCCCATCACCTTCTTTAAGCATTTTCTGATATACCACAACGTCCACAAACTTCCCAAACTTGTAGCCCACTTCCTTGAGCTCACCCCGCCGCACAAATCCCGCTTTCTCGTGGAGCATCACGCTGGCCAAGTTTTCGCTGGCGATGAAGGCCAGGATGGAATGGTAAGAAAGCTCCCGGGCATGGGCGATGAGCGCCGAAAGCAGGACAAAGCCAATGTTCCGGCGACGGCTGTCCCGGCGCACATACACCGAATCAGTAACCGTGTAGCGATAGCCTTCGCGGTCAGAGTAAGGGTTCAGGGAAGCCCAGCCCAGTATCTCCCCTTCTTCCTCAAACACAAGAAGCGGATAGCGCTCATCGTGCTCGGCAAACCACTTCTTCTGCTCTTCCTCAGAACGGGGGAAAATGTGAAAAGTGGCCAGGCTGTTGAGCACTGCCTCGTTGTAAATGGCCGTTATGGCAGCAAGGTCTTCCGGTTTCGCTCTTCGGACACAATAAATTTTCTCTCGCATGGCCCTTATATTGTAAGACTTTTTAGGCAATGTGAAAAGAAGCAAGCCCTGCAAGCGAAGGCATGCTAAATCCATCTGGGTATTCCCCATCCGTTTTTACTATTACATTACTCTCCTCGTGGTTCCACCTCGAAACACCAAGTAGGCACGCCGGTTTCCTCTTTTCAAAACTTACACCAGCCAGGCTGTGTCTTTATTATAACCTCCTTCGAGAGATACCTCTCAAAATCCGTTCCCAGAAACCCTTTACACATATCAAAAAACAATATCTTTTATAACGAAGACATGCGGAAAATTACTCTTAAGTGCCTAAAGCAGTCTGAAGCGGACCTTCAGACTGCTTTAGGCAACCTCAAAAACAAACATTGTGAGTGGGCTTTCAGGCTCAGCAGAGTGGAGAAAAAGCCCTGAAGGTTTACCTTTACGATAAAGGGTACACTTCCATCATAACCCATTCCTTGAAAGAACTGGTTCGTGAATGCACAAGACTTGATGTCACTTTCAACCAGTTACCCCACAAAGCAAAGAAATTGGACATGTTCTACCATTCCCACTCGAGAACCAAAACGGCCTTTCCGGTGATGTAGCTTCCGCAGAGTTTTACGAAGAGGAGGATTCAAAAGCATGCATAAGCTCCGCCGAGTTGATCCTGCAGACCGTGAAAAGCTCATTAAAAAAGCTTATTAAATCAGTAAAGGAGTTTGCTCAAAAGCTTAAAGCCCTTTTTCCAATAGAAAAAATCTACCTTTACGGCTCGGTAGCGCGGGGTGAAATTCACGAGGGAAGTGATATTAACCTCATTCATTGTCGGCAACTTTAAGGAACGCTTCTTCGAGCGCATGGGCTTGATTCTGGAGCTTCCTGAGCTCCCCATAGAACCCCTGGTTTACACCCAAGAAGAGTTCAAAGCCCTGCAGGAAGAGGGCAATCCCCTCATCAAGGAAGCCCTCTGCAGTGGTGTGGAGCTTTAGCAGGTTCTCACACCCCGCGTAGTGCTTTCAACTTCTTTTTGCGGTACATTCTGCCATCGGCAAGCTCCAGGAGCTTATCGATATCTGAAGCATCATCAGGAAAAGAGGCGATGCCGTAGCTAAAGTCGAGGGTGATTCCTTCAACAAACTTTTTGGTACGGAATTCAGCATGAATGCGCTCCATGATTTCTTCTACTTGCTGGTGGCTTAATCCGGGAAACACAAAGCAAAACTCATCTCCCCCGTAACGGGCGACCAAATCTTCTTTGCGAATGTGCTTTTCAAACCAGATACCAATACGCTTCAAGCACCTGTCCCCCTCGCTGTGGCCTAAAAGATCGTTAGCTTTTTAAACTTATCAAGGTCTACAAAAACCAGCGAAAAAGGCACCTTATCCTCTATCAATTCTTTTAAGCGGTCCTCAAGATATCTACGGTTGGGAATTCCAACCAGAGGGTCAATCTGAGCCAGCCTTTCTGCTTTCTTCTTCTCCCTTTGCAGCTCCTTTTCGCGCTCGCTCAAGGCTTCAACCATGCGGGCAAAATGTACCGAGAGAAGACCAATTTCATCGTTCCTTCCTACTGGAAGCTGCAGGGAATATTCACCAGAGGCTACCTGCTCAGAGGCTCGATACAGATTCCGTAGAGGGCGCAGAACCACTCTTTCAAAAACATAATTCAAAAGAAAAAGCAGGAGCCCAAATCCCACTCCCAGAAAAAGCAGCACACTCCCTGCCCACCTGCTTACCCGAAGCGGTATTTCATAGCGCCTGCGCAGCAGAAACTTCTTTAAAGGTTCCCCGGATTCTCCAGTGACTTCACAAACAGCGTAAAGGTACCCTCCCTCGGTAAAAGCACTCTTATGCTGCCAGTGGGAGGGCAACTCCAACCATTCAGGTGGCAGTTCTCCAGAAGAAACATCCACAATGTCACACCCCAGAATTTGCGACCATTCTTCAAGTAGCTCTACATCGATGGGCTTTGCAAAACTTAAAAAAGCTCCATACTCTTTGTCCCCTTCGTCATTGGTCACCGGAGCGGTAACCACCATCCAGAGGTCCTCACCAGAGAGCAAAAACACTGCCCCGGAAAGAGAAGATGGAGGAAACTTGCCGGGCCGAAGCGGCCAGTTGGGTGAGGCAGTGATTATTTCTCCGCTTTCGGTGACCAAAAGCACCGAATAGCCAAACTGCTCCCGTACCCAGGGCTCCAGGTTCTCCTCAATCCATCCCTCATCGCGCTCCACAACCGCCTTTTCCCCCAGTTCCGCCCACATGCTGTAATCCGGAATGTGATTCTCCAGCCGATTTTTCTCTTTCTCAAGAAGGAGGTTAAAAGTGTTGCGCAACCTTGCTGCTTCCTGCAGAGCCTCCTCCTACGAATAATTATGGTATAAACTTAAACAGGGACAGAGAACCATCGCTATCCTAAGCCTTAGAGCTTCAAGAGGAGTCTGTTCCCCGTCCCTAAAGTCCCTATTGGTTGATTTGGCTACCAAGCCACTGTCAAGCGGGAGATAGGACTTGGGACGAAAAACCAAAAATAACTTTTGCGAGGTCTGGCCATGAACAAAAACTCCTGGCAGTATTTCATAGGCATTGATGTTTCCAGGGACAGGTTCAACTATGTAATCATTGATGCTTCTTTGCAGGTGCTCAGTGAAGGTCAACTGAATATGAACTTGGAAGGATTCACTGCCCTCAGCCAGCTTATTAGCTCCTATCCCAACTCCCTGATTGGTGTGGAGTCTACTGGGAGTTACCACCTTAACCTCCTGGCCTTCCTGATTACCAACCAGTACCCGGTGGCACTCATCAACCCCGCCCTCATCAAAAAGTTCTCTCAGAGCATCACCCTGCGCAATACCAAAACTGACCGCATTGATGCCCTCACCATCGCCAGGTTTCTGCTCAAACACCTGGAAGCGATTCCTCACTTCATCCCTGACAAGCTGGATGACCTGGCTGCCCTGGCCAGGGTGAGGGAAAGCCTCACTCAACAGATTGCCAGAACCAAGACCCAGCTCAAACAACACCTGGTGGTGGTCTTCCCGGAACTGGTGGCTCACCGCAACATCTTCACCGATTTCCTGCTCTCGGTACTTGAAGAATTTCCCACTCCCCATTCGGTTCTCAAAGCCTCCCCAGGCAGAGTGAAGGCTGTCTTCAGAAAGCTCAAAGCAAGAGGAAGAAAACCATCTCTCAGTGCTGAACAGTTCTTGGAACTTGCCAGAGATTCCATCGGTATCTCCACCACCAACTATGCCCTGATCATCAAACATGAAGTGGAGATGCTCCGGTTCCTCAACCAGAAGCTCCAGGAGATTACCAAACAGTTCATCGAGGAAATCCAAAAGAACCAGAAAGACAACTTGGAACTCCTCAAATCCATCAAAGGAGTCAGTGATATCACCTCGGCTCATTTTCTGGCTGCAGTCAAGGATATACACAGGTTTGAGAACCGAAGGAAACTGACTGCTTATGCAGGTATTGACCCTTCTATCAGACAGTCTGGTTCCCTGTATGCTCGAGGTGGAATCAGCAAGAAGGGCTCTAAGTCTTTGCGGAGATGTCTCTATCTCATGGCAAGTGGAGTTATGCGCTGCAATGAGTACTTTAGAGCTTATTACTTGAAAAAGAGAGGTGAGGGAATGCCCCACAGAAAAGCCATGATTGCCCTCTGTAACAAGCTGTTGAGAGTTATCTTTGCCATGCTCAGGAAAGGTGAAAAATTTGTTCCAGTTACACATTATTTATAGTTGACTCCTTTAAAAAAGCATTCAATCTAAAAAACAAAATTATAAAAAGTGAAAGCGCAAGGCAAGCAGTAATGAAAACACCGGACAAAATCAACTTACTTTTAACGGTCATCGCACTTCATCCCTCACCAAAGGCTTACCAAAAAAATCGACAACGCTTTCAAAGCTCTTCATCTTCTCCCTGTGCGCCATCTTCAAAGAAGGCAAAGGGAAGTCCTTTCTTCTTGGCCCGGTACATGGCAAAATCCGCCCTTCTCAACAATTTTTCCAGACTTTCTCCGTCTTCAGGGTAAACAGCAATTCCCACATTGGCTGAAACCGTCAGGTTATTCCCCTGCCACTCAAGTGGTTCCCTTATGGAAGCAACAATCCTTTCAACAATGGTGCTCACTGAGCCCCGGTCAATTCCGTATAATACTATAACGAACTCATCTCCTCCTATCCGGGCCAGCACATCATTCTCCCTCAAGTTCTTTTGCAGGCGCTCTGCAATCACCTTCAAGGCGGTATCCCCGGCTTCGTGACCAAAGCGGTCGTTGACCTCCTTAAAGCCCTGAAGGTCCAGATAAAGCACAAAAGCCGGCTTTTTCTCCCGACGAGCCAAAGCCAAAACTTTCCCAGCCATCTCCTGAAACGCTCGCTTGTTAAGCAAATCCGTAAGCGGGTCGTGGCAGGAGAGATGCTCAAGGAGCCTTTTTTGTTCTTCAAGCTTTTCTTCAAGCCGCAGGCGCTCCAAAATCACGCTGATTTGGTCGGCGAAAAGTTGAGCAATTTCGATTTCCCCAGGGCCAAAGGCTTCAGGGTCTTCCAGGTTGTCCAGGTTGAAAAAACCCACGATTTCCCCTTCTAAAACCAAAGGTACCGAGAGGGTTGCCCTGATGGTGCCATCTCCTCCAGACTCAGTAAGTAATTCCAGCTTCTCCTTAGAAAGCCTGGACCGATTCAGCTCATCCAGGTTCCTGACCACCTTCACCTCTGGGGTCATTTCCCGGGAAAGTTCCTCTTCAGTGAGAGCAACCTGGGCCAGCTTTTCCAGGTCGTAGCCCACCGCTGCCCGGAAAACAAAAACCTTTCCTTCTTTTAAAAGCAGCGACCCTCTCTGGGCACCGGGAACCAGCTCCACGGCTTTCCTTAAAATATGGGCATAATCGAACCTGTGGTCTGGGTTAAGCAAAGCCTTTATAAAGTTCAACATCTCCGCAAGAATCCTGCTTTTCCTATCCAGTTCCTGGGCTTGAAGGGAAAGACGTTCCTCAAAATTCCTTCTCTCCCAGAGAGCACTCACCTGTCCAGCAAAAAGCCGCAACAGCTCAACTTCAGAGGGAGAAAAAGCCTCTTCTCTTTCCAGGTTATCCACACTCAAAACCGCCCGAAGCTCCCCGGAAACGTTGATGGCCACAGAGAGAACACACCTCACCCGTTCAAAACGCAACTTATCAAGGAGTGCACGCTCTGCCTCATCGCTCAGGCAAAGTGCAAAGAGCTTTTTCAGGTCCGCAAGCACCACCGGCTCTCCCTGAACGATGACCGCACACTCTGGATGTGCCTCAACTTTTTTCAGCTCAAAGCGGAAGGCTTGCAGGGCTTCCAGGGGATGGCCCAGCGCAGCCTCAAAAACCAGGAAATCTCCCCGGCGCCCAAGCACCGTCCCTCCCTGAGCATGGGGAATCAGCGCCACCGCTTTCTCCAGGATTTCTGCATAGCTCAGGTTATACCCCGGGCGCAGGACAGCTTGCAGAAACTCGTTCATCATTCGGAGCGCCCGGATTTCTCGCTCATATTCTTCACGCAGCTTGCGCTCAATATCCAGCTCTTTTCGGTAGCTTGAAAAAAGCGACCAAAAGGCAAAAACAGCACCCGCAAAAAGCGAAATCAACCACCTCCAGATACCGTACAGCCCACGCTCCAGCCCGCTGTATGCAGCCCGCAGGCCGAAGGCAAAAGGCTTCCCACCCTGAGGAACGATTTTGACCGTTTCCTCCATGCCCAGGCGATGCAGTACGAGCTGAGGGTCGATGACCGCTTCAACCACCCGGTCTTTCACAAAATCCTGACCTTCTGCGTCAAAAACCAGAAAATGCACCCGCAAAAGCCCTTCCCGGGCTTGAATCCGATAAGCATTGGGAAAGATCTCCCCAGCGTTTGCTTCTACCACAAAAGCGTCCAGAATTTCAGGGTTTGACTTCTTGAAGGCAGTGAGTTCTCGCTCATTAAGCCAGACGATATCTTTGGCCAAAGCGGTGTAGAGTAAAACGTTTTGAAAATACCTTACGGACCAATGCTCTGCTTCGTGCTTTACAAAATTAGCAAAGGTCTGTGCGGAAGCATGCAGGCGCTCGGAAGCGATGCGGCGCTCAAAAAGGCTGAAAAGCGCAAAGGCTAGCGAAAAGCCCAGCACAAAGAAAAGCACAAAACGCAAAAGTGGGAATTTTACACGCAAAGTAGTATCCAACCTTTCCAGAACTGGCTTTTACCCTAAGAGGTTATCAAGCAGCATCATTATACCAAAACCCGCAATCAGCGCATAGGTCGAAAAGCGGGCTGACTTTCCGTGATGGGTTTCAGGAATGATTTCGTCGCTGATTACAAAGAGCATGGCTCCTGCAGCAATGGCCATTCCCCAGGGCAGGAAAAAGTGCATGATGGAAACCAGGCCTGCTCCCAGAACTCCCCCCAAAGGCTCCACCAAACCGGTCAAAAAAGCATAAAAGAAGGCCCTGGAGCGCGGATAGCCAACCCCAAGTAGCGAAATGGCCACCGCCATGCCTTCGGGGATGTTCTGGATGCCTATGGCCGTGGCCACGGTAACCCCATCGCTCACGTTGCCGGTCCCAAAGCTCACGCCTACTGCCAGACCCTCAGGAAAGTTGTGGAGCGTGATGGCAATGACAAAAAGCCAGATTTCGCGCAGCTTGCTCCTTGGACCCTCCAGACCCTTTTCAAAGTGCTCGTGGGGCAGGAAACGGTCCATAAGGTCAAGGAGCAAAACCCCCAGGACCACACCACCTAAAGCCACCCACACCCCTCCGTATTCAATAGCCGGAATTAAGAGGCTAAAAGCAGTAGCTGCCAGCATCACCCCAGCCGCAAAACCCAGCAGCTCATCACGAAAGCGATGGGAAACCGCACTCAGAGACGGAAAAAGGACCGGTATACCACCAAGACCCGTGGCTAAACCAGCCAGAGTGCTTCCCAGAATGCCCCACCAGAGAATGCTCACCGCTTAAACCTCCAGAAAGGACTTTTCAATAGGGTATCCAAAAAGCAAAAAGAAAGCAAGAAGAATATGATGAAAGCGGATTAAAGAAGCAAAGCACGCTGCAGCGCCCAGGGTAAAGGTAAAAAGAAAGGGAGCTCCCACAAAAACTCAAAAACACTGCCCACACCGAAAATGGAGCAAACACTACCATGGCTCTAAAACACCACGCCTGAAGCTATGGGTGCTTTCTTTTCCTCTTCACCATTTTCGCTCTCATAGCGCACCGCCAGCGAGCGTCCTCCTTCCTCATAGAGGGCCTGGTTGTTTTTCACCTTGAGGCTCATCGACCCTACCTCCTTTCTTTTGGTTTTTCCACTTATATGTATCGGCAAAAAGCAAAATATCTTTAGGGGTTAACCGTAAAAATTGCACCGGAAACCCTCAAAAAAGTGGCGGGCTTTCTCTCAAGAACTTTTCCACTTCCCCAAGGCGCGGAAAAGCCGGGAAGGCTCCCCGCCTGCTTGCCGTGAGTGCCCCACAGGCAGCACCAAAAAGGACCGCTTCCCTGAAAAGCGAAGGTGGAATCGCCAAGCCCTTGCGCATGCTTTCTTTGAGAAGCACCCGGAGTACACCCGCACAAAAGGCATCCCCGCAGCCCACGACATCTGCAACTAGCACCGAAAAAGAGGGTAACTTGCCTTGCGTCAAAGCGCTGGCAAAGAAGACTCCGCCCTCTCCCAGGGTAACCGCCAGATTCCGCACTCCCTGAGCAAGTAAAACTTCCGCTCCCGGCTCCAGTTCCTGCTTTCCGCTCAAAAGAAGAAATTCCTCATAGTTGAGCTTCAAAAAGTCCACCTCAGGAAGCAGTGCCCAGACCACCTTTCGTGCCTCATCGGGCCCCTCCCAGAATGCCGGGCGGTGGTTAAAATCGAAAAAAACGAATATGTCCTGTTCTCGAGAGTGGCGCAGGACAGCTTCGGAAACTTCCCTAATTGGGGCAGCGACGAAATCCAAAGATACAAGATGCACTACTCGCGCATACTGAAAAAGCGTCCAGTCCACATCCTGAGGGGAAAGGTCCAAATCAGAGCGTGAATAGCGCAGGTAATAAGGGTCTTGCTTGCCAAAGACAAAGGTCAGGGAAGTGCGTTCCCTGCTTGAAAAACAAAGCTTCTCTTCCACGCCCTCGGCCCGTAAAGCATCGCGGAGAAACTCCCCAAAAGGGTCGGCTCCAACCTTTCCCATGACAGCGCTCGCCACGCCAAGGCGGGCCAAAGCCACCGCTACGTTGACTGAAGCACCACCCGGGAAAAAGGAAAAAGAAAGTGGACTTTCCCTTATCTGGAAAGCATCCACTACCACCTCACCCAGAGAAACCACATCAAAGCTTCCGCAAGCTGCATACTGCATGGTCTGTTCACTCCTCAGTTTCTGAAAACACCTCCCCAGAACTTCTGGTGCTCACCTAAATGCTCGGAATAAGCCCACTTCATAATAGCATACAGCTGTGGAAGCCGGAGAACGCCAAAACAACCCTAAAGCCCAGCTTGAGACAACGGGAGAAAGGCAACAATGCACCAACAGTAGCCCAAAAAACGGTGGACAAACTTAAATGCTATCCACCTTGTATAGAAAAAAATAATCGAGCAGGGATCAAGAAAATGTGGAGAGAATGGGCCTTCCCCTCCTTTTTTGAAAACTTTCTTCAATATCCGGTTATTTTGAAAGCAGAGCACACATTAGCACAAAGGGAACAACCATCACACCTGGTATAATCAATGATAAGACCCTCTTTATCACTCCAGGAAAGGGCAGCAAAGCCAATATCTCGGCAGATAGCCACACAGAGACGGCAACCACTGCATCGTTCTCGAACCAGAACAGGAAAGACTCTTTGTTCGCGAGGTAACAGTGCATGAGTTGTAAGCCTGGAAAGCGCCTGGCCTCTGAGTTCTTCAATGCTGGTGACACCTTTGGAAGCAAGGTAGGTTTGCAGACCGCGAATCAAGGTATCAATCATTCCGAGTCCTCTTATCATCACTTCGGTACAAATCTGCACAGTGGTCGCACCAAGCAGGATGTACTCCACAGCCTCCTGCCAGCCTCGGATGCCACCCATCCCAGAGATGGGCAAATCACAGCTCTGGGCAATCTGAGCCACGCAGCGCAGGCCAATAGGCTTGACTGCTGGGCCGGAAAGCCCACCGAAGGTTGATTGACCCCCTACCGAAGGTAACGGCCGCAAGGTTTCCAGGTCAACACCAATGAGAGCGGAAACAGTGTTGATGGCCGCCAGACCATCAGCACCACCCTCCATGGCAGCCCTGGCCACCCTACCAATGTCGGTTACATTAGGAGTGAGCTTGACAATAACCGGAATATCTACCGCTTCTTTAACCCATGAGGTGATGGTACGCGTAAGGTCTTCATCCTGGCCAATAGCTGAACCCATGCCCCTTTCTGGCATACCGTGAGGACAGGAGAAATTCAGCTCCAACGCATCAGCACCGGCTTTCTGTAAAACCCAGGCTATATCCTGCCAGGCTTTCTTTTCCACCTCAGCCATTATGCTGGCAACCAAAACACGGTCTGGAAAAGACTGCTTAATGCTTTCGATTTCTTGAACCCACACCCTCAGTGGGCGTGGACTGATCAGTTCGATGTTTTCGAAAGCTACAATGTCACCACCCCTACCGCGCAATGAAGCAAAGCGGGGAGAAACATCCTCAACGAGCATTTCTTCCGGACCAATGGTTTTGGTGACCGCCCCAGCCCAGCCCAGAGCAAAAGCACGTTTAATTAGTTCACCATTTGAAGCAGGTGGTCCTGAGGCCAACAAAAACGGGTTGACAAACCTCAATCCACAAAAATCCACAGCAAGTTGAGCCTTTGCCTCTTTAACTGGCACTGAACGCACCTCCATCAGTAAGTTTTTAATTACCTTTCAGGCCTTGGTAGGCCTCCCAATAAAGAGTAATTACGTCGTCCATTTGCGGACGACGTGGGTTAAACTGAGTACTCTGAGCTTCCAGAGCATCTTTGGCCATAATTTCAAAACTTTCCTCTTTCACTCCAACCTGTTGCAAGCTCCGTGGAATGCCAATATCTAACACCAGATTACGCACGGCTTGCACCGCTTTTAAACTGGCTTCCCGGATGCTGAGCCCGACGGTTTCTTCGCCCAGAGCATGAGCGAGAACAGCAAAGCGCTCCGGACAGGCCGGGCGGTTGTAAGCCATGACGTGGGGCAAGAGCAGAGCGTTGGCCAAACCGTGGAGAACACCAAAGTACACACCAAGTGGTCGCGACATAGAGTGAACCAAAGCCACTGAAGCATTGCTGAAAGCCAAACCAGCACGGTACTGCCCCAAAAGCATTGCGCTTCTTGCCTCAACATCCTGGGGATTATACACAGCTTGAGTTAAATTAGCTGCAATCAACTCCACAGCAGAAAGAGCCAGAAGATCGGTGTCTGGCTGAGCTCGGGTGGACAGATAGGCTTCGATGGCGTGAGTCAGGGCATCCATACCGGTAGCTGCGGTGACTTCATGAGGCATGGAAACGGTGAGTAAGGGGTCCAATAACGCTATTTTGGGAATGAGATAAGAACCTCCCAACACCATTTTAACTTTGCGGTCGAGATCGCTGATAACTGAGAAACGAGTCACCTCGCTACCTGTACCAGCCGTTGTCGGTATGGCAATCAAAGGCAAAACAGAATTAACCGGAGCTTTCCTTTCATAATCGCTGCAGCGACCAGGATTTGTGGCCAAGAGAGCAATCGCTTTAGCTGCGTCTATGACGCTACCACCACCCAGGGCAACGACGACCTGAGCCTGAAACTCTCTGGCCAGGTCGGCACCCCGGTGGACTGTATCGGTACTCGGGTCAGATTCCACACCTTCAAAAATGGAAACAGTAAGACCGCTTTGCACCAGCGCTTCAACAACCTGATCCAGGGCTCCCGTGCGGCGAGCTGACCCCTTTCCAACAACGAGCAGAACTCTTTCACCCCAACGCCTCGCCTCCTCACCAACTTCAGAAGCGACTCCACAACCAAAAATTATTTTCTCCGGGCATTGGAACACAAAAGCCATTCGCAATCATCCTTTCTGTAAGCTCGCGTCCTTTTGGACGAAGCAATCAGCAATCTCCAGCGCTTGATCAATTTTTTCAAAACCCCAGCGAATCTCATCAGCAGTAATCAGGAGCGGAGGGGCAACAAACATATAGTTCCAGCGAATATACATCGAAAGGCCGTCAGCCCAGAGCTGTTTGCTTATTTCAGCCATCACACCTGGAGGTCCATTCCAGGGCACCAGGGGTTCTTTGGTAAACCGATCCTTGACCAGTTCAATGCATCCGAAAAGACCAATATTCCGCACGTCACCCACACAGGGATGCCTCTCTTTCAACTTAGCCATCTCCGCACTCACAACCGCGCCCATCTTTCGGGCGTTGTCAATCAAGCCCTCCTCTTCGTAAACACTAATGCAGGCCAGTGCAGAAGCACAAGCTAGAGGATGTCCACTGTAAGTGAGACCGCAATAAAGCATGCGGTTATCAAAAAACTCAGCAATCCGATCAGAAACAGCCACGATGCCAAGAGGAACGTATCCAGAATTACAGCCTTTGGCCATGGTGATGATATCGGGCTCAATATCAAAATAGTTAACCCCAAACCAGTAACCCGTGCGACCAAACCCGGTCATCACTTCATCAGCAATGAGCAGTATGCCAAACTCGTCGCAAATCTCTCTTATCCGCCGACCATACTCTACCGGTGGGATAAAAACCCCGTTGCTCCCGGTTACCGGCTCCATGATTATCGCTGCCACCGTGTTTGGATTTTCGTAAAGAATCACCTCACGAACGTGTTCTGCACACTCCAGGTTGCATTCCGGATAGCTCTTCCCAAAAGAGCAGCGGTAACAGTAGGGATCAAAAACACGCACGATGCCGGGAATACCCGGCTCCACAGGTGGGCGGCGCGGGTCACCAGAAACGGATATGGCCCCATAAGTGGCCCCATGGTAAGACCGATAACGAGAAATGATTTTGTGTCGCCCTGTATAAGCACGGGCAATCTTTATCGCGTTCTCGTTCGCATCAGCTCCTCCGGTGGTAAAGAAGCACTTGGCAATCCGGGGAGGAGTTATTTCTACAATTTTTCTGGCCAGCTTACCTCGCACATCATTGGCAAACGAAGGGGCTATGTAGCAAAGCTTCTCAGCCTGTTCCTTGATCGCTTCCACTACCCTGGGATGTTGAAAGCCAACATTCAGGTTAACCAGCTGGGAAGCAAAGTCCATATAGCGATTACCCTTTTCGTCCCAAAACCAAACCCCTTGCCCCCCGGTGATTACCGGAGGGTTAACCTTGCTCTGCACCGACCAGGAATGTAAAACATACTTTCGGTCATTCAGATAGGCCTCACTGCATTGATCGGTAATAAAAATTTTTTCCATCTGCGCTCTTCTCCCCATCGTCTTTATGGTAAAAGCCTGATGATGTCTTCGTAAGTCTCAGGTCGTCGGTCACGGTAAAACTGCCACAAGTTGCGCACTTCCTTAATCATGCTTAAATCCAAATCAGCCACCACCACTTCATCCTGGTCCCGGCTGCCAATGGCCAGAAAGTTACCACGAGGGTCCACAAAATAACTTTGTCCGTAAAACTCGCCTATGTTCCATGGTTCCTCCCAACCCACACGATTCACAGCCCCGGTGAAGAAACCGTTAGCGACGCTATGGGCTGGCTGTTCCAGTTTCCAGAGATACTCCGACAAACCAGCTACAGTTGCAGAAGGGTTAAAAACGATTTCGGCTCCATGCAAGCCCAGAATACGGGCTGGTTCAGGAAAATGTCGGTCATAGCATATATAAACGCCAATCCTGGCGTAGGCAGTGTCGAAAACCGGATAACCCAGGTTACCCGGCTTGAAATAAAATTTTTCCCAGAAACCAGTATTAGGATTTTCCCCAGCCTGTACGTGCGGGATGTGGTTCTTACGGTATTTACCCAAATATTTACCATCAGCATCAATGACTGCTGCTGTGTTGTAATACACGCCGGGTATGCTCTCTTCGTATACAGGCACAATGAGCACTATCTGATGTTTCCGGGCCAGTTCCTGCATAAGTTTGATGGTGGGACCATCAGGAACAGGCTCAGCAGCTTCGTACCACTTGGTGTTTTGCTCAGCACAGAAATAAGGACCAAAGAAGAGCTCCTGTAGGCATACGATTCTACATCCCTGTGTGGCAGCTTGTTCTATGAGAGGCAAATGTTTGGCAATCATTGCCTCTTTGTGCTTGGTAACCGGTTCATCACCATGCAAGGGATGGTGTGCCTGAATAAGACCGCAACGAATTACTCTGGACATCAACAATTCCTCCTTCAACTAAGTTTGATAAATACATCAAAATTGAGGCAACCTGCGGGCCACAAAACGACCATGTGTAAAATCACCTGTAAAAATGCCGTTTTCAACAATGACGCGTCCCCGACTGATGGTAGTAACTGGATAACCCTTTACCCTAAGACCTTCGTAAGGGCTGTAATCGGTACACATATGCAGATCCTGGTAGCTGAGAACCACTTCTTTGTCCGGATCGAAAATCACAATGTCAGCGTCATAACCCACAGCCAACGACCCCTTGTTAGGCAGTCCAAACAAGCATGCCGGGTTAGTCGAGAGCACCTCCACCATGCGATTAAGACTTATTCGACCCTTGAGTACGCCCTCCGAATAAAGCAAGGGTAAAGTGGTCTCAACACCGGGCGCTCCGTTAGGTATCTTTGTAAAATCCCCCAACCCCAGCTTTTTCTGCTCCATCGTAAAGGGACAATGATCCGAACCCACCACCTGCAGGTAACCATCTCGCAGGCCTTTCCAGAGGGCCTCGTTATCAAAAGCGGTTCGCAACGGAGGCGACATCACATATTTGGCACCTCCAAAATCAGGCTCCAGATAACAGTCAGCTGTGAGCAAAAGATACTGAGGGCAGGTTTCAGCGTAAACGGGCATACCCCGCTCCCGACCAGCCACTACTTCGTCGAGAGCTCTACTACAGGTGAGGTGGAAAATATATAGCTTTCCACCAACCGCTTCTGCCAAGCGTATCGCGCGACTAGTAGCTTCAGCTTCGCACCAATCGGGACGTGAAACAGCATGGTACTGAGGAGCAGTTTTACCTTCACTGAGGAGCCTGGCAGTCAGGTAGCCGATAATCTTATGATTTTCAGCATGCACCCCTACCATGCCGCCACTATCCGTGGTCTTTTCAATGATGGAAAGTAGAGTCCCATCATCGACAACAAAAGCATCGTAAGTCATAAACAGCTTGAAGGTGGGGCAACCATTGCTAATTACCTCCGGAATCTCTCTGAGCACTTCCTCCCGGGCGTCAGTAATACCCACGTGGAGGCCGTAATCGATGCAAACCTTACCATCCGCTTCAGCCCGCCTGCGGGCAATGGCATCAGCCAAAGACTCGCCCTTCATCTGGATGGCAAAATCGACAATAGTGGTAACCCCACCGAAAGCCGCGGCTTTGGTGCCGCTGGAAAAATCATCAGCAGAAACCGTGCCTCCGAAAGGCAAAGCCAGGTGCACATGTCCATCGATGATACCTGGCATCACATATTTGCCAGTGGCATCAATCACCCGGGCTTCCGGGTCTTCGAGTTTCTCAGCAATGGCTACGATTTTTCCACCAGCTACACCAACATCAGCCAGGTAAGTCTCTTTTGCTGTTACCACGGTTCCATTCTTTATGATTAGCTCCATCATCTTCCCTCCAATCCTTCTAAAGCTACCTCCGCAGTTTGTGAAACAGTCTCTGTGGTCTTTTTAAGGTCGGTAATGGCTCTAAATTCTTCATCAGAGAGAACACTCCCGTGACCGCGCATCAGATACCAGTAGGATGCTGCCGAAACAAACAGACCAACTATCCACGCATTGTCAGTGAGAAAGCCCAAAGCCGGGATAAATCTTCCGGAAAGGGCCACAAGAATCCCCAGTCCCAGCGCGATTATTGCTCTAAGGTTTATTCCCTTACTGTAATGGTAACGACCACTTGCTTGATATAAATCAACAAGATCGATTTTCTTCTGGCGCACCAGCCAGTAATCAGCAATGGCCACACCGTCCAGTGGCCCCAAAAAAGCAGCGTAGGTACCCAGCCAGCCAAAAATGTAAGCAGCATAGTTGGCCAGAAGCGCCCATGGTTGCATTGCAATGCCTATGATGCCGGTTACGATCGCTCCCAAGCCAAAAGTAAATTTGCGAGGAAACAGGTTTTCAATGGCCCGGGCCGGAGCTACAACATTTGCAGCGATATTCGTGGTGATGGTAGCCAGAACGATGCCAACCGTACCCATAGTGACCACCAGAGGAGGGAACTTGCTGAGCAAAACCACGGGGTCCCAGATGGCCTCGCCAAAAACGACTACCGTAGCCGAAGTAACGGCCACTCCAATGAAAGAAAACAGCCCCATGGTAGTGGGAAGACCCATTATCTGGCCCAGGATCTGAGCCTTCTGGCTCTTGGCGTAGCGCGAGAAGTCAGGGATGTTCAAAGCCAGAGTCGACCAGAAACCAATCATCCCAGTTAGGGCTGGAAAGAAAACAGCTAGAAATTCTCCCGTTGTCTTGAACTTAGACGGGGCTGAGAGCATTGGTCCAAAACCACCTGCGGCCTTGTAAGCCCAAACCAAAAGGCATAAACCAAGCGCCAGAAGAAGCGGTGCACCCCAGGACTCCAGAGACCTAATTGCTTCTGGTCCCTTATAGCCAATCCAAACGTTAAGCGCCCAGAATGCCAAAAAAGCGATGGGAAGATGTAAAGGAATGTTCGCCCATCCCGACCAGAGGGACGAAAGTAAAGCGTCTAGGGCTGAACCTCCAATCCAGGTCTGGATACCAAACCAACCAGCGGCAACTATAGCACGCATCAGGGAAGGAATGTGGGCTCCTTTGGTTCCAAACCACAAACGGGCAAAGACAGGATAGGGAACACCGTATCTTGTCCCGGCATGAGCATTCAGTATCATCGGGACAAGAACAATAGCGTTGCCCAACACAATGGTCAACACAGCCTGCCACCAGTTCATACCAGCAGCAATCAGCCCACTGGCCAGAGTATAAGTGGGAATGCATACCGACATTCCAATCCACAGTGAAGCCATGTTGTAGGCACTCCAGGTTCTTTCTTCAGCACGTGTTGGTCGAAGATCTTCGTTGGAATAATCGCTCTTTCGCAGCTCAGCCATGCCCTCATTAGAAAGGAGCACAAAGTCTCCCCGCTCATATTGCTTCTTAGTCATATCCAGCCTCACTCCTTTTTGTCTACCGCAGGAAGCTTAAAACCTCTTTTTGCTTTGAGACGACTTTCCCGCGGTACTTCGGATAATTCCTCAAAAACAAAAAACGCCTTCCCCAGGCACCAATGCCTGGAAAAGGCGTCTCCGCTAAACTAACCACTTTGTTGTTTTTGTTGCCTTCTATCCAGCAACAACCCGAGCCAAACGCTGGCCCGGCTTAAAACACCCTGTAAGTCCGCTGCGACCCTGCCCGGTCGCTCTGCTTTAAAGGCTAACACCCTTTTTGGAGAAAGTCCATATTACATCGGCACAAAAAAGAAGTGTATATTTTGTACAATTGGTCCAAATACGTTCAATACAGCTTTAGAAACTTGCCGATGGCAAGTGCTGTGGCCATCGTCATGCGATCATGAGCGTTGTTTAAATCCATCCTGGTAAGCTCTTCAATTCGGTGCAGTCGGTACCGCAGTGTGTTTTTGTGAATAAAAAGCTGCTGGGCTGCTCTTTGCAAATTGCCGTTATACTGCAGATAAGCATCCAAAGTCTCCAGTAGATGTGGGTCGCTTTCTGCAAGCCTGCCCAGTGTGTCTTTAAAACAACTCTTCAACTCTTCCCGATCAGAAACCATGAAGAGAACTCGATACAATCCGATCTGTACATAATCCAAAGTGGTATTTCCCCCAAAAATGCACTGACAAACAAACAGCGCCCTTCGAGCTTCAGTATAACCGCGTGCAGCATCCTGCAAACCCTGGCAAAGTTTGCTCACACCCACACTAACTGTAGAACCATACTCCTCAGCCTGCACACGTTCCCTGATTTTATCCGCTATCCCTCGAATATCCTTTCTTGCAGGTTCTTGATATCCAAGAAATACAATAACCTCCTCATCTTTCACAGCTACCAGTGATGCCGCTCCTTCACGCCGACATATATCCACTACAAGGCGCTGAAGGGTGGTTTTTAAAAAATAGTCCCCTTCCCTGCCCACAAAATCCTGCTTCTGCAAATGTTCCTTCCCTTTATCAACGCCCACAACCATCACCAGGTAACCACGGGTGAAATCAAATCCATAAGACCTGGCCCGGTTGACTACAATTTCCTCGCTGATCATCCGTCCGTTAATCAGGGTCTCTACCAAATCGAGTACCGCCCGATCTCGAATAGCCTCAGCAACAATCCGTTTACACAGTGCTTCAGTAACGTCAACAAGCTTTACTTCCCACGGTAGCTCGAGAATAGGAAAATTCAGACGATCTGCAAGGTGCAGCACTTCAGAAGGCAAAACACGGACATAGGGACCCACGTTAATGACTAAACCAGCCACGTTCTTGGCCACCAAACCCTCGATCAAATCACAAAGGCTCTTTGGATCCTTGTTGAGGCCGATTCCAGTAACAAAGAGCAATTCCCCTCCACGAACCCAATCAGCAGGAGCCGGCACATCCACCACATGCACCCAGCGAATAACGCGGTTCAATCCCCCTTGCCCCGCCACAACTCTGGCACTTTTGAACTCATCCAAAGACAAGGCCTCGAACAAGGTAATACTCAATCGTCCCTTACCCCCACCAAAGCAAGATTCGAACTTTTCAAAAAATCCGACCCAGAAAAAACAAAAGCTCTCAGAGACTTTACTCTCTGAGAGCTTCTTTGCTTTTTTCGTACCCCTGGGCCTCAGAAACACCGTTGCCTCTGTGGCAACACGAAAACCAGCTGGCTTTTTTATTATACGGTTTGACCAGATTGTGTGTCAACGCTGGTATCAGAACCCGCCTGATGCAAGGGGAACAAGGAGTAATCCATACAATTCTCAAAGAATGGTGAAAAACTTGAAGAAGCTTTAATACGCTCTGGCAATGAACCTCCCCGTGGAAGTTTTCAGGGAGCAAGTAGCTCTCTGGAGCTTTCTCCGAATTTGATATAATAAACAAAATTAGAGCGCGTGTGTGTAACGTGATGTAAGCTGTTTGCCGGAGTGCGGCACAACCGGAAACCCTCGAATTCAGTAACTAAAGGGAATTCAGTAATCAAGTGGAGTAATCCGGAAGAATTGGGAATTTGAAGGAGTTTCAGCATGAACCCCAGAGAACTTCTGCAGGAAAAGCGTGAGGAAATCCTGCGCATCTGTGCCAGACATGGAGCCCGGAAAGTGCGGGTCTTTGGCTCAGTAGCTCGGAACGAAGCAGATGAGAAAAGTGACATCGATCTGATTGTAGAATTCGAACCAGGTCGCAGTCTCCTGGACCACGCTGCGCTCTGGCTCGAGCTTCAGGAGCTTCTCGGCTGCAAAGTGGACGTGGTTAGCGAGCGTGGCATCAAGCCCAGAATTCGGGAGCGCATCCTTCGTGAAGCAGTGCCGTTATGAGAAACCCCAAAGAACACCTGCTTGATATCCTCGATGCTATCATTAAGATTGAGCGTTACGCGGCACGTGGGCGGGAAGCATTTGAACGAGATGAGCTAATTCAGGTTTGGATTCTCCACCATCTTCAGATTATTGGAGAAGCTGTAGCTCAACTGGGTAGGGATTTCTGCAAAGCTCATACTCAGGTGCCCTAGGCAGAAATCATAGCCATGCGTAACATCCTTGTTCACGAATATTTTGGCATAGACTTAGAAGAGATCTGGCAAACAATAGAGCGCAATTTGCCTGTATTGCGGCAGGAAATAGAAATACTTTTAAGAAAATTAGAGGAACAGGACCGCAGCGGGTGAGAAAACAGCATCGTCTTACCATTCACCAAAGAAGTACCTTCTCCATGCAGAACACCAAAATACGGATATTTATTCCTCAATCCTCACCAGGAACATCCAGGGCCAGTTTTTCCCGGTCAGGTAAAAGTTCCCGCTCTCCGGATCAAAAGCAATTCCGTTCATAACTTCGGCTTCACTGCCCAGTTCCTGGCGCAGAAGAGAACAGTCCAGCCAGCCCACCACTGCCCCACTTTGGGGGTCCACCACCACGACCAGGTCCTCATACCACAGGTTGGCATAAATTTTTCCCTCTGCATACTCAAGCTCGTTGATCCTGTCCACTTCCCGCCCTCCTGCAGTCACCGTGACTTCCCTCACTAAAGAAAAGTCCTCGGGCCTGAAAAAACGCAAGGTTGAGGAACCATCACTGGCAATGAAACGCTCACCGTCAAAGGCAAGCCCCCACCCTTCAAAAGGGTAAGGAAGCGTCTTTACAGGCTGCAAAGTATCCAGGTCCCAGAAAAGGACGAGATGCTCCCGCCAGGTGAGCTGCACAAGCTCACTGCCCCGAAGAGCGAGCCCTTCCCCGAAAAGCTCTCTGCTTAGTGAAACCTGCTTCAGTACCCTGCCTGTCTCCGGCGATACCCGACGTAGGCTCGATTTACCGTACAGTCCGGTGCTTTCATAAAGCAGGCCGTCGGCAAAAAGAAGACCCTGAGTGAAGGCTGAGGGGTCATGGGGGGAAACGCGCCAGGACTTCATACTGCAAGCGGGGAATACCGCTTTTTGCAAGATATTCAGAAAGCTCTCCCGCCAGAAGCCTGGATGGCGAAAAAAGGGAAAGCACCAGAAAACCTGCCAAAAAGAAAACCTGCAAAAGCTCATGGTACCTTGTTGACAAATGTTTACTCTCCACCACTTTCGTGCTATCATTCTCCCAAAAGGAGGGTTAATATATATGATCAAAGAGTTCTTCTTCGCAATCATTGTATCCCTTCTAATGCTTTTTTGCATCCCGAGTTTTGCCTGGGCTTCCCTGGCTCAGGAGTTGCCCCCAAACGCAAAAAAACTCACCGTCTACCAGGGAATAAACTTGGCCTGGATGGAAGAGCTTTTCACGCTACACCTTCAAGCTGGTGAAAATCGGCTGCTGCTCAACCAGGAAGCCATGGAAAAAGGAAGGGTTGTCATTTATCCCCTGCAAAAGGGGCTTCAAGTGAAGCGGTTGGAAGCAAGGGAAAATCACCACCAGCTGCTCCTTGAAGCAGAAAACGAGGGCGATTATCAGCTGCTTGCCGGCTTTTTTGTTCGAGGTCTTTCCTGGGAAGAGTCCTACCTGGGGGTTTTGAACGAAGAAGAGAAAACCCTATACCTTATCCCTACAGTGCACATTGACCAAAAAAGCGACCGCGAATTTGAACAGGTAACCCTGCAGTGGCTCCTGGGAAAACCGGCTATTGAAGTACCCCTCCCCCGGGCACTTGCCAGAGAAAAAGCAATGACCTTCGCTGCCGAAGAAGTACCGGCTCACACACCGATGGAAATCACTGTCCAGCAGGTATCCGAGTATCAGCTATTTGCGCTTTCCGGGAAGGTAGACCTTCCTGCACGCAGCACCAACACCTTCTTTAAAGAGGTGCGGGCTTTCCCCTTCCAGGAAAAATACCGGTTCTCAGACGAGGAACTCTTCCGGGTGATAACCTTCAAAAACACCGCTGACCCTCTTCCCCCTGGTAATCTCCTCACCTGGGACAAAAAAGGCAATTGGTGCCAAAGCATCGCTTTCCCCGGTGCTCGCAAAAACCAGGAAGTGGAACTTGTTTTCGAGGGAGCGCAAATCCAGGCAAAGCGCCGGGAAGTTGCCTATCGCAGGTTAGAAGTACGCTTCAACGATTACCGGGAAGTGGTGGGGTTTATTGCCCAAAAAGAAGTAGTTTTTGAGCTTGAAAATCCCACCAGTACCACTGCAACAGTTGAAATCGAAGAGCACTTACCCCTGGAAGTCGCAACCCTTCCCGAAGACTGGACTTTCAAAGACGGTGCTGCTTGGAAAACAGTCATCCTCTCCCCTGGAGAGAAAAAAGAAATCACTCTCACTTACCAGTTTGAGGAGGAAGTCTGATGCATGCCCTCTTTCTGCTCATTTTGCTTATCCTGCTGGTCGTTGCTCTGGGAAGCACTTCTGCTCCGGCCCAGCAGTTGCTTCTTGAACGGAGTGGTGAAAGAACACTCTTTGTTTTTCCCGATGGTCAGGTGTTGAGCGAAGAGTGTTTTGCGGTGAACCTGCGCCCCGGCGACAACCGGTTTACCTGGCAAAAACCGGAAGGCGTGAATCCCCAGGAAATTTACATCACTGCAGACGGTGCAGCACTCACCAGCATCACCTATCCTGAAAATTCTACACTGGCTGTTTTATTGATAAACTCTGAAAAAGAAAAGAAAGCAACCATAAAAACCCTTTACCCTGTACAGGACCTCGAAGCAGAGTTTCTGTACCAGGTGGTGTGGGAAAAAGGTGCCGAAAACCCGCATCTTTACCTTTACCTCCTGCTCTCTGGAAGCCGGACTCCAGCCACAGGAGAAGTTGTCCTTCGGGTCCTGGACCAGAGCTACCCCCTGCATATTGAGCAGGGAGTATCCCCGCAACTCCTCCTTGCAGAAGCAACGATAGAAGGTGAACGGGGCATTCGCTACCTGAGCGGGCAAGCCCAGGCTTTGCATTTCTGGAAGCTGCAACTGCCCCGCAACCTGCAGGTCAAAGGCAAGGTGGAGTGCTTCGAGAAAAACGGAGACAATCTGACTTTTCTGGGAGAAGGACGTCTCAGCAGCCAGGAAGCTTCGCCAGAACTTCTCCTGGGAAGCGTAGAAAGCGTGGTGGTTGAAGAAACTCTGACTCTGCGCGAGAAAAGCAACCGCTTTTACTCAGAATCCGGCGAAGAAGTGCTCTACGATACTACTGAAGAGAAGGTCTACCGGGTCGAAAATCGGGGAGAAGAAAAAGCCAAAATCCAGATATACCAGGAAGTGCATCCCAGCTCCCGCGTGGTCTCAGCGACTCATCCAGTAACCGTCGAAGAGGCAGGGCTTCTTTCCATCACTCTGGAGCTTGAAGCCCAGCAAAAAAGAGAAGTGAAGCTTAAGATTCAAGGCGAAAAGCTCACCTGGGGATGGGCCTTCAAGTCCTGACCTTCTCCAAAAAGGCCCAAGCACCTAAAAAAACCAGAGGAATGTTTCTCATGAAAGCGCATCATTTTTTTGGCAATCTGGAGCACATGCTCACCGAGCGTATAAGCAGGCCAGCGCGTGTGATGCGTCTGGTTTTCGTTTTGAGCTTTCTCCCTGCTTATACCATCTGGGTTCTGCGAGATGGTCTATCCTGGGTTGACGCCCTGCCGCTTCCTGCAGCACTCTCTTTCGCAATCGCGCAACTCCTGGGCCGGAGGAAGAGGTCCTTCTTCAACCCTCTTTCTGTATGGAGCGGTTGTGCCTTGGTAATTTTGACTATTATTGCAACTGGCAGGGAAAACAGTCCTTTCCTATTTCTCTTCTTTTTGCCCATTTTGAGTTACGGTCTGGAAAAAGACTATCTGTGCGCAAAACGAGCATTTCTTGTGAACAGTGCTTCTTACCTTTTGCTGATTGTTTTATCTTTCTTGAGGGGCAACCTATTCAGCTTGAGCTATCTAATTGGTACCCTCATTTCTGGATACGCCATGATGAAAGCCCTCGACCACAACCTGGGCTTTCTGGAATGGCAGATTCGCATCCTGAGCAAACAAGCTTTTCGGGACTCGCTCACCGGGCTCTTGAACCGGGCCGCTCTGCAACAGATGGCTTCCGAGTTCATAACCAGAAAAATGCCTTTCGTGCTGCTTCTTGCTGACCTTGACGGCTTCAAGCGCTACAACGACCGCAAAGGACATCTGGCAGGGGATATGCTGCTTCGGGAAGTTGCCCGGGTGCTTCAGGACTCCTTCCGCTCCCAGGACCTCATTTTCCGCTACGGCGGAGATGAATTTTTAGTCCTTATCCCCGAAGGAGATCCTGCTCTTGCAGAGGAGCTTGCCCAGCGGCTCAAAAGAAATTTGCAGTTGGCCCTGGAAGGCGAGGTGGGGATTTCCTGCGGCTTTTCGCTTTTTCCTCAAGAAGCCAAAACCTTGAAACACTTGCTCCAAATTGCCGATGAGCGCCTTTACGAAGAAAAAGCTCGGGTTTCCCCCGAACACCGAAGACTCGTCGAGGATGACTCCCTCCCAAAAGAGCACTGAGCATCCTGCTCTCTTTCCCTTGCTCAAAAGGAAAGGTTTTGTGATAATAAACCCGTGGAAAAGATAGAAAAGAGCTTTGACCAGCGCAAGATACTGAAACAGGCCCTAATAGGCGTCGGCGGAAGTTTAATCAGCCTTCTCTGCATCGTCATTTACCTTTTCCTGCATGAAGGTGAAATCTCCTTCTCAGTTGCCCACCCTGAAAACCTCTTCCTGGCAGCAGGTGTTCTGGTTCTGGCTTGGCTTTTCGATGCCCTGCGGGTTATGCTGAGTGCCCGCATCTGGCAGAAAAAGCTGCGCTTGCGGGACTGCCTGACCACGGTGCTCTCTGGGTATTTTTTGAGCGGAATCACTCCCGCCAACACTGGAGGGCAGGTAGCCGAAATTTATCTGCTCACCAGGTCCGGCCTCTCCCTGAGCGAGGCCACCGGTTTGACCGTGGTCGGGGGAGCGCTTTACTCTTTCACCTTAGTGGTCCTTTTCTTCCTCTCTTCGCTCCTCTTTCAGCTCTCCATTCCCTCCCGCATTTTCGAAATTACTTCCCGTCTGTTTCTTCTTTACGCAGTTCTTTTGGGTGTACTTTCCGTTTTCCTGAAATACCCTCATCTTCTTTTTCGGGTCTCCCACAAAGCGCTCGCTTTTCTCGCCCGTTTTGTACCCCGCCTGAAGGGCCTGGTCGAGGTCGCTCCACCTTTTTTGGAGCGCTTTTTCCTTGAGTTACGTGAAAAACTGCTCCTTTTTCTGCGCAAACCCCAATATTTAGCCCTGAATATCTCCATGTACAGTCTCCATTTTTTCTGTCTTCTGGGAACCACGTATTTCCTGATTCAGGCCATCTCAGAAAGCAATCTCTCTTTAAGCGCCACCGTGCGCCTGCAGCTTCCGCTTTTTTTTATGCTGCGCTTCACACCCATCCCGGGAGCAAGCGGTATCGCTGAGCTTTCCTTCGCATCGCTTTTTAGAGCGCTCCTGGCTGGAAAAAATCTGGGCATTCTGGTTTTTCTGTGGCGTCTGTACACGTATTACCTGGCTCTTGCCGCAGGGAGTGTGGCTTTTTTCCGCACTCTTTCCCGTTGAAGAGAGAGGATTCTCCCCTCCGGCTACCACAACCAAATATTAAATAAACAACACCAAACCCAACTTGGAAAGCAAAGTATAGGAATTAGCGCTTATTAGTGCTCCAGCTGCTCTTTCAAAATGTGTTGCAATGTCTTTTTGAAAAGTTAAAAAATTTTCTTGATTTTTTAGTATTATTAAATTAAAATTCCTTTAAGCTGAAAATAACCCCAAAGCGAGTGAGGCGAAAAAACCTTGCTTGAAAAATACCGTCATGTGGGCAAGCGCATTCAGAGAGAACGCCTCAATTACGGCCTCAGCCTCAGTGAGGTCGCCGAAGCTACCGGCCTCTCTACCTCTTTCCTGAGCTTGCTTGAAAACGGGAAAGTGGTACCTTCGCTCAAGGCGCTCGACAAATTGTGCACCTTTTTCTCCATCCACATGGCTACCCTGTTTGAAGAAGAAGACAACGAACAGGAAGTCCTCTTTTTCCCTCGAGAGAAACAGATTGAGGTCTCCATGAAAGGCGAACGGGAACTACGCTTCCTCCTTCCCAAAAGAAAGGCTCTGGAACCAGTCCTGATAACTCTGTATCCCCAGTCCACAAACCAGGAATTTACCGTTCACAAAGGTATTGAATTCGGCTACGTCCTGGAGGGGACGATTGAAGTACATCTTAAAGGACGCGATCCTATCATTTGCAAAAAGGGCGATTCTGTGCTTTATCGTGCCGACCTCCCCCACCGCCTACTCAACCCCACCCAGGAAGTAGCCCGTGGCATCTGGATTGGCCTGCGAGAAAACAACTCCTTGTAAACATAAAGAAAGGGGTGATGCGGTGTCAATGAGTGTGCAAATCCAAAACCATCTTGGAAGTAGAGGGGGTCAACTATGAAAAAAATACTCAATGTTCCCCAGAATGCGGTGCCCGAGATGCTTGCTGGAATGGTGAAGGCTCACTCAGGGCTCATAACCCTTTTATCGGGAACCCAAGCTGTGGTCAGAAAAGATGCACCAGTCAAAGGCAAGGTAGCCATCATAAGTGGAGGAGGAAGCGGTCACGAACCAGCTCACGCTGGATACGTGGGGCGAGGCATGCTGGACGCAGCCCTTGCCGGAGCAGTGTTTGCCGCCCCACCACTTGATGATGCTTTAGCCGCACTCAAACATTGTGCAACCGAACAGGGAGTGCTTTTTATAATTAAAAACTACACCGGAGACCGCTTGCTTTTCGATATGCTTTCTGAAGAGGCAGAAGACATGGGAATACCAACACGGAGCGTGGTGGTAGCTGATGATGTGGCCATAGCCGAGAGAGAAGGAACTCCAGGGCGCCGGGGAGTTGCAGGAACTGTGCTGATTCATAAAATTGCTGGGGCCCGGGCTGACCTGGGAGGGAGTTTAGAGGAAGTTTATCAGGTGGCGCAAAAAGCCGCTTCCTGGGTGCGCAGTATGGGAGTAGCTTTAAGCCCTTGCACGCTTCCAGGAAGCACGCAGCCCAGTTTCACCCTGGATGAAGACCAAATTGAAATCGGTATCGGAATCCATGGAGAAGCAGGTGTGCGGAGAGAGAAACTGCAACCTGCCAGAGAGCTAACTCAAAAGCTGCTTGAAAAAATACTGGTTGACCTTCCTTACCAGGCTGGTGATGAAGTAGCAGTCCTTGTAAATGGCATGGGAAGCACCCCTTTAATGGAGCTCTACATCGTTTTCAACGAAGTAGAAACCTTTCTGCACTCAAAAGGGATTACCATCTACAAAGCTCTGGTGGGTGAGTACATGACTTCTCTTGACATGGCCGGGTTCTCAATTACCTTGCTTAAGCTGGACGCAGAGCTCAAAGAACTCCTGGATCATCCTTGCCTTACCCCTTGCTGGGTACAGAGTTAGCGCAAGGAGGGAGAGGTATGAACTGCGGGAAAGCAAACCTGATGTCGATCCTTCAGGGAATGGTCCAAACCATTGCCGAAAATGAACAGCACCTTAACCAGCTGGATAGTGTCATCGGTGATGCCGAACACGGCTCCAACCTGAAACAGGCCTTTGAAAAAGCTTTGTGCAAAGTCGAAACGCTAAACGTAGAGCAACCTGAAGAGCTGCTCACCGAGTTTGGAAAAGCGGTCGCAGGTTCCGGATGTGGCTCGGGACCACTTTTTATAGGACTGGCCATCAAAGCAGCAGGAAGGTATCTCCTTCAATCGGGGCTTCAAAACCCCTCCAGTATCAAAGAAGCCCTTAGAGCAGCTCTTGAAGCCGTCAAAGAAAAAGGAGGCGCCCAAGTTGGGGATAAAACCTTGGTTGATGCACTGGAACCAGCAGTACAGGCCTTTGAAAAAGCTCTGCAAAGTGGCCAATCCTTAGCGGAAGCCTTTGCCCAGGCAAGAGAAGCTGCCAGAGAGGGAATGCTAAGTACCAAAGACCTGGCTGGCAAGCGGGGAAGAGCTTCCTACCTTGGAGAAAGGGGGGTGGGATATCAGGATCCTGGAGCTACCTCAATTTACCTTTTGCTGGAAAGCGTATACCAAAGCCTAACCAGAAAGGAGAGTAACCCGTGATTAAAAGATTAATAATTTTAAGCCTGGTAGTAATTCTTTTCCTCTGGATATCACCGGCATCTCAAGCGGCGTCGGACACCATTAAAATAGGACTTTCCGCACCGATTACCGGCAACTATGCCGAATTTGGAGAAAACTTCAACTATGCAGTGCAGATGGCTGCAGACAAGATAAACGCTCAGGGAGGGATAAACGGCAAAAAAGTGGAAATTGTGGTCATGGACAGTAAAGGTGACCCCAGGGAGTCAGCACTCATCGCCCAGCGCTTCGTACAGGACCCCAACATCCTGGCGGTAATCGGTGACTTCACCAGCACTTGTTCTCTGGCCGCAGCGCCCATCTATGAGCGCTACGGAGTGGTACAGCTCTCCCCTACCGCTTCCCATCCTGACTTTGCACCTTCCGGGAAATATATGTTTGGCATTGTAGGCACCCAAGACGCCGAAGGCCCCTTTAATGCCAAATATATAGCCAAAGAGTACTTAGGGTTGAACTCAGTAGCCATCATCTACATTAACAATGACTGGGGAGTGGTTACCAAGGACCGCTTTGCAAAAGCAGCCCAGGAAAACGGCATCAAAGTGACCATCGAACAACCTTTCTTTGAAGGCGAGCGTGATTACAACGCCATTTTAACCAAAATTCGCCAGACCAACCCCGAGGGTTTGTTCATCGCCGCCATGTACAACGAGGCCTCCCTTATCTGCCAGCAGATTCGCAAAATGGGTTGGGACGTAAAGCTGCTTGCCCCAAGCTCGGTATTTTCCGACAGCCTGCTCAAGCTGGGAGGAGAAGCGGTGGAAGGTCTGGTAACTAACACCTTTTTTGCCCTCAACGACCCTGACCCCATGGTTCAGGAATTCATCCAGGAATTCCGTAAAAGAGCTGGTCGCGACCCTAACCTCCACGCAGCCTGTGCCTACGATGCTATGTTACTTCTGGCAGAAGCCATTAAAAAAGCAGGCTTTGACCGCAAGGCTATCAGAGATGTCCTGGCAGAAACCAAAGGATTCCAAGGAGTAACCGGTTCCATAACCTTCACCCCGGTGGGAGATGTGGTTAGAAAATACAAAATCATGGTGGTCGAAAACGGCCAGTGGGTGATTAAAAAAGACTATACCAGAGACTAAGCAGACCAAACTCAGGTGGGGATGTGCATCCCCACCTGGCTTCAACCCAAAACAAGGGGTGAAACGCAATGTTTTTTCTTCAGCAACTCCTGAACGGTATAGCCCAGGGCTCCATTTATGCCCTCATGGCTATCGGCTATTCTATAATCCTGGGTGTGGTGGGGCTGGTCAGTTTCGTCCACGGCGAAGTTATCATGATTGGAGCCTTTGCCGGCTTTTACGTTTTGACTTTCCTCTACAGTAACGTACTGGTTGCCCTCCTCGCTGGTTTTGTAGCCACCTGGGCGCTGGGAATGTTCATCGAGAAAATCTGTTACAAGCCTTTTCGCAACGCAGCACGAGAGGTGGCTCTCATTGCTACTATTGGTCTTTCCATCACCCTGCGTAGCTCTGCCCAGATTGTTTTTGGGACTCAACAAAAGTTCATGCCCGATATGTTCGGCAACCGTTTCTTCGCTGTCGGAGATATTCGCATCGCTTATACCCAGGTCTTTGTAATGCTGGTTGTGGTGGCGCTCTGCATTGCCTTGCGACAGCTCTTTTTCCGCACCCGGTTCGGCATAGCACTGCGGGCAGTAGCCATGGACAAAAAAGCAGCAGCACTACTGGGTGTCAACGTGAACCGAACCATACTTTTCGGCAACGCCCTGGCCTGCTCTCTGGGTGGAATATCTGGGGTGTTGCTCGGTATGTACTATAATGCGGTGCATCCTCTCATGGGAGCAACCATGGCTATGAAGGCCTTCACGTCTACGGTTTTCGGCGGGTTGACCAGTACTACCGGCGCAGCCATCGGCGGACTTCTTCTGGGCATCTTTGAAAACCTGGGTGTGGCTTTTCTTTCTTCCGGCTACCGCGACATCATCGCCTTTTTAATCCTGATTGTGGTGCTTTTGATTAAACCCTCAGGGCTTTTGGGCAGGAAGGGGGTTGAGCTCTGATGGCCACGAACCCCCGGATAATCCTGTTTGCGATTTTGGGTGTTTTCTTACTCTTGCTCCCCCTTTTGCTCAGCAACGACTACTTTATGCGAGTCGCCACGGTGATACTACTTTACGTGTTGCTTGCCAGCAGTCTTAACGTGATTAACGGTTACTCCGGGCAATTCAACATCGGACACGCTGCCTTTTACTGTATCGGTGCTTACACCGCAGCCATTCTTTCCACCCGATACGGCTTCAGCTTCTGGGTACTTTTGCCTCTGAGCGGGCTGGTATCAGCGCTTTTCAGTTGTCTTTTGGGAATACCAACCTTGCGCCTGCGGGGTATTTACTTTGCTATGACCACTCTGGGTTTTTCAGAAATTATTCGTCTATCCGTCCTCAACTGGACTTCTTTAACCCGCGGCCCAATGGGAATACCCGGTATTCCTTTCCCCAACCTTTTCGGTATGGAACTGCGCAGTAATGCCCACTTTTACTACGTCATCCTGGGCATAGTGGCTCTGATGCTTCTTGTGACCCAGCGAGTGCTCAACTCAAGAATTGGGCGGGCCTGGATTGCCATACGTGAGGACCAGGCAGCAGCAAGAGCCATGGGAGTGGAAGCTTTCAAGTACAAGCTGATTAATCTTATGCTTGGAGCCTTCTGGGCAGGAGTAGCTGGCTGTTTCTATGCCTTCTTTGCAAGCTACATAAGTGCCGATAGTTTTACTCTCGACGAAGGTTTCTCCATCTTGGCCATGGTGCTCGTGGGTGGCCAGGGAACACTACTTGGTCCGGTCATCGGCGCCACATTTCTCACCCTGCTTTCCGAATTTTTCCGGGGTATCGCCCAATACCGGCTGGTTATCTTTGGCATTGCCATTCTGCTCACCGTTTACCTGCGACCTCAGGGCATTGCTGGAAGCAGCATGCTGTTCCGCAGATATCGGGAAACCGAAGAAAGTGGAATAGAAGTTGAAATCGAGGAGGTGGAGCTTGATGCCACCCATACTTGAAACCCAAAAGGTCAGCCGCTACTTTGGAGGTCTGAAAGCCCTGGATGAAGTGAGCATTCAGATATTTCCAGGTGAAATCTATGGCATCATCGGGCCCAACGGAGCTGGAAAAACTACTCTATTCAACGTACTGACAGGAACCATCAGAGCAAGCAGCGGAGAAGTCTTTTTCAAAGGGAAAAAAATAAGCGGTCTTCCACCTGAGAAAATCGCCAGGATGGGTATGGCCAGGACTTTTCAAGGCATCAAGCTCTTCAAGTATATGACCGTGCTTGATAACGTTAAAATTGGTTTCCACACCCAAACCAGGACTTCCCTGTGGGATGCTATCTTCCATACCCGAACTTACAAAAAAGAAGAAGAAATGGTGGCTCAGAAAGGCCTGGACATCCTCAAAAGAGTGGAATTGGATAGCTACGCCTCCTACACTGCTTCCAGCCTACCCTACGGCATGCAGCGCAAGCTGGAGATTGCCAGAGCCTTGTCCCTGAACCCAGACATTTTACTACTCGATGAGCCAGCAGCGGGAATGAATCCTCGAGAAACCGAAGAACTGGTTGAATTCATAAAAAAACTCAATGCAGAAGGCTTAACCATTGTGGTCATCGAGCACGACATGAAACTGATTATGAACGTGTGCCACCGAATAGCGGTCTTGGACCACGGTGTCAAAATCTGTGAGGGATCACCTCAGGATGTGCAGTGTAACCAGAAAGTTATCGAAGCCTACCTTGGCCGGGGCAAAATTGGCAGCAAAAGAAGCAGCATCGCTGGAGAAGGGAGTGGTACACATGCTTAAGGTGGAAAACCTCCACGTTGCCTATGGGAGCATCAAAGCGCTCAAGGGTGTGAATCTGGAAGTCAAAGACCAGGAAATCGTGACCCTGATTGGAGCCAATGGGGCCGGGAAAAGCACGCTACTTCTCAGCATATCCAACCTGGTTAAAAAACAAAAAGGGAAAGTTCTTTTCCTTGATGAGGATATCACCCACGAGGAGCCAAGCGCAATAGTGCGCCGGGGCATTTGCCACGTACCCGAAGGAAGACACATATTTCCCTACCTCACTGTGGAGGAAAACCTCCTCATGGGAGATTTTGGGAATCCAGTCTCCAATCCCGCTCGCCGACGTGAAAACCTGGACCGGGTATATCAGCTTTTTCCCCGGCTCAAAGAAAGGCGTAAGCAGCAGGGCGGCACCCTGAGCGGCGGGGAACAGCAAATGCTGGCCATCGGCAGAGGGCTCATGCTGGAGCCTCGTCTGATGATGCTCGATGAGCCCTCCCTGGGTCTGGCTCCCATCATCGTGGAACAGATTTTTGAACTCATTCTGGACATTCGCAAAATGGGAACCACCGTGCTTTTAATAGAACAAAACGCCAACATGGCCCTCCAGATAGCCGATCGGGCCTATGTGCTGGAAACTGGAAGAGTAACACTCTCCGGGAGTGCCACTGAACTTCTAAACGACCCCAGGGTGGTACAGGTATACCTTGGCATCGGCTAATTTCAAAACGATAAGGAGGAACAATCATGACCATCAAAAACGTAAGCAAAATCAGCGATCCAGAAACCGAAAAATTGCGTCAGGCCATAGAACATCGGGCAACCTGGTTCTACCTTCTGCTCGATGAGGCCAAAAAAAGAGGCCTGAACTGGGAAGACTTTGCAAGGAAAGCCATCTTTAGATGTGGCTGTTTTCACGGTGAAACCCGTTTCAGCAAAACCGACGACCTGCGCCGGTTTGGTAAGGAATTCGCCAACGAAACCGTTCGCAAAATCTTCGAAATGCAGATTGTGGAAGCCTCCGAAGACCGCTTTGTAGTCGAATTCAACTACTGTCCCTTAGTTGCTGCCTGGCAGAAATTCACCCAGGACGAGCAAGAAATTGCTACCCTCTGCGACATCGCCATGGAAGGTGACCGGGGCATTATAAGCACCTTCCCAGGTTTTAAAATGGAACTTCAAGACACCATTGCCTCTGGTGGAAAGGTGTGCCGATTGATTATCAGCAAAGAAAAACCTCAATGCGAGGGATAATGCATGCTCTCACTCAAGGAATTCTTGAGACGGGAAGTCAAGCCTGCTCTGGGCTGTACCGAACCCGGAGCAGTCGCCCTGGCCGTCGCCAGAGCAAATCAGGAACTTCCTTTGGGGGAATTAAAGTCGATTCAGGTAGTGGTAAGCGATAGTGTCTACAAAAATGGTCTGGCGGTGGTCATTCCGGGAACTGGGGGAGCACGTGGCAACGCCTTAGCTGCAGCTCTTGGAGCCTTGTGCGGAAAGCCGGGATACGGACTTGAAGTCTTGAAAGACTGTACCCCTCAGGACGTGGACACAGCCAAAAGATGGGTCGAACTTGGAAAAGTAAGGGTACAGTGCGACCCAAACCAACATGATGTTTATATTGCTGCAACCGTTAAAAAAGGCACGGACTGGGCAAGATGCGTGATTGCTGGGGACCACTCCAATATCGTCGAAGTGGTCAAAAACGGAGAGACGATTTTGCGCAGTGAAAACGCTTCTCAAGCAGCAGATCTACTGTTTCAAAAAATTAAGGAACTCTCCTACCCCGAGTTGTTGAAGCTGGTCGAGGAAATGGACGCCGAAGACATTCACTACCTGATGAAAGGAGCCACCATGAATTTGACCATAGCCCGGGCCGGGTTACAGGAAGGGTGTGGCAGCGGACCGGCTTTTGGACGGAAGATGCAACAGCTCATGCACGAAAAAAACCTGGAGGGTGACTTGGGATACCTGATAAAAAGCCTCTGCTATGCAGCAGCAGACGCCCGCATGTCAGGCGTGAAGCTACCAGTCATGAGCAGTGCCGGAAGCGGCAACCACGGTATCACTGCCATACTGCCAGTAGTGCTGGTGGGTGAAAAAACTGGTAAAAGTCGGGAGGAAATTGCTCGGGCGCTGGCGGTGAGCCACCTCTCCACAAGTTTTGTGAAAAGCCGTTTGGGCAGGCTTTCTCAGGTCTGTGGCTGTGCTATTGCCGCTGGAGCAGGAGCGGCTGCCGGAATAACTTATCTTTTGGGCGGAAAGCTTGAAGAAATGCAGGAAGCGATGCAAATTGTGCTCGCCAACACGGCAGGAATGATCTGCGACGGGGCCAAGGAAAGCTGTTCTCTCAAGGTGGGCACTGGAGCCTTTGAAGCCTACCTGGCAGCCCTCTTTGCGCTTCTGGGAAGCAAAACTGCAATCCCTCAGGGGTTACTCAGCCCCTCCATAGAACAAACGGTAAACAACATGGCTGAATTAAGTCAAGAAGGCATGCGGGACCTCGACCGGGTCATCATAAGCATTCTGGAAAAAAACTTTCATTCACCCAAGCTCTGTGAGGGCAACAATAACCTGCAAAAGGAGGTTGAAAACTGATGAAAGAAGCCATCGCCACCAGTAAAGCACCTCAGGCAGTCGGGCCTTACTCTCAGGCAGTCCGGGCTGGGGAATGGGTCTTTGTGTCCGGACAGCTGGGCCTCTCCCCGCAGGGAGAAATGGTCTCAGACAAAACAAGCGAGCAGGCACGGCAGGTCCTGGAAAACCTGCGTGCCATCCTCAGGGAAGCCGGTCTGGACATGGAAAACGTGGTGCAGGTTACCGTCTTTCTCACCGATATCCAGGAGTTTCAGGCCGTAAACGACGTGTATGCCCAGTACTTCAAGCCTCCCTATCCGGCGCGCTGTTGCGTGGAAGTGAGCAATCTACCCCGAGGTGGCAAGGTGGAAATCGCAGCCATTGCAAAAAGTGGCTGATACACATTTTCGATGAAATAGCAAAACCCAGAGCAAAAAAGATGCGTATATGTGGTTAGAACGCAATTCGAGAAGAACGCTTCATGAAGCGTTCTTCAAAGAGGGGTGGATTATGCGCAAATTCGTTTTTCTGGCAATTCTTTTACTCCTGCTTTTTGCTTCAGGGTGCTTGTTAGAGGGCGTCCTTCCCTCAGGCAACGTTTCCCTAGACCCTGGTTTTGCACAGAACGTCAACGCCTTTGGAGTAAACCTCCTTAAAGCCCTTTGGGAAGAGCACGAGGAAAATCTCTTCATCTCTCCAGCAAGCATTGAGCTTGCTCTTGCCATGGCCGCAAATGGAGCCCGGGGGACTACGCAATCTGAGATGCTCCAGGCTCTGGAACTTCTCTCTTTCGACACGGAAGAAGTCAATCAGCAAAACGCCAACCTGGTCAAAATATGCAACCGCACAAACAGCAAAGTGACCCTCAGTGTTGCCAACTCCCTGTGGGCAAGAGAAGGTGTGCCCTTTTACGAAAACTACCTGCAGGCTGTCCAGCAATTCTACCAGGCAGAAGCGCACTCGGTGGACTTTGCAGACCCCCAGACCATCAACCTCATCAACCAGTGGGTCAGCGAAAAAACCCATGGTAAGATAAACCAAATCATTGACCGCTTGTCCGACCTGGATGTCCTGGTGCTCCTGAATGCCATTTATTTCAAAGCAAAGTGGAAGTACACCTTTGACGCTGAAAACACCCAGCTTCTCCCCTTTTATACAGTGCAGGGCGAAAGCCGAGAGCTCCCCACCATGTGGCAGGAAGGCTCTTTCGATTACTTCGAAAACCAAACCCTGCAGGCAATACGACTCCCTTATGCCGATGAGCGTTTCAGCATGTACATCTTCCTGCCCCGCGCCCAGGATGGATTGCCGAATTTGCTCGAAGGGCTCAACGCCAGCTTGCTTGAAGGTTGGATACAGAGCATGGAAAAGCGAGAAGGCGAAATTTACCTCCCTCGCTTTAAGCTGAGCTTTGAGCGCTCTTTGAATGCAACGCTTCAGGAACTGGGAATGGAACGGGCTTTCGACCCTCAGAACGCTGATTTTGGAGGGATGCTCCCCATCCCGCCCAACGCCTTTTTGAGCGAGGTCAAGCACAAAAGCATTCTGGAAGTGAACGAAGAGGGAACCACCGCAGCAGCAGTGACTTCAGTCGTTATAGGGGTCACTGCACTACCACCTGAGGAACGCTTCCTGATGCGGGTGGACCATCCCTTTCTTTTAGCAATTCGGGATGAAGAGAGTGGGCTTTTCCTTTTCCTGGGAGTCGTTGAAAACCCGGAAATGCTTTAAAGCGCTACTTTTCCTTCAGGACCGTCTTCAAAAGTTCCACCATCTGGGGGTCGAACCTGACCCCCTTCTCCTTTTCAATTTGTTCCAGTGCTTCCTGTGGAGAAAGTGAAGCTCTCCCACCAGTTGAAAAAGTCAGGGTAAGGTAGGCATCCACAACCTGCACCAGGCGGGTAATCAGGGGTATTTCTTCCTCCTTTTTGCCCTGGGGATACCCCGACCCATCCCAGTGCTCCCGAAAAGCATAGATTTCCTCTGCCACCGGATGGAGCGAAGGGGTAACTCGAACAATACGATATCCAAAGGCCGGATGTTGTTTCCAAAGAGCCTTCTCTTCCTCAGAAAGCGTCTCTTCTTCAAAGAGCAATTCGCGAGGAAGGGCTAACTTACCCACATCGTGAAAGGCAACCAGAAGTTTCACTCTCTCAAGTTCCTCATGAGAAAGCCCCAATTCTCCACCCATCTTCAGGGCGAGCTTCTCCATAGCAAGAAGCTTCTTTTCATCCTCGATTCCCAACGCAAAAAGACTCTTATACAGAAGCTGAGCATATTCCTTTCCCCGCTCTTCACGACGTAAAAACTTTTTGCGGTAAGCCTCTTCTTCCGCAACATTTATCACTTCCCAGACGCTCTCCTCCCGATGCCTTCTTACCGCAACTCCCAGCGAGAGCCCCAAAAAGAGTGGTTCTTTTTGAGTTTCTTCCTGACAAAATTCCTCAATACGTCTCGCAACCCCTTCAGCTGCTGGAAGATCCGTTGCCGGCAAAATCACCAAAAACTCATCTCCACCCCAGCGGGCAACGATATCTCCCTTACGGCAAGAGGATTGTAGAATCTGTGCTGCTCGCTTCAACATCTCATCCCCCAGTTGGTGGGAAAAGGCATCGTTCAGAAATTTGAGACCGTCAAGATCAGCGAAAATAAAACCGATTGTCGGGTCTCTGCTCCGCTCCAAACGAGCCAGCTCTTCCTCGGCAAACAGGCGGTTGTAAAGTCCAGTCAGGGCATCGTGAAAGCTGAGATAACGTATTTTCGCTTCATACTTTTTGCGAGCGGTGATGTCGGAAACAATCATCCCTATCCGGGAGCCATCGAGCACAAACAAGCTCACTTCCCAGAAAACATCGAATTCAGGTACAAACACCTCCTTGCGCAGGAATTCACCTCGCATAAGCAAGGGGGTATGTTCATCGCTCAAAAGCTCCCCGAAACCTGGAAACACCTCTTCTATCCGGAGGCCACGCAGCTCCTCAGGCCTGAAGCGCACCATGGCCGCAAAAGAAGCATTGGCTTCAACAATTTGAAATGCTCGAGGTTTATTTTCTTCGACCTGAACTTCTTCAAGCAAAACGAAACCATCCGGCATAAAGGTGAAAAGCATCCGATAGCGCCGCTCGCTCTCCTGGAGCTTCTGCTCCATCTCCCGGCGCTCGGTAGCATCCCGGAAAACCAGCACTACACCCAGGATTTTCCCTAACTGGTCTTTGATTGGAGCCCCGCTATCGTCAATAAAAAATTCTCTCCCGCTGCGGCTGACCAAAATGGTGTGGTTGCCAAGCCCCACCACTTTTCCTTCTTTAATTACCCGGCGCACCGGGTTGAGAACTGGCTGACGAGTTTGTTCATAAAGGATATGGAAAACCTCTTCTATGGGCTTTCCCGCCGCTTCCCCAGCGCTCCATCCGGTAAGCTCTTCGGCCACTGGGTTCATAAAAATCACCCTGCCCTCTCCATCAGTGGCGATGACTGCATCGCCAATGCTCCGCAGAGTAGTCTGGAACCACTCTGCTTCCTGAGCGCGCTTCCTGGAAATAGCAAGGTAGCTTAAGAAAACCCGCAGGTGCTGAAGAAGCGGGTCCAGAAGCTGGTAACGCTCATCATCCTTGGAAAAGCGTTCCTTAAAGAGGCACTCCACAAACCCCTCTTCGCTATCTTCACCTGGCACCGAGAAAGCGAAAAAGCCTTTATCCTTAAACTTTTCGGGAACCTCCAGCAGGGCTTCAGAGAGGGTCTCAAGCAGGATTTTGTGCTCCTTTTCCCAGTCGCTTTGCAGGGAAGGTTCTTCAAGTAATTTTTCAAGCAATGGAAACTCCTCCAGGGCGTAGTTGGCTTCAGCCCAGACCAGCCTCTCCCCATCGGGCAAAACCGCACAGATACAGGAAAAACCGAAGAAATTGCCTATTTCCTTAAAAGCAAAGGAAAGAAGCCGTTCCAGATCCTCACGGGCAAAGAAGCGTAAGTGAATTCTTCCCATCATCCTTTCAAAGTCAAGGTGCAGAGAAAGGCGTGATTCTGCGCTACGACGCCTTAGCACTTCCTCTTGAAGATTGCGGTTGGCTTCTTGGAGTTCTCTGGTCCGCAGGGCAACCTGTGCCCGTAAAAGCCAGACAAACAAAAGAAGTACCAGTAACGCCCCGCCGCCAGCCCACATAGAATACCAGAGCCAGCGGGGCATCTCCCAGGGTTTGTGCATCTCCAAGTAGCGATGAACAGCACGGTGGTATACAGAATCCGGGTCCTTTTTGAACTCTGCAAGCCAGCGGTCCAGCGCAGCAAGCAACTCCTGGTTTTTTCATCTGGGAACCGCAAAGCGCAGTTCAGTGGGCCTGAAAATGAGGGGGCTTGCTTCCAGACCGTACTGTGCTCCAAAACGGATACCAAACAGCCTGCTGACCACCCCGACATCGCCCTCGCCTCGAGCAAGAAGCGCAAAAACCGCCTGATAATCCTTAACCTCCAAAAATCTACAGTCAAGACCAAAGCCCGAAACCATTTTGAGCATTTCCTGATAATAGATATCATCCTTTACTGTCAGGATGGTTTTTCCGTTCAGGTCCAGGAGGGAATTTATTTTCAAAGAGGGTCGAGCATAGACGGCTCCCCAGTTTAACCAGACAGTCTCCTGATTGAAATCAAAAACTTGTGCACGCTCTTCAGAGTAAGCAATCGCCAGGAGAAGGTCAATTTCACCCTGGCGGAGAAAGTCGAGAAGCTTTGAAAAATCATCACGCACATACTCTATCTGCCAACCTTCCCGGCGCCCAATCTCTTCCAGAACCTCTGGATAGAGACCCTGAACCTGGCCGCTCTCATCCCAGAAAACAAGAGGTGGGTCCTGGTATGCACCAACTCGCAAAGTCAGAGCCCAGGCCCCGGGCAGGAAAGCGTAAAGAAGAAATATAATCAAAGCAAAGAACAATAAAAATACTTTTTCGCTCTTCAAACGACTGAACTCCATCTTCTACCTATGCTACATCTTTGAAAGACTTAAGATGCTGAACAGAGGGAAACCCCTCCCTGAGTTGTCCTTACCAATTTTATACCTTATTTTCCTTTGAAAATAAATACTTTTTGAGGTCATGTGGTTAGGATATTCCTTGTGCAGGAGTCAAAAGGCTGCTTCTGGTCAATCGCTCACCATACGTTTTCTGCGCTCTTTTCTTAAACAGCTCAATTGCTCTCCAGTATGCTGGCTTTATCACTCACCCCTACCACCTTCAAGCATAAGCAATTTACCTTCATTCTACACTATTCCGGGCTCCTGAAAGATGAAAATTTGAGAATCCCATTACCTGCACACCACAAAACCCAAAACAAAGATAGAAACCCTTCAGCCACAAGACCTGAAACTGTGCTACACTATTTAAGGGGGGAAGCGATGAAAAGGTCGTATTTTCTTTCATGGGTGCTTAAGTTGCTGCTGCTTACACTCGGCCTTATCTTTTCCCAGGCAGTAGCTTCTTTTGTATCGGGAATAGGCACCAGTGCAGAAAGCGCAACTTCTCTGCCTGCAGTCTTTCTGGTCAGCTTCGCCCAGACTATCGTACTCAGCTACCTGGTGGTCCGTTCCCGATACGGCGGGTGGAAACTGTACCTTGCGATGTTCACTGTGTTTTTTGGCATAACCACTGCCCTTTCTCAGGTAGAAACCCTGGTCTTTCTCCGCTACCTGGTTTCCGTAGTTCCCGCTGCAATGGTGCCCCGCTTCTTCCTCCAGGGTTTCCTGACTGCACTCATTTTCAGCTTTCTGCTCCTTGCAGTTTACGGCAGGTGGCACAGCAAAAAACCAGCTACAACAGTGTATTCAGTTCCTACCCCTCAAAAGCGATTGTTGGTAACCCTACCGGTCCTTGCTCTTTTTTACGTGGGCATCTACCTATCTTTCGGCTTTTTCGTCTTCAGGCCCTTAGCCGCCCAGGCCTTCCAGGAATTCTACGCTGGCCTTGAGCTTCCGGCCTGGATTTTGCCTTTCCAGGTATTGCGCGGCCTTGCTTTTTCGGCACTGGCTCTGTTTATTACCAGAGTTGCCACAGGAAAGCGGTGGGAAAAAGCCCTGCTTTCGGCTCTGCTTTTTTCGGTGCTGATGGGATTTTTACTGCTCCTTCCCAACCCTTACCTGCCCCCGTCAATTCGCAACGCTCACTTTGTGGAAGTCACTTCCTCCAACTTCCTTTTCGGGTGGCTTTCCGGCTGGTGGCTGGGAACTAAAGACTCTTAGTCCCGTCACCCCCCTGTGCTTTCTCCATAAACTCGGCTATTGAAGAAGCAGTGTGTTCTATGGCAGGGTAAGAAATCCAGTAATGAGTGACCAGGCGGTATTCTCCCTTCATAGGCGGGTTAATTTTAATACCTCGCTGAAGCAAAAACTGCAGGAAATCAGCATCCGAAAAGCTTTCCCGCCTAACCCGGAAGAAAACCATGTTGATGTCCAGGCGGTCAAAGAAAACTTCTATCCCCTCTACCCTGGAAAGCTGGCGAGCAAGCGTTTGAGCTTTCCTGTGGTCTTCCTCTAACTTTTGGGGCATAACTTTTAAAGCAACCAGGCCTGCTGCAGCTAAGTAACCGACCTGGCGCATGCCTCCACCCATGAGCTTCCGCATTTTGCGGGCTTTTTTGATAAACTCTTTGCTTCCGGCAAGCAAAGAGCCCACGGGAGCACACAACCCTTTGGAAAGACAGAACATTACCGAATCGGCATATTGGGCAATCTCTGGAGCACCTACCCGGAGGTGGCAGGCAGCGTTGAAAATCCGGGCACCGTCCAGGTGAACCGGTACTCCTTTTGAGCGGGCAAACTGGTACACTTCTTCCAGGTTTTCAAGGGGCACCACCGAACCTGAAGAATGGGCATTTTCCATGCAAATCAGGCCGGTCCGGGGGTGGTGGATGTCTTCTTCCCGGTAAAGCCTTTCCAGGTCCTCTATCGCAACTCTTCCCCGATCATCACGAAGGGTGCGAAGCTGCACTCCGGAAATCACTGCCATAGCTCCCACTTCGTGCTCCACGATGTGGTTGCTTTCTGGAACGATGACCTCGTCCCCGCGCCGGGTGTGGGTCAAAATGGCCAGCTGGTTCCCAAAGGTGCCCGAGGGGACAAATAGAGAGGCTTCTTTACCTACCATCTCCGCTCCCAGTGCTTCAAGCTCTTTAACCGTGGGGTCATCTTCATACACATCGTCTCCCACCCGAGCAGAAACCATGGCTTCCAGCATTTCAGGTGTGGGATGCGTTACCGTGTCACTGCGCAGGTCAATCCACTCTTTGTGGTAAGTGTCCAAAGAATTACGCCTCCAGACGTTTTTTCTCAATTATACACCAGAACTCTCATTGAAAAGTCAGTCCGGGAAGCAGTGAACCAGTTTCGCTCAAGCACCTCCCCGGAGCTTTTCATACACTCCAAAACTGTGCACGCAACGGACCATGTGCAGGAAGTTTTCAGGAGGTATACCTTCGAATATGCTGGTTGAGGAAGAAAGTACGTACCCACCACCGGGCGCCAGTCTGGTCAGGTGTTCTTTGACGTCTTCCTCAATCTCCTCTTTGCTCCCGTAGGCAAGAAGAGGTGTGTGAATGTTACCTATCAAAGCTACTTTTCCATACCACTTCTTTTTCAGTTCATAAATGTCGTTTGATTCTGGCTCACAGGGATGGATAGCCCCCACTCCCAGCTCATACAGAATGGGAAGGACTTGATCCATTTTTCCATCAGTGTGCATCACGATTTTCTTGCCCTGCTTTCGAGCGGGCTCGGTCAGAGTCCTAAAGCGTTCACAGAACAGTTTCCTGAACAATTCGGGCCTAACCGCCAGGCCTGAATTATACGCAATGTCGTCGTTGACCATCATAAAAAGGAGTCTATCACCGTAATGCTTGAATACCGCTTCAACAACCTTGACCTGATGTTCGAGGAGAATATCCATGAGCTTCTCAATGAGCGCCAGGTTATCATAAATCTGGTAAAGAAAATATTCATAGCCCATGGCAAGTTGCGCAGAATCAAAAAAGGAGGTAAAGTTGGGGAATATACCCACTCCGTATTTCTTGCCCGCTTCAAGGTAGCGCTCAAGAAGGGCCAGTTGCTCTTCAAGGGGAGGAGGAGGCTCCAAAGTTTCGAGGTCCTCCCAGGTCTTAATTCGACCCCCAACATAGTGTTCGGTCCCATCGGAAGCTTTTTCAAAAATATTGCCAGGACGCCAGGAAAAGTTACAGGGGACAGCATCCATACCAATTCGAAAGGCAAATTCAATCTCATCTTCTGGAGCAATACTTTTCTGCCCTTCCTTGGCGTCAATGACTTCGTAGTCGAGTTTTCTCCCCAACACACACTCGTAAACTGTTTTGCTGGTTATCCAAAACTCAAGATGAGGTACTCTATCTGGTTCCTTAAAGTCTAAGGCAGCAAGAAGCCTCTGAGGAGAGGGAGCCTCAAGAGAAGTTTTTGGATAGGAAAGTTCCTGAGTCATCGCTCTACTACCACCATCTGATGTCCTTTAAACTCAGGCACTGTAAAAACAACGTAGTTTCCTTCCCATTGAAAGCCAAGCTCTTCACCACCTGGAGCAAGGTATATGCTCTTGGGTTTTTCCACTGCCCGGTATTTCAGAACCACATTTTGAAGTGGCACAACGTCTTCAATAATGTCTATTTTCCCCCGTCGCTCGGGAACATAGAAAAGCAAATGAATGACATCTCGCCCCTCTTTTTCCTGTTCAAGAAGCGTCACCTCACAGGAAGAAGGAGCATTTTCAACTATCAACTGTGGATCAGGAAGCAAAGCCCTCAACGAATGCTTGATAATTAACTTATAGGGTAAATAAGCGTACTTCCGATAAAGCGTAAACAGGGGATGAGAGATATAAATAACTCTACCTTTTCTTACCCAGAAAGGATCCGAGGACTTGCAATCTGGGGGAGTTTGCCGGTGCGAGCAAAACTTTTCCCAACTACGGTTAAAATAAGGGTGAACCAGGTAGGCAAGTACTTCTCCCTCTCGAGCCACAACCCGACTTCCTTTACCATAGAGTGCATAATCGTATTCTGGGTCCAACCCTTCCACCTTTTCAATATCCGGGCGGAAATAATCAACATCAAATTCCAACTCCCCGAGATATTCCAGTCCCAAACCAGGGATGGCAAAGTTCCCAGATTCAGGGCTGAGACCTGAGCGATGGGTAAGAAGCAGGGCACCACCTCTTTCAAGAAAGTGAGAAAGCTTCTCCTCTAAAGAAGCACTGAAAGGCACTCCATCCGGAGCAATGATTACTCGATAGCGATTGAAATCGGATTCTTCATCAATAAGATGAAACTGTTCATGCAGTTCCATAAGCATCCTGGTAGCTCCTTCATCAGCTTCCAGACCGAAGAACTGAGAAAAGCCCAGAGCCGTTCCCTCAGTAACTGAATTAACCAAAACACCTATTTCCGCCTTAAGCCTTGCACCCTCGCAGAAAGGTTCTTTCTTTTCAATTTCCCGATATACTTTGCTAATTTTTTCATAAGTTATCCTGTCCAATTTCCCCCGAGGATGCAGCTGATCTCCAACTGAGCACTTAGCACCAAGAGCAATCATGCGATTGCACTCATACTCAAGAGCTGCCTGGTTCTTGAGTCCACCAAAATCTCCCCACATGAGATGAAAACGCCCGTTCATGCCCACTATCTCTTTGTCAAAAGGAGCAAAGTAACGAGCATACATTGGAAAATGCAAATATCCCCATATGCCCGAAGGCAGAGACTCAATTTCAAGATGCGTCATATAGCTGAGCTCTTCTTTTATCCCTTTTTCCACTCGCCGATCCAGACGCACCCGGCAGTTAAAAACCACCAGGGCTTCGGGAAGTTTACTCTTTACAAGCTGTGAGAGGCGCTGCATGGCTTTCCTTTCTACGAGCAGGTTGTGTTGCAAGCGGTCTTCTTTCACATCGACTCGTAAGCCCTTATCACGCATGCTCTTTTGGCAGTGGGGACAGAAACAGCCGTCAGGATGCTGGATAATGATGTCAAACCACAAACCATCAATTTCCTTTCCATAGAGCTCCATGAGCTCTTTAACGTGCTCTTCCAGATAGTCCATATAAGGAGAGTTCAAGCATAAAAACTGCCAGCCTTTGCTCTCAAGTGGTGCTCGGCCTATGAGCTTACCCTGGGCATCAATCTGTCTCCAGTCAGGATGCTCAGAAGCAGAGAGTTCATCCCAGACTACTGAGGTGTAGATGGGACAGCGAATACCTTTTCGGTGCAGGGCTTCGATCATCTCTCCCAGAAGGTCTCGCTTGAGGGAAGGGTGCATTTTGCCTACCTTGGTTGGATAATAGCAGTATCCATGATGGCAGCGAGCAAATATGTTGATGGAGTTTACTCGGGCCTCAAGAAGGGTCTGGGCAAACTCTTCGGGTTCAAAATCCTGAGCAACATCAGGGATAAAGGGAGAAGTGTGGAAATCCAGGTGTACCTGGCGGAATGGTAAAGGACTCATAATTTTTCCTCCTCAGAACTTTATTTTTCGAGCTTCATCATACATGGCAACCACGTTTTTTACAGGGACATCTGGCATTAGCTCCTGGCTACTTGCCAGAATATAAGCTCCACCAGATGAAGCCAGCGCAGAAATAGCTTTTCTCACTTCCTGGCGAACTTCTTCTTCACTTCCAAAAGGAAGCAGTTCCTGAGTATCAATACCCCCATGAAAGGCCACTAAATCCTTAAACCTGGAAAGGCTTTCAAAATCCATGCCCTTTGCCCTGGTTTGCAAAGGATTGATGATGTCAACGCCAGCTTCGCTTAACTCAGGAATTAGCTCTGCTATAGCACCGCAGGAATGAAACATCACCCACAAGCCATAGCTTTTCGCCTGCTCACACAAAAGCTTGATACGGGGTTTAAAATACTTTCTCCACAACTCTACACTGATGAGAAGTCCCCTTTGGGAGCCGTAGTCATCACCCAGAAAATAGATATCGAGGTATCCCCGGGTAGCCTCAAAAACCTTTTCATTAACTCGAAGAGTAAATTCGGTAATGCGGTCAAGAAGGCGATTGACCAGTGCTTCATTTTCCAGAAGGTCAACGAAAAACCGTTCCACACCTCGAAGCGCCTGAGAAAGCTGGAAAGAGGCCCACCAGGTACCCCACGCAGGAGCAGTCCGCAATGCAAAATCCTTATATTTTTCACATTGCTCTCTAAGATGGGTTACGTCAAACCACTCCGGATCAGGAAAGGGATAAGCATCGATATCCTCAGGGGTACAGGCTCCTTCAAGAGGCGCTTCCCCGTAACCCAAAAAACCCTCCTTCTCCCAGACCCCGAATACATTTTTCTGCATACCATTCTTCTTTTCAAGAGAAGGACCGATATATCGAGGTTCAACGGTGCGAAAATCCACACCAAAATATCGCAAAAGCCCCTCTTCATCCAAGGAAAGTTCTCTACAGAGCCGCTCCTGTATCCCGGGGATTGCCCAGAAATCAAGAGGCACCCGGTCTACCTTTTCTCTCTTCAGTGCCCTAAGCACTCTTTCTCTGGCCTTCATCACATCCCCCTCCTTATCTGAAAGAGCCAAGGAGCATTCCCTTGGTGATTTGTTTTTGGAAAATCAGGAAAAATATAATGGTGGGTAAAGCTGCGATGGCCATGGTGGCAAACATAAAGCTCCACTGCACTTCATACTGGCCTCGGAAAGAAAGCACCCCCACGGTTATGGTTTTCATTTTTTCGCGGTTCATAATCAAAAAGGCAAAAAGGAGTTCGCTCCATATGCCCACAAAATTCACAATTGAGACACTGCTCAGCGCACCCTTGGAAACAGGAACCACGACTCTGAAAAAAGTACCCAACTCAGAAAGGCCATCGATTCGGGCTGCATCTTCCAGCTCCCTGGGAAAAGATCCGAAATAGGAATAAAGCATCAAAATGGTAAAGGGAAGCCAGAAAGCGGTGTAAACAAAAATCAGCCCCAAGTAGTTATTACGCAATCCGAATCTCCCCAGAAAGTGAAAAACGGGAATCAGGGTGGCATGAGCGGGCACAGCCAGAGCGAATATCAAGAACTTCTGAAAAAAGCTTTTGCCTGGAAAAAGAAATCGTGACAAGCCATAGCCAGCCATCGCTCCCAAGAAAGTCAGGAAAAACAGAGTTCCTCCGGTTACAATCACGCTGTTTAAGAAATATCTACTTATGGGAACTCCCAAATTTCCTCCCCGCCAGGCCAGGACGAAGTTCCTGAAAGAAGGCCTTTGGGGAGGTAAAAGAATGTTGTTCATAATCTCTTCGTCCGTTTTCATCGCCGTCAGGTAAAGAAAAACAATCGGGAAAAGCTCCGCAATTGCCCAGAATATCAAAAAAAGCAGAATGATAAAGTATCCAATTCGCGTTAGGCGCCTGCTAATCATTTTCTTCTCCTCCACGATTTATTCCTCAACTGCCTCTTCAAGACGAGTCAATCGGATATAAAGCAGGGACAACGGGAAAATTATCAAGAACATGGCAACCGCAATTGCCGCTCCATAACCAAAACGGGTATATCGGAAAGCAGCCTTATAAAGGTAAACCCCCAAAACTATGGAAGAATCTCCAGGGCCTCCCTGAGTCATTGCCCAAACAATGTCAAATACCTTAAAAGAAAAAATGATCTGCAAAACGGTAATCATTAAAAAGACTGGTTTTATAAGCGGGAAAATGATATACCAGATTCTTTGCCATTCGCTTACACCATCGATGGTAGCAGCATCATGAACCTCAAGGGGCACATTTTCCATGGCCGCAAGCAGAATAATCATGGGAAAGCCCGCATACTGCCATATAGAAACCCCTATAATACTCAAAAGAGAAGTCTTAGGGTCACCCAACCAAAAAGGTGGCGAAGCAACGCCCAGTTTTTTAAGGATAAAATTTACAGGGCCCAAGGTGGGATCAAGTAACCTTCCCCACAAAAGCCCCACCACAGTCATAGAAACCATAACTGGCAAGAAGTAAACCACTTTGTAAAACCACCAGCCCCGTACTCTGCGCTCTATGGCTACCGCCAGAAAAAAACCCAAGATAACCGTACCCGCAGTGGCCAAAACAGTAAAAATAAGGTTGTTTTTGAGAGCCAGCCAGAAAACGCGGTCTTTGAGCAAATACCGAAAGTTCTCAAAGCCTACAAAAGTCTTGGCGCTAATGCCCGTCCAATCGTAAAAACTCAATATCAAACTTTCTATAAGGGGATAGAGAATAAAAACCACCATGAAGAAAAAGGCGGGCAACACAAAAGCGTAACCTATCCATTTCCTGCGACTTCCAAGTTTCATAAAGGTATCCCCCAATTTGGTAAATTTAGCCCTCCGCTCCCTTTTCAGGGAGCGGAGGCAAGTCGCATTCGCGTTTACTTCTTTTTAGAACGGTACCGCTCAGCAATGGCTTCCAGTTCCTGTCCTACCGACTCGGGAGTCCGCATACCGGAGAGCATTTCCTGGAAAAGGATAAAACTTCTTTCAGCAAGTTCTGCAGGCACTGGATCATCCCATCCAGTGGAGGAACCAATTTCTTGAAGCTTTAACCACATTTCATAAATCAAGGGGTCAGCGATTTCCTGGATGAGATCAGTGTTAATGTCCAGGCGGCTTGGGAATTCAGTGGTTACCCGAAAACCAAGTTCCTGGCCCTCCTTACTCATAAGAAAGCTCAAAAACTTTTTGCAGGCATCAAGATTTTTGGTTCCTTTGAGAATCATCATACCGTTGCCTGCATAAAGCAGGAATTTGGGGTCAATATCTTGTTTTATCTTGGGATACAGCATCCAGCCAAAATCAAGGTCAGGCGCTTCATTGCGAAGTATACCCACTCCCCAGGAACCATCCTGATACATAGCCGCCTTACCCTGGACAAAGAGCATTCTACCTTCCGGATAACTCCTGCTCAAGAAACCTTCGGCAAATACACCCTTTTCTTTCCACTCAAGGAGCATCCGGTCAACCTGCAACCAGGCTTCATCGGTGTACCTAACCTTGGGCTCCCAACCAGGACGCCAGTTGTTATAGAAGTCGTTCAAAAGCTCCTGAGGTACCATTCTCTGGAGCAATACATCGTGAGTATGACCGATGATCCACCCCTCTTTGCCGCCGAAAGATACCGGCTCGTATCCCCCACTTCTTATCTTGCCAATTACGTCATACCATTCCTGGTTAGATGCATAAGCAACATAAGATGTCTGAGGTGGCACCACTCCCACTTCTTCGAAAATCTTTTTGTTGTAGTAAACCTGAGGATACCAGACCACGGTTACATTTACCGCATATTTGTGACCATCGGGACTGGTGTACTTTTCCAGAGTAGACTGAGGCAGTACTTCGTTCCACCCTTCAGATTCATACAAATCATCCAACGGCTCCAGTAAACCAGCTGCAACCAGGTCCTGATACTGTCTGCCATCCACCCAGTACCAGGCCATATCCGGGCGATCCGGGGAAGCAGCAATAACCGGGAAGTTGGGCTTGTATACTTCTTCCGCTCCACCAGCTACATCGATAACCACTTCAATGTCCGGATTCTTCTCCATGAAAGCCTTAGCCTGCGCCTGAAGCCTTTCCGCTGTGGGACCAGGTATACAAGTAACCCTGATACTGGTTTTCGCTAGAACAGAAAAGCTCAAGAGCAATACCAGCACAACACTCAAAAACACCAGAAAACTCGCTTTTTTCATTACCAATCCCTCCCTCATTTTGGGAATTTAATTTTTAACGCTAAACACCAGGTTCCAAATTTTGCAACTTCTGGACAAGCTTCCTACCCTTTCTGGAAAGTATTTCTAATCACCACCTCACATTTCAGACGTACTTCTCTCTTGGCCCTTCCCTCCTTTTTCTCCTGGATTTTTTCAAGAAGTAAAGAAGCAGCAGTTTCTCCTATATCCCACGAAGGTTGAACACAGCAGGTTAAAAATGGTTCAATTACCGGAGTCCACTCGATATCATCAAAACCTACCAATTCGATATCTCCTGGAATTCTCACCCCCTTCTCTCTACAACCTTCCAGAAAACCCACCGTCAAATTGCCACTCGCCAAAAAAACTGCCTCTGGCGGAGAATCGAGCGATAATAGATAGTTTGCTCCTTCAAGACCAGTTCTTTTACCAAGATTTTTGCCTTCAAAAATGTACCGTTCATCCACAGAAACAGCGTATTCTTTCAAAGCCTTAAAGAAGCCACTTCTCCGCTCCCGTGCAGTTAAAATCCGAGAATCACCGTTTACCATGGCTATCCTACGGTAACCTTTCTTGAGAAGTAGTTCGACAAGTTGAAAGGAAGCCTCTTCGTTGTTAACTCCTACAAAATCAACGTTCATACCTGAAGGGTAGGTGTCTACAAAAACACAGCGTTCCTCCAGGAAATTCATGATCTGAGGACTTATAGGGAGTTCTTTTTCATTAATTTCGTTAATGCAGGTGGCAATTATAACCCCTCCTACCATGCTCTGGAGCATGCTTTCAATCAACTCCAACTCCCTTGCCGGGTCACCGTAGCTACAACCCAGAAACATCTGGTAGCCATTTTGAGAAAGAGTGTATTCAACAGCACGGATAACTCGTAGCCAGAAAATACTGTGAAGCTGAGAAGTCACAAAGCCAATTACCTGAGAATTGCGCGAACGCAGGGTAGAAGCCAGAGCATTTTTTTGATAACGCAAAGTTTTTACCGCCTGAAGTACCTTTTCTTCGGTCTCAGGGGTTACCCTTTTGGTTTTATTAAGCACGTGAGAGACGGTAGCCGGAGAAACCCCAGCCAGACGTGCTACATCGACTATGGTGGGTTTGGAATCTCTGGACTCTTTCTTCATGGAAATCTTCACCTTACTCTCCATTTCTTCACTTCATCGAAATAAGCGAACATGTTTTCAAGGGGTATGTTGTGGGGAAGGTGACCGGTGCAGTTGATAATGTATCCAGGGCAATCACGAGCAGCTAAAACCGAACGCTGAACCTCACATCTTACTTCTTCCGGAGTGCCAATCGTCAATACCCGGGAATCAATGTTGCCAACCAGGATTTTCGAATCCCCAAACTTTTTAACCATCATTTCCATGGAAACCGAAGACTCAAAAATGAAACCGTCTGGCTTTTGCTCGGCTATAAGGTCCACAAGCGAGGAATAGTTACCATCTGAACAGAAAAGGACCTTTACCCCCTTTTCTTTAAGAGGTCTCCAAAGTTCTCCATAACGGGAGATAATGTTTTTCTCGAGCCAGCGAGGTGAAAAAATGGGTCCGGAAGCCATAGCCAAATCGTCATGGCTTATAAAAAGCTCGACACCTTCAATTTCCGCATAGGCTTCAAAGTCCCGCCTGGAAACTTCAAAAAATTCCTGCATTATTTCTTCAAAGTGACCTGGTTTCGACGCAGCCGCTTCCATGAACAGTTCCCAGCCAAAGGTTTCCACTCCCCACATAAAAAGAGTGGTATAAATACCCCCAGGAACCAGAGCTACTCCTTCCCACATTCTATTTTGTTCACGCCATTCTCTCTCCAATTCCTGCTTTCTCTGTTCCTTGGTCTTGGAGTGTGCTTTAAGCGGAGAATAATTTAAAACCTCTTCCACACTTTCAAAGGGTGGTTTCCTCCAAATGCTTTCTCCACTACCCCAGGGAGTTTTTTGATACACTGCTTTCTTTTCCTCTTCTTCCGGAAAATCCACTGAAGCAGTATGCCACACCAGGTTGATACCCAGCTTTCTATAAGTCTCTACCAGGCTCTTTTCGGGCTCTTCATAGGGGTCGATGCCACTCACTTTTCTTTGAAATTCGGGATGAGCAAGGTATTCAAGTTGAGGAATGAGAGCAGGTTTTTCAAGTCGCATAGCCTTTCTTACATCCTCAACCGATGCTTTCAGCACTAAAAATTACTCCTTTGTAAAACGTTTTTCCAAATTTTACCACCATTTTTCTGTCTCGTCAATCATGGGTTTGTTTTTTCAGGATTTTTAAAAGGGCTATTCAAGGCAAGTCGCTGGTTCCAGAACCCCAAAATATCTAAAAAAAGAGGCTAAAAGAAAACTCGAAAAGGTATTTTAGGAAAACGTTTTTCCAAATGACCAGAAAAAGGTCACCTACTGGAAGCCCTTTGCTCGTAGTGAAGCTTTAAAACGGAGTTTCCTGCAAGCACACCACAAAACCCAGAGAATTGGCCATAAACCGGAGCGCTTATGCTCTCCTATCTTCCTCCACCAGCTCAGCACCAATGATCAGGCTGGTTATTTCTTCAGGAGTGGTCTCTTCTCGCAAGCGCTCCCCAACTTTCTCACCGCGACGCAGGACAACCATGCGATCAGCCACCTGGAAAACGTCGTAGAGTTGATGGCTGATTATGATTATTGCCACTCCCTGTTCCCGAAGGGTGCGGATGAGGTCCAGAACCTTGCGTTGTTCAGCAACGCCCAATGCGGCAGTGGGCTCGTCCATGATGAGCAGCTTAGCATTCCAGTAAATAGAACGTGAAATGGCTACCGACTGCCTCTGGCCACCCGAGAGGTTCTTGATCTTGCTCTTGAGTGAAGCGATTTCAATACCCAGGCGGTCCAGAATCTTCCTGGATTCTTCAAGCATATAGTCATGGTCCAGGACAGAGACCAGGCCCAGCCACTTTTTCAGCTTCTCTCTGCCCAGAAAAATGTTAGAGTACACATTCAGGTTCTCAGCCAGTGCCAGGTCCTGATAAATGGTCTCAATACCCAGCCGGATGGCGTCCATAGGGTTCTGGATTTTTACCTCTTTTCCTTCAAAGAAAATGCGCCCTTCGTCAGGCCGGTACACCCCGGATATTACCTTAATCAGCGTCGACTTGCCCGCTCCGTTGTCCCCGAGAAGAGCAACCACCTCTCCGGGATACACTTCCATACTCACCCGGTTCACCGCTACCAGACCGCCAAAGCGCTTGACAATGTCCCGCACTTCCAGAAGAGGTTTTCTCTCCTCCACTGCCTTCAACCTTCCTTTCTGTGCTCTTCCAGGAAAAACTGGTCAATCAAAACCGCCATGACCAGGATGATACCTACCCAGATGTACTTATTATAGGTGGGCAACCCCCGGTTTACCATTCCCGTCTCCAGAATCCCGATGATCAGCGTTCCCAGTATGGAACCAATCATGGTCCCGGTGCCCCCGTAAAGGCTGGCTCCGCCGATTACCACTGCAGCGATTGAGTCCAGCATTCTGGCTGCACCTGCATCAGCTCTCCCGGTAACGAAACGCAGGGTATACATCACTCCACCAAGCGCTGCAAAAAACGAGGAAATCATGTAAACCTTGATTAAGTGGCGCTCTACGTTGATGCCTGCCCGGCGGGCGGCATCGATGTTTCCTCCGATGGCATAGGTGTGCTGGCCAAACTGAGTCCGGGAAAGCAGAAAGGCAAAGACCAGAACCACCAGAAGTGCGAAAAAGAAAACGTTGGGAATAAGGGGAATCAGTTCTCGTATCTCGGCCCTACTGATGCCTTGAGGAGGACTCAGCCAGGTAAGCGCTTTCCCTGGCAAATAATACAGGAGATAGCCGTTACCGATAAAGCCCACCATTTTGGGAAGGTTGGCTATTGGGACATTACCACTTATAATCTCGGCAAAACCATAGGCGATACCATACATCCCGAAAGTGGCAATAAAGGGTGGAACGCGCATCCTGGCTACCAAAAATCCGTTGACAAAACCTGGTAAAAGCCCGATGAGCAGGCAACCACCAATCCCCAGCAAGATAGCCAGCGGCTCGGCCAAACCCAGGGCCTGCAGAGTAACCATGATTTTGGCACACACCACACAGGAAAAACCCATCACAAAGCCCACTGAAAGGTCAATCCCACCGCTTATGATTACAAAAGTTTCCCCAGCAGCGAGCAAAAGGATGGTGGTGGAAGCAACCAGGATGTTCTGGAAATTCCTGGCACTGAAAAACCCCATACCGGTAAGACTGAAGAAAGCAGCTTCACCGATCAGGAAGAAAAGGATCCAGTACCTGCCAAAGGTTTCCAGCCAGTGCTTTTTCCGAACGCTCAGAATCTGCACCGCAATCTCTCCTATTCAAAGCCCAGCTCAGGCAAGATTTGATCCACAATCACAGCAAAAATCAGAATAGCACCTACCGCAATGTAGCGGTAAAAAGGCATGATACCCGAAGTTAAAAAGCCTACCTCAAGAACCGACAAAATAAACACTCCCACCACTGTCTTAGCAATGCTCCCCTTACCTCCCATGAGACTGGCCCCACCGATTACCACCGCGGCAATGGCAAAAAGCTCTAAGCTCGACGCAAATTGCGTGTGAGTGCCAATGGAAAAAATGAAAATCGACATAATTCCACTCAAACCAGAAAGAAACGAGGAAATCATGTAAACCTTGATTAAGTGGCGCTCTACGTTGATGCCTGCCCGGCGGGCGGCATCGATGTTTCCTCCGATGGCATAGGTGTGCTGGCCAAACTGAGTCCGGGAAAGCAGAAAGGCAAAGACATAAAGGATAACTCCTACAATGATGATGGCGTAAGGGCCAATACCTACCAGATCCCTCACCCGCTCATCCAAAAAACCAATAGGGCTTCTGAAAAAGCTAAAACCTTCTCCCGGAAAATAATAAGCCAGAAAACCGTTGCCAATTTCGCCCACCTGAGGCGGTAAAAAGGTGACTGGAAAACCCTTGCTATAGCGCAGCGCAAAGCCGTTGGCAATGCCATAAGTACCCAAAGTGGCAATAAAAGGAGGAACTTTAAACTTGGCCACCAGGACGCCGTTCAAAAGACCCGGTAGAAAGCTCAACCCCACTCCCACCAGGACACCACAGAAAATGGAAAAGGCAGGAGAGAAATGCAGAGCAAAAAGGTCACGCATCACTATGGCTGCAATGACCGAAACCAGACCCCGTACAAAGCCCACCGAAAGGTCAATGCCCCCGGTAATAATGACAAAGGTCTCCGCTGCAGCAAGAAGTAACGCAGGGGAAGAACTGATCAGGATGTTGTTGAGGGTTTTAACCGCAAAAAAGCCCCGCCCCGCAAACCCAAAGACAAGCACCAGAAGGGCCAGAAATAGATAAACCCAATTTTCACCAAACCGTCCGGCTAATTGTGAATAACGCCTTGAGTTTGCAAGCATCGCAAAGAGAGGGAGAAACGGCGCTAAGCGCCGTTTCTCCTAAAAATCGCCTCGTTAATCTACTTTGTAGATGTACTGCTGTGCCTCCGGATCGTCCACGTTTTCCCTGGTGAAGAAGAAGAAACCAGGAACGATACGTTTGGGAACTTCCTGACCCTCTACAAAGTACTTGTAGGCCCACTCGACAGCCAGGGTTCCCATCTCGTAGGGCTTCTGGGCCAACACCAAATCCACCTTGCCTTCCCGCAAGGCTTTGATGAGGTCTTCGGTGGCGTCCCAGGAAGCAATTTTCACTGCACCCTTCAGGCCGGCATTCACCACTGCCTGATACGCTCCCTGTGCACTGTAAAGATTGGTACCAAAAATACCCACGATATCCGGGTTAGCCTGTAGCGCTGCAGCAACCTGCTGCTGGGCCTTTTCCTGAATGTCCAGGCAGTACTCAACGCCTACCAGCTCGATGTCCGGATACTCTGAAATCCCTTTCTTGAAGCCTTCAACCCGTTCCACAACGCTTGACACATCAGGGTTGGTGGTCTCCACAAAAACTTTGCCCTTTTTGCCAATCATTTCAGCAAGACGATGGGCTATTTCCACCCCACCCTGGAAATTGTCAGTCCCAATGAAAGTAAGCGGGAAAGAATACTCACTGGGCTTGGAGTAGTCACCATCACCGATGTAGGTATCTACGGTGATGATCTCTATACCACTATCATAAATGCGTTTCAGTGGCGCAATCAGAGCCTCTTTGGAAGTGGGTCCGGTGATAATCACGTCGATATCTCCGCGCGCTGCCACTGCTTCAAGAATGGGTACCTGCACTTCAGGACCCCAGGCCTTGGGGTACTCGGCCACGAAAAGCTCAAGACCCAGTTCCTTACACTTATCCTCAATGCCTTTTCCAATCATGTAATAAAAGGGATCACTGATAGCAGGACACCAGGCTATTTTGGGCTTTTTCCCTTGCGCCAGGGCTGCCACTGAGAGAAGAGAAACACCGAAAGCACAAACCAGAAGTAAAACCAAAAACTTCTTCACAAAAACCCCTCCCTTTCAAAAGAATTTGTTTTTATTATAGCACAGGGAGAGGCACTGAACTGGAGGCCTGCTCCAAGTTTTTTCAACACCCAGGCTAAATACTCAAAATCCTGTCGGCCTCTATGATTTCTTTCGCAATCTCAGCAAGCTTTTTGTTGCTATCCCGGCTTTTGCGCTGTAGGACTTTCATGGCTTCGTCTTCTTTTAAGTTATTTCTGTACATCAAAATCCCCTTTGCTTTCTCGATCAGCTTTCGCGCTTCCAGCCTCACCCAATATAAGGCTGTATCGCATGTACAAAGTCCACAAAATCCTCTATTTCGGAAAGACACCGATAAAGCGCCTCCACATCAATGGTTGCATATTCATGAATAAGGAGGTTGCGTAAACCCACCATACTGACCAGCCGTTGAGTAAGGTTCGAATCAATATACCCATTTTTCTCAAGAAGCGTAATACACTCAGAATAAGTAGCAGGGCTCCCCAGATTATTGAGACTTACCAGATGGCAAGCAATATCAATAACCGCCTGAATAGTTTCCAGTAAACCATACCGGAGTGCCCACTCCCGGATTTTATCAGCGCGGACTTCTTCAAGCTTTACTTTTTCTCGAAAAAGGGAAAGCTCTTTGATATTTTCTTCCAGTCGCCTGATGCGCTCAAGAAGCACTTCTTTTGCCAAAACGACCCTCCTCAATTCTTTGAAGCAAAGCCTGGTTTAGCAGGTTGCGGAGAAACTGGGTGTCAAGGAAGCGCAAAAAGGCTTTTTCTTTGAAAGCAACAAAACGCGCACTGTCTCGCGCAAAAAGCAATTCTCCACGGGCAACCTCGAAAGCCAAAGCTGGGTTTCGGGAAGGAAGATCATTCACAATAACCAAATCAACCTCTCTTCCCACGATTTCCTCCAAGCGGGCAACCAGAAAACCGATCTCCAAAAGCGAAAATTCCTGGTTAGTAGCAATACCCAGATCACAGTCGCTACCGGGATGCGGTTTTCCGCAGGCCAGCGAACCAAAAAGGATTGCAAAATCCACAAAATCGATACTTTCCAGGTATTCAATCAGTTTCTTACGTGTTGCTTCAGGTAAGCCCTTGGAAGTCATCGCGTTTTCTAAGGTTTTTTCAAAAATTCCTACTTCCCCAGCTCATCAAGCGTTCTTTTTACCACCGGCAAAAAGGTAAAAGCCGGCCCTCCGCCCATGACCACACCGACAAAAGCCGCCTCCAGAATTTCTTCACGTGAGGCACCGGCTTTTTGGGCTGCCCTGGTGTGCAGCAAAACACAGTTTTCACAGTGAATAGCCACACCAACTGCCAGCGCAATAAGCTCCTTGGTTTTTACATCCAAAACCCCTTCCTGCATTACCTGCTGATAAAAGCTGTTGAAAGCTCCCAGAGAAGCTGGTATCTCTTCTTTGAGCGCACGCAGTGCCGAGCGATATTCCTCCATGAACTGGTCAATATTCCCCACACAAAACACCTCCCTGATTATCAAACATAGGTTAACCAGTGCTTATAGTCGGGTTCCTCACCACGCACAATGCGGAAAAAGTGTTCCTGAAGTTTGCGAGTAACCGGACCAGGCTTTCCATCTCCAATCTGGCGGTTGTCGATTTCCACCACCGGAGTAATCTCTGCTGCGGTTCCGGTGAAAAACACCTCATCAGCAAGATACAGGTCGTCCCGAGTGCACAGAGTTTCCTCAACCTGCATCCCCAGGTTTCTGGCCAGCTGAATCACCGCATCGCGAGTGATGCCCAGAAGAATTGAATAAGGATGTGGCGTGAACAGTACACCATTTTTAACGTAGAAAATATTTTCTCCACTTCCCTCAGAAACAAATCCATCTTTGTCAAGCAGAATGGCCTCATCATAGCCCAGTTCCCGAGCTTCCATTTTAGCCAGAGCCGAATTGAGGTAATTGGCGCTCGCCTTGGCCCGAGGAGAACCGGCGTTTATATAAGTCCTTACATAGGAAGAAATCTTTGCTCGTATCCCTTCGGTGAGACCTTTGTCTCCCATGTACGCTCCCCAGCACCAGGCAGCAATAACGCAGTCCACCTGACACTCCGTAGGGTCCACTCCCATCCTGCCGTAGCCTCGGAAAGCAATGGGGCGAATATAGCACTCCTCAACTTGGTTTTCCCGAACTACCTGAAGCACCGCTTCCTCGATTTCTTTTTTGCTGTAAGGCAAGGCCATACGGATTATCTTTGCCGAATCGAAGAAACGCTGAATATGCTCTGGAAGACGGAAAACTGCAGGACCTTTTGACGTCCGGTAGCAGCGTATACCCTCGAAAATGGCTGTTCCATAATGAAGCGCATGAGAGAGCACATGAACCCTGGCTTCTTCCCACTTCAACAATTTACCGTTCATCCATATCCATCGCAATTCTTGCATCGGCCACACCCTTACCTCGTTTTTCCTTTTATTTTACCCAATTGCACAAGATAAAAAAATCGCTACAATAGAAAAAAACAAAAAGGGGGTGAAAAAAACGTTTTGGGATGAGCGTATGGAGCTTCTTCCCCGAGAAGAACTCCAAAAAATACAGCTTAACCGTTTAAAAAAGATTCTGGTCAGAGCCTACCATAACCTTCCTTACTACCGTAAAAAGCTCGATGAAGCCGGCGTTGACGTGTATCGTTTAAAAACGCTGGAAGACCTCAAGCACCTTCCCTTTACCACCAAATCCGACTTGCGCAAAAGCTACCCCTTCGGAGCTATAGCTGAGCCAATGCACAACATTGTCCGCATTCATTCCTCATCCGGAACTACAGGAACGGCAACCGTGGTGGGCTACACCCGCAAAGATATTGAAACCTGGGCAGAACTGATGGCAAGGACACTCTGTGGATGTGGTGTGACCGAAGAAGATATCATCCAGGTGGCTTTTGGATATGGGCTGTTTACGGGGGGTCTGGGGGTTCACTATGGAGCTGAAAAGCTGGGAGCAACGGTGGTTCCAGCCTCAGCCGGCAACACTCTACGTCAGATTCAGATTCTCAAAGATTTCAACATTTCGGTCCTCTGCTGCACGCCTTCTTATGCTCTGTATCTTGCCGAAGTGGCCCGGGAAAACCACATCGACTGGAGCCAGACCCGCTTTCGCCTGGGAATCTTCGGGGCCGAGCCCTGGTCAGAAGAGATGCGGGCAGAAATCCAGAAAAAGCTCCCCATTCAGGCTTTCGACATCTATGGATTGAGCGAGGTCATCGGCCCGGGCGTGGCATTTGAGTGCGAAGAACACCAGGGGCTCCACATTTCAGAAGACCACTTCCTGCCGGAAATCATCGACCCGGAAACTGGAGAAACACTTCCTGAAGGCACCGAGGGAGAACTGGTGTTCACCACCCTGACCAAAGAAGGAACACCGGTCATTCGCTATCGCACTGGAGACATTTCAGCCCTGTATTATGAGCCCTGCCGGTGTGGAAGGACCCTGGTGCGCATGAAGCGGGTCGCTTCCCGAACTGACGATATGCTCATCGTCCGGGGAGTAAACGTGTATCCCTCCCAAATCGAGAGCGTGCTCTTAAGTTTCGATGGTGTGGAACCCCATTACCAGATCGTGCTTACCCGAGAAAACTATCTGGACAAGATGGAAATACACGTTGAGGTCTCTCCAGAGGTATTTTCAGATGAGGTCAAAAAGCTGGAACAGCTAAGAAATGCTATTCAGGAAAAACTCAAAGCCGAGTTGAACCTCAGCTCTGAAGTAAAACTTCTGGAACCTAAAAGCTTGCAGAGAACAGAAGGCAAAGCCAGGAGAGTCCTTGACCTGAGAAAAAAAGAGGGGTCAAAATGAAACAGATTTCGGTTTTTCTGGAAAACAAACCCGGGAGTCTCCATAAGGTGCTTCAAAAGCTCAAAGAGTGGGGTATCAACCTGAGAGCTCTGGCCCTCGCTGACACCGCCGATTTTGGAGTTTTGCGATTCATTGCTGAAAACCCTGAAGAAGTAGCCGAAAAACTCAAGCAGGAAAACTTCACTGCCACCATAACTCCGGTTATCGCGGTAGGGGTTGAAGACCGACCTGGAGGGCTGTGTGAAATCGTGGGCTTGCTTGCCGAACAGGGAATATCCATTGAATACCTCTACGCCTTTGTATCTCCGCAGAAAGACAAAGCCTACGTGGTGCTGCGGGTTGAAAATCCTGAACAGGCAGAAGCCATTCTTCGCAAAAAGGGAAAAGAAATCCTGGAAAAAATTCCGGTTTAGAAAAAGCTGCTGGCGTGCGCCAGCAGCTTTTTTCAGTCTACATTCACCACCACTTTCACCGATTCAGCTTTGTTCTGGTGAGCAAACTCCAGAGCTTTCTGGGTTTCCTCCAAAGAGAAACGGTGGGTAATCAGGGCCTTGAGGTTAACCTTGCCAGAGTTAAGTAAATCCACACAGCCCGGATAGGTATTGGCATATCTGAAAATACCCAGCACATCGAGTTCCTTATCAATAACTTTGATGATATCGTAATCGATTCGGCTTTGAGAGGGAAGACCCACCAGCACCACTTTACCTCCCCGTTTGACCACTTCAGTAGTCTGCTGGGTGGTTGCCACACTTCCTGCAGTTTCAAAAACCACATCCACTCCCTTTCCACCAGTAAGCTCTTTGACCCACTCCACAACGTCAACTTCTCGGGCATTGGCAACTTCCGCAGCACCGAGCTCCCGAGCTTTTTCAAGGCGCAGGGCGTAAATGTCCACCGTAAACACCCTGCCCACACCCCGGGCAAGCAAAACCAGAAGGGTGACCAGACCAATGGGGCCACTGCCAAGAACCAGCGCACTCTGTCCAGGCTCGATACCGGAACGCCTCACTGCATAGAAACCCACCGACAAAGGCTCCACCAGTGCCGCTTCTTCAAAGCTGACTCCCTCTCCTATGCGATAGGTGAAACTTGCCGGGTGAGTAACATACTCACAGAAAGTACCATCAATGGGAGGAGTGGCCCAGAAAACCACGTCCGGGCAAAGGTTATAGCGCCCCGAACGGCAAAATTCACACTTTCCGCAGGGAATGCCCGGCTCCATGGTGACTCTGTCACCCGGGCGCAGAGTCTTCACCTTGGAGCCCACTTCAACTACCTCGCCTGAGCACTCATGCCCCAGTACAAAAGGCGGCTTTACCACGTAATCCCCTATTCTACCCTCTGTAAAATAGTGGACGTCGGAACCACACACTCCCACGCTTTTTATGCGTATCAACACTTCTTCCTCAAGAGGTACCGGGACTGGCCTTTCCTCAATCTCGATTTTTCCAATGTCCCGCATAACTGCAACCTTCATAGTGTTTTGCATGATACATGCCTCCTTACTTTGCCGACGCTTCTATAACTTTCCGCAAAAATTCTTCTTCGGGATAGGCCCCCTCAAAAGAAACCTTTTCGTTAATCACCACTTTGGGAACCGCACGCACCGCATAGCGGTGAGCAAGATGGGGAAACTCAGCTACCTCAACCATGGCTGAACTAACCTTTTCACTGGCAATGGCCATCTTATGAGCAAGAACTACGGCTTGAGCGCAATAGGGACAGGTAAGAGTCACGAAAACCTGGATGGAAACCGCCTCAGGGAGGTTGCGTAGTGCTTCCTGGGTTTCGGGAAGCAAATCTACGCTACCCCGGGAAACCCAGAATAAGGTCTCTATAAATCCAGAAAACTCATAACCCGAAGGTATTCCGTAGAAACGGACGCCATAGTCCTTTTCCCCTTCCACCACAATGGCCGGTATCTTGTCAATGCCATACTCCTTAACCTTTTCTTTATCAAGAATAAAGTTGTAAATTTCAAGTTCAAGCAGTGGCGAAAGTGCAACTACTTCCTGGAGTAAAGCTCGGGTAGCCTGGCAGGTCTCACATTCGAGCTCCTGCGTGAAGAACTTCAGAGTAACTTTCCCTTCCAAGTTCTCCTGCAAAAATTTGATGAGAGTCTCCTTATCCTTGTCCTGCAAAAAAGCCATCTTATTCCCCCCTTTGTAAAAGAATTTCCAACTGGCGCTCAAAGCCCGGAAGGTCTTTTAGCTCACCATCCAGACAGCGTTCTGCATAGCGAATGGCGCCATTACGGTCGATGATAAAAACATTCCATTCCAGAAGCCCCATTCCGTCTAACACTCCAAAGCTACGCCCCAGCCGGAGCAGAGGGTCACCAAATACCTGACAATCAGTTTTCACCTGGGTGAGAAAGCCACGCAGTGCAGGGAACGGATCGCCGCTTACCACCAGGAAAAGCCCGCCTCGCTCCCTTATGCTTTTACTCAACTCCTGATATTCGGGAAGGAACTCACCGAACAGAGGGCTAAAAACCGAATCCACAAAGAGGATGACCGCCGGGGTGCGTCTGATGAAGTCCGAAAGCGCAACCAGGTTACCCAGTGCGTCATAAAGAAGGCCGTCGGGGAATGCCTCGTTAAGCCTTGGCTTCTGCCTCCATAAAAATCCGAGCACTTCCTGCATGAAAGCCGGCAATTCTTGAGAGCTTCTCGCTGTTATAACGTTACCGTCAACTACCACCGGAAGATCCACAAACTCTCCACCGGCATTCTCAACGTCATCTCTTACGGAAACCGCCCCGGTGACTCTTTTACCCCGCACCACCCCAGCAGAAATAAGCACCCAGGGGCCATGATGCAGAGCGGCAACCAGCTTTCCCTGCTGATAGCACTCTCTGACTAAGTTGACCACTGCCGGATAACGGCGCAAATAGGCAGGGGCGAAACCACCGGGAACTACCACGCCATCAAACTTGCTGGCATCAACTGAAGAAGCGAGTTTTTCAACCCGCACTGCAAAATTATGCCTTCCCAGGTAATCCCCCTGTGTGCCGGTACCAATGGTCTCTACTTCCATCCCTTCTTCACGGAGACGAAGCAAAGTGTACCAGACATCCAGTTCCTGATATAAATTTTCAACCAGCAAGGCAATCCGTTTGGAGGCCAATCAGGACCCACCTCCCCACTCCTTCTTAAGGCCACTGAGGTAAACAAAGTGTCTGCGTTCTTCGTCAATCACCTTTTGCAGCCACTCCATTTTTGCCTGGGGAACAAAATCAGCAAAACCTTGATAAAAGAGAATACTCTCTTTTTCCACCTCAATGCCAAAATTAATGGCTTCGATAAGGTCAGCCTGAGGAGAAGGCACCCCCACTCCTCGCAACACTTTTCCCAACACCCCATCTTCAACGATGGCCCTCAAATAACTTTCCACCTCTTCCATGGTATCGATGAATTCCGCCTGGTCGTCTATTTCGTTCAGCAGGGAAGAAAAAAATTCCAAATGCTTCTCCTCCTCATCCCTCAAAAGAGAAAAAGCTTCCTTAGCAGAAGAGCTGGTCGCTCTTTGAAGTAATTCTTCATAAAAAGCCATGCCTTTTTTCTCAAGTTCTACCGCCATGGTGAGAATCTCCTGAGGAGAAAAGCGCATTACCATAGCTCCTTCACCCTCTCCAAAGCTTTTTTCCATTTTAGCACTTTTGGCGCTGGCAAGTCACTATACGGAAAAAACTGCCTTTCAGACCACAACCTGCACCAGCTGAAGTCAGTAGCCAAAAACAAACTAACCGAAACAAGTTCTTCCCATCGCAAACATAATATAGAATTATAGATATTGATAAAAACTACGCTAAGCAGGGGGTTGCTATGGGAGTAATTCGCACACCCAAACCAGTGAAACTTTTTATCGCTATCCTTTATCCGGAACGGGAAATTCTGGAAAGCGTAAAGCCGGCGCTTCGGGAACATTTTGGAGAAATAGAATGGGAAAGCCCTCACCTTCCCTTCACCCACACCGATTATTACCGCTCTATCGGAGAAAAATTAACCCGGGTTTTTCTGGTTTTTGAACCTCTCATAGACCCGGGACAGTTAGCCGATATCAAAATCACCACCAACCAGATAGAAGCCCAGACTGGGGATGGGGAAAAAGAGCGGAGAATCAATCTGGATCCGGGATACTTTGACGGAGGAAAAATCGTTCTAGCCACCACCAAAAATTTTTCCCACCGGGTATACATTGGAAAAGGAATCTATGCAGAAGCCACCATCAAGTGGGAGAAGGGAGCTTTTCGCCCCTTTGAGTACACCTACCCGGATTATGCAAGCGAAGCCTATCAGCCGATTCTGTTAAAAATTCGCGAGTTATACCGTAAATCACTGGCAGAAAGAGAATCTTCAACCAGGTAATCAATCAAATCCTTAAAACTCATACCGATAGCCCGACAGGCCTGAGGAATAAGGCTGGTAGGAGTAAGACCGGGTATGGTGTTGATTTCAAGAAGATAGATCTGGCCTTCTTCTTCATCGTATATGAAGTCAGACCTTGACATGCCCCGACAACCCAGGGTCTTATGAGTAAGCAAAGCAATCTCCTGCAAGCGCTGTATCACATTTTCGGGAAGAGGGGCAGGGGTGATTTCCAGCGTAGCTCCGGGCGTGTACTTGGAAAAATAGTCAAAAAACTCGGCATCGCGAGGCACAATGAGGGTAGGAGGTAAAGGCAAGATTTCTTTCCCTCCACCACCCAGCACGCCACAGGTTACTTCTTTCCCTTTAATTCTTTTTTCCACGATAATTTCCCCATCCAGCTTCAAGGCTTCATCGATGGCTTCCCTGAGTTTCTGGTAATTTTCGACCATAAAAACGCCAATGCTTGAACCCTGAGCAGCTGGCTTCACCACAAAAGAGTCCAAAGACCGAACCCGAGCCAGAACCTCCTCTGGCCTCTCTTCCCACTCTCTTCTTCTCACCACCACACCCGGGGGCACCAGAATACCTGTATGCTCGGCAACGGCCCTGAAAAAAGCCTTGTGCATCCCCAGAGCGCTGGCAGTAACTCCTGAACCCACATAAGCAATTCCCGCTATCTCCAGCAAACCTTGAATAGTGCCATCTTCACCAAACCTACCATGCAAAACTATGAACACAAGGTCTACTTCTCTGCGAAGCACTTCTATGGCCTCGCCAATCTGATAGTCCTTAAAATGCAGCTCCTCCAAGGCCATGGGTGCGGTCAGAAAGGTAGTGGCAATCCTCCATTGGCCCTCCCGGTCGATAATCACTGGACGAACCAGATATTTTCGGTAGTCAGCATGCTGAACGACGCCTCTTCCTGAACTCAGACTAACCTCGTGTTCCTCGCCCAGGCCACCCATTAATACGGCTAAACGGATTTTTGCCATTCCCTTACTCCTCCAAAAAGACGGCGATATTCTTCACAGGAAGAAAGAAGCTCTTCGTGAGAACCCTCAGCTCGAACCGTTCCATCCCAGAGCAAAACTATCCTGTCTAAGTCTTTGACCATAGCCGGCGAGTGTGCCACCACGATGACAATTTTGCTGCGGTCAATTTCGGAGATTGCTTCGCGGATGTAACGCTCTGATTCCGGATCCAGGTTGGAAGTTGCCTCATCAAAGACCAGAATGGGCGGGTCTTTTAAAAAAGCCCGGGCAATGGCAATGCGCTGCTTCTGACCTCCGGAAAGGCGACATCCGGCATCTCCAACGTTGGTATCGTAACCCTTCTCAAGGGCCATCACAAAATCATGAGCCCGTGCTTTTTTTGAAGCCTCAAAAATTTCCGCAGGTTGGGCATCGAGCTTCCCGTACAGGATGTTCTCCCAGACTGTTCCCCCCAAAACCAGAGCATCCTGAAGCACTACCCCTATCAGATTGCGTAGTGAAGAAAGCTTGATTTTGCGGATATCAATCCCGTCTATCTCGATGTTCCCTGAATCTGGGTCGTAAAAGCGGAGAAGCAGGTTGATTAAGGTGCTCTTTCCGGCTCCACTGGGACCTACAATGCCCACTTTTTCACCAACTTTGACTTCCAGGTTAAAGTTCTTAAGCACCTTTTCACCTTGATAGGAGAAGGACACGTCCCGAATTCGCAATCCACGGGTCACTTCCTTTTTCTCGATACTTCCTTCTTCATCTTTTACCTGGGGAGGAATATCCAGAAATTCGAAAATACGCTCTGCTGAAGCCAGGCTTTGCTGGAGAATCTGAAAACCCCTGCTGAAGCTGGAAAGAGGTGACGCAGCAGTAACCAGGTAGCCAAGAAAAGCAACCAGACCACCCGGTGTCAGGTTCCCCTGGATCACTTCTCTCCCCCCAAACCAGATCACCGCAGTGAGAGCACAGGAAGCAACCAGCTCCACAAGTGGCGTAAGCAAGGCCTTGGCGCGGGCCTGCTTCATGGCCAATCTGAAGTTGACTTCATTTTCAGCTTCAAAACGCTGCACCTCATAGGGGGAACTTACGTAAGATTGAATAATTTTCATTCCAGTAACCGCCCGCTCGATGAGCGAAGTCAGGGTCGCTGTTTTCTTTTGAAGCAGGTGCGAAGCTCCACGAATCTTTCTGCCCAGATAATCTATACACAGCCCCACCAAAGGGAAAACAGCAACCGAAAAAAGGGCCAGTTTCCAGTGGATGAAAAACAGAAAAACCATGGAACCCAAGAAAATCATGATATCCATAAAAATGTTCAAAAACACATTGGCAAAAAAGTTCTGAAGAATGGATATATCATTGGTCATGCGGGAAATAACTTCACCAGTTGGATTTTCATGGAAAAAGGAGGCAGAAAGATTGTGCAAGTGCGCATAAAGCTCAGAACGCAAACGGGTGATGGTTCTGAAACCAGCGATGGAAATCCAATAGTTCTGCACATAAGATGCAACACCTTTCACAAAAAAGATGATCACCACTCCAAAAGAAATGAGCATCAAAAGGCGAATGTTGCGCTCCAGAAGCACCTTATCAATGATATCCTTTACCAACCAGGGGAGAACTATGCTAAAGCTGGCCCCAACAATGGCCATCAAAATAGCACCCAGAACAAACTTCCAGTAAGGTCGCAAATACCTTAGTAAACGTCCGAGGCTGCTCTTTCTGAAAACATTTTTACTTTTTAAGAAATGCGCAGACTTTTTCAGCCAGCAGCTCCGCTGCATTCCAGGTAACCCTCTTCTCTATTGGAGGAAGTCCTAAAATTCCTTTTCTTTCAAGTTCCTCCTTCACCTTTATTACCACTTCCCGGGCAGTGATTCGCCCTCTGCATTCGGGGAAAATCTGGGCATCAAAAACCCGATTGGGAAGAGAAACCCATCTGATTTTTCGATTCAATCTTTCAACTAACCTGGGCTTTACTATTTTACTCCAAAACGGCAAAACATCCAGCAGTCCCCAGAGACCCTGAAGGGGAACTTTCTCCATGCCTTGCCAAAGCGGCAGTACCACCACTCCCTTTTTCCCCCGATAGGCCACCTCCAGGTTCACCGATCCAGGAACCATGATCGCCAAATCACTCCCTTCAATCAGAGAGGAAGTATGCCCCCAAACCGGCTTGAGCAAAGGAGGAACCCGGATGGAAAGAGCAGATAAGCTCTCTGGTTCCAGAAATTCTGGAAACCCCAGCACAAAAGAGGCCTGGGGATAGAACTCTCTATGTAAGAGAGAAGCTATTTCAGAATAAAAAGGCAGGATATAGGGATAAAGAAGCGGGCGACTGCCAGGAAGAAACAAAAAACGGGGCCTCCCCAATTCAAAAAACTTTTGAGCATTCTCGAAGGGAGCCAAACACAAAGACTGCAAAAGGTCACCGAGCAGAAAACGTTTGTTGGGAGGATAATGCTCGAAATCCTTTTCAAAGCGTACCAGAAAAAGGTCCACCTTTTTGATTTCGCGGGGAGGAACACCGTAAGCCCAGAGCGAGTATCCACTTTTTCGCTTCAGTCGATAGGCGTAAAAAAGGTCTCCACCCATAAAAAGTACCAGTCCCGAAGTCGGAAAAGTAACCCGTTCCAAAAACAGAAACCTGAAAATATGCCGGGAATCTATAACTTTTTCAACAAGTGGTAAATCTCGGGTGATTTTCTCTTCCCAACCACTCGCAAACTGGCAAGGGGGAATGAACACCCAGACTCGCACTTCCCGGGTCATTGTCTGGAGCGCTTCCAGAAATGGGCGCAGACTGTAGCAGACCTCGCCAGGACCATTGACAGTCACCAGGAGCAGAGATGGCTCACAAATATCTTTTCACCACCTGGGCCACGTTTTCAAAAGGATTGCCCCGACAGAGTTGTTCCCGTAGTTTCCTGCTCCAGAGCTTTGCCTGTTCCTCTCTCTTTTTGCCTTCATTCAGAAACTTTTCTACTTCTTGAATTAATCGTTCCGGCCCGAAATCATCCTGAATGAGCTCCGGGAAGATTTCTTCTTGAGCAAGGATGTTAGGAAGCCCCACCCAGCTGCTTTTAACCAATAGCTTCGCCAGCCGGTAGGTCAACCCAGAAACCCTGTAAACGATAATCTGCGGAACACCGAGAAGGGCCATCTCCAAGGTTATCGTGCCAGAGCAGGAAATGGAAAAAAGGGCTTCCTGGGCAACATGGTAAAGCTCCTGGTGTGCAACCAGGGTCACCGGCAAGCTTTGCAATTTTTCATCCACCACACTTTGTATTTCCGAAGAAGCGGTGACCAGTTTCCAAACCAAATAAGGGTATTTTTCGGTGAGGACCTGCAAAGCAGGGAACACTCGCTCGAGATAGGCTTCAACTTCACCTGTCCTGCTTCCCGGAAGTAAAAGCACCGTTTTCCTGTCTCTTTTTTCCTGACTCTCTTGTTTTTTCTCAAACTGCTCTACGAACCAAGCTACCGGATGTCCCACCCATAAGGCTTTCTTAGGGTCAAAATACGCTTCCTCCCAGGGAAATATGGTGCATATGGAGCTTGCCCAGCGAGAAAGTTTTTTTGCTCTACCTTGCCCCCACACCCAGACCTGGGGAGGAACAAAGTAAACCACCGGCAAACCCTGAGTATAACAAAAACGGGCCAATCGCAGGTTAAACCCCGGGTTATCCACCAGAAGCACACAGCGAGGACGTGCAGAAAGAAGATAGCGGGTAGTTTTTCTGAAAAGAGACCACCAGCCACTCAGAGAACGCAGCGCTTCCCAAATGCCTACTGTGGCCATGCACTGTGTATCACCGAGCAGCAAGGCACCGGCTGCCCGAAGAGCCTCTCCCCCCAGAGCAACCACCGAAAGTTCAGGATAGATTTTGTGCAGGGACTCAATTACCAGGGATGCATAACGGTCCCCAGAAACTTCTCCGGTAGACACAAAAACTGTTGCATTAGAAGGAAAAGCTTTCATCTTTTGAAATGCCTACAATACTTACACCCAGCAGGTTGGCAAGGTGAACCACTTCAGGAAAATTGACAATCAGCGTTTTACGAGCTTCAAGGGCAATGACACCACCCTGTTTGCCAAGAGCACGGACAGTCTCTTCACCAATCGCCGGCACATCCACAAAGAAATCCTGTCTACTGCGCGCCATCTTCACCACCACCACTTCACCTTTTCCAAAAGATACACCTCTCCGGATAGTCTCAGTGGTGCCTTCTGCTGCCTCAACGGCAAGCACTGCACCTTCTTTAAGCACCACAGTTTGTCCCACTTCCCAATCAGCAAGAAAAGAAGCAATCTTCACACCCTTTTTGATGTCTACCCAATGCTGGGGGGTGGGCTTTTTAACGGTGAGCGGACCCGGTGGCGTCAGGCTGCTGGATAGAAAATCAACCGGCGAGAGCAAATGATGGTTTCTCTCTCTAAAGAAGGTAAATACTGCTTCCAGAATTTGCCGGTCAGCCTTTGCAGTCAAGCGGGACAAAAAAAGTTTCAGGTCATCAGCAATAAACTCTTCGCAAAATAAAAACCCCCGAGGAACTTTGCCGGCAAAACACAAACAGTGGAGAGAATTGTCATTCAGATAGTCCAGGATGTTCTGTAGGGAAAAACGCTGGTCTACAAAATCGAGAATCAGCGAAGGCCTATAATGTAAAAAAGAGTAACCGTATACTTTCACCCGGGCAAAGCTTTTTTGAGCTTCCTGATACACCAGCTCAGGAACCAGTCCTTCTCCAGCGATCAAAAGCAGTCCCTCACTCAGCACTTTCTTTCAACCCCCGGTTCTCTCTCCAGCGCAAAACGCCCCTTTTGCTCTCTTCAAAAAAGGCAACGATTTCCCGAGCTACCTCTTGAGAAAATTCTTCTCTCACCATCTCCAGGGCTTTACCAAGCGGGAGTGAAGAGTGATAAAGAATTCGATAAATCCTTTTGATCAATTCTCGCTCTTTGGCAGAGAAGCCTCTGCGGCGCAAGCCCACCACGTTTAAGCCGAATATTTGAGCCGGGTGTCCATCAACGAGCAAAAAGGGCGGAACATCCATGACTACTTTGGAAAGCCCTCCCACCATAGCCAGCCTCCCAATACGCACAAATTGGTGCACTCCCACATACCCACTGAGCACTGCCTGAGGACCGACGGTCACATAGCCAGCCAGGGCTGCTCCATTAGCCATGGTTACCTCATCCCCGATTTCGCAATTGTGAGCGATATGGCAGTAAGCCATTATGAAGCAGTTATTGCCCACCCGCGTTGACTTCCCCTCACCGGTGGCCCGGTGTATGGTAACAAACTCCCTCAAAACGGTATTATCACCAATCACTACTTCGCTATCCTCGCCCCGATAAGCAACGTCCTGGGGTGGAGCACCCAGAACCACATGGTGACCTATGGTGCAGTTTTTTCCAATACTTACTCTGCCCTCAATAACCGAAAAAGCACCAATTTTGGTCCCCTCACCAATCCGCACTCCTCCACCAATAATCGAGTAAGGACCCACTTCCACACCGGTATCCAGAAGAGCTCCCTTTTCAATGCAGGCAGTAGGATGAATATTCACTGTTTGCAGCCATCTCCTCACTAAGCAATTTCGCCATTTCACGATTTAGGCTGTGACCCGAGCGTACTGCAAAAAAGCAACCCCGAATCCGCACCTGAAGCAGAAATAGGTCACCCAGAAAATCCAGGACCTTATGCAGGGCAGGCTCTCCGGGGGAACGAAGCGGCAGCGAAGGACAACCCTGGGCATCGAAAATTATCGCCCAGTCTTGGGCTCCCTTTCCCAAACCGCTTGCTTTAAGGTAAGGCAACTCAAAATGAAAAGCAAAAGTGCGTGAAGCGGCCAGTTCCAGAAAAGGATCTTCCTCACTGAAGGTCACGAATTGAGCAAAACGAGAATGCTCCACAGCATCCAGAAAATAGAAAACTTGCATTTTTTGAGCAGGAAAAGCCAGAATGTAGTTCTGGCCATCCCCAACCTGCAGAAAACGGCGAATCTCAAAAAACGGAGAGCGAGCGTCCTGAACAATAATACCTGCTCGACCAAACTTTTCAACCCAGATACGAGAGCTGGTATCTCCTGCAGGCAATTCGTTTCCCCAAACCAGAACCTCCAGATTGTCAATACCCATAAGGTAACAGGCAGCCAGGAAATGCTCCACCGTCTTGAGTTCTACACCTTCTCTCATCAGGGAAGTGGAACGGGGAAAAGGAGAAAGCCACTGCAAAGAAGCGGGAATGACAGTTTCCCCACAGGAAGAATAAACTCTGAAAACAATACCCTGGCTCACTTTACCAGGAAATACTTTAACTCTGGTTTCCTCCCCACTGTGCAGTCCCTTACCCTGTACTTCGAAAGGTTGAGCAATGGTCCTCTGGAAGTGCCAGGCTTCATTCATTGCTTGCGGAAAACAGCCTTCTCCAGTTTCCTGATGCGCTGGAAAAGCTCGGGCAGTTTTCGTATCAGTGCCTGCTGGCGCATCTCCCGGTGATGCTCCTGAGCAGGAAAACCAGAAACCACCGCGTCAGGACCAACCTCAGACACCACTCCCCCTCTCGCCGCTACCCGGGTAGCTCTGCGCACCCGGGTATGGTCAACCACTCCACTTTGCCCACCCAGAACAGCCAAATCTTCAACCACCGAACTTCCTGCAATACCAGATTGAGCAGCAATCAGCACTTGTTCACCAATTCGGACATTGTGAGCTATCATAACCAAGTTATCTATCTTGGTCCCCCGACCAATTCTCGTTTCTCCCAGCGTAGCCCGGTCTACAGTTGAATTGGAGCCAATTTCCACCTCATCTTCGATAACCACCCGGCCCAAGTGTGGTATTTTCAGGTGCTTTTCCCCATCCCATTCATAGCCAAACCCATCTCCACCGATAACCACACCGGGGTGCAGAATAACCCGGTTACCAATTTCACAATCTGCTCCGATGACCACACCTGGGTAGATGAGACAACCCGAACCGATACGGACTCGCTCTCCAATGTAAACCCGAGGAAAAATTTTGGTTTGCGCCCCAACCTGGGCTCCCTTTTCAATCACTGCAAAGGGCCCAACCCAGACTCCTTCACCAAGAGAAGCTTCAGGATGCACAAAAGCACTGGGGTGCACACCTTCTCTTTCTTCCGTTCGAGAAAACAAAGGGGCAATCTTCGCAAAAGCTAAGCGAGGATGGGCAACCACCAGGAGATTTCTATCGGGAAACTCAGCAACAAACTTTTCTTCCACAACCAGAACCCGAGAACGGGAAGAGCGTACTTCCTCCAGAAATTCTTCCCGAAACAGAAAAACCAGCTCCCCCGGTTCTGCTTGAGCGGGAGTGTTAAGACCCGTAATCTCAAAATCGGGGTCACCGACTACGGTGACCCCGCCTAAAAGCGTAGCAACCTCTTTTAACTTCAAGGTATTGCTCGACCTCGATTTCCTCTTTACTTATTTTGTGCAGCCACTACTTTCTCAAGCTCTGCAAGCACCTGTTCCGTAATATCCACGCCTCCATAAAAAACAAGGGGTATATCCAGGAGTTCCTTCTGGCTCACCGGAACTCGCACTTCACTCCGTAAAACCAGAGTAAGCCCCTGTGCTTCAGCAACCTGCTTGATTGCCTGAATAATATCCTGGTAGCGCTGATTGACCAAATCCTGGCGCTCAGCAAGCATGGCATCCCGAACTGGCTTCCACTCGGCGTTCATTTCTTCTTCAAGCTTTTGAACCTCTTCCCGAGTTTTTCCTTTGCCTTTTTCGTTAAGCTCGGCTTGCCTTTTTTGCATCTCATCGAGCAGCTTCTGCTCCAAATCAGCGATTTTCTGGGTGTTGGGATGTGCCGCAAAAACCTTGTTAATATCCACCAAACCGATTTTTACATCAGCTGGTTTGGCAGCAGCCCAGGACACCACAGAAAAGCCCAACAGCGAAACAACCGTTACCAGTGCTACAACCACTAAACGTCCACGCATAAATTCTCTCCTCTCTTTTTAGAAAGTATGGCCAATACTGAAATAGGTTTGACCCCCATGTTCTCCTATACCGTAATCCAGGCGCACCGGACCGATGGGGGTATCAACCCGGATGCCCACTCCGTAACCAGTCTTTATGTCCTCAAAAGAAACTGGCTCTTCATAAGGCCAGGCATAACCCGCGTCGCCAAAAAACACCACCTGGGTGTTTTCAGAAACTGTCCAGCGGTATTCAAGGTTAAACACCAGCATCTTTTCCCCTTCAAACTCAAAGAGGTCGTATCCCCGCAGCGTATTCACTCCACCAACACCAAATTTTTCATAGTCGGGAAGCGGTGTATCAGCAGTGCCACCCAGAAGGCGTAGAGCCAGCACTGTGTCTGGACCGGTATCAATAAAATGGCGCACATCCAGCACGTATTTGGCAAAGGTATTGTCGCCACCGAGCGCCCCACCAGCAAGTTCAGCTTCTAAAGCAGCATACCACCCTTCCTTAGGGTCAAGAACGCTATCCCGGGTGTCATAAATAATCATTGGAGACAGAGAATTGGTCACCCCACCCCGATCGGGAGCCTCCCCTTCCAAAACGGTAATATCTATCCTTTCAGATTTGGCTGTCAAGCGCCAGGCCCAGTCTTCGTTGATTTTGCGTCCAAACACCAGCTGCCCACCTATTCTCTCTTCCTCATACTTCCCAATTTCTACACCGCTTTCGTAGTTAGTCCGCTCTTTAACCTGGTCATAAAGGCTCAGAGCAAGCAGGGTGGGGTCTCCCAGAAACCAGGGTTCCTCAAAATACAACCGGTACAGGGTACGCGAGCCAAACTCATAACGAAGTTCCACTTTCTGACCGTTACCCCCCAGGTTGGCTTCCTGGTACCTGACGTAACCCAGCCAGCCTTCTTCGCTGTTGTATCCTACACCCACTCCTGCCAAACCGGTTTTCTTTTCAACCACCCCAATAACCAGCTTGATATGTTCCTGGTCACTACCCGGTTCAAGCTTCATGGAAAGGTCTTCAAAAAATCCCAAGTCATAAATCTTTTGCATATTCTTCTTAATACGGGCAAAATCAAAAATTACTGGCGGCTCAAAATCCAGTTCTCTTCTCAAAACATACTCCTTGGTTTTCTCAAGGCCTTCGAAAATCACCTCTTCAATAATGCCCTCATGAATGGTGAAACGCAAAATGCCGTTCTCAAAGTTAATTCCATCTATATAGGCCACAATAAAACCGCTGTCGCTGTAAAGCGCTTTGATGCGCTCCAGGTCACGCTGGAAGATTTTCCAGTTCATCACCTGACCCGGGGAAACAATCATGACCTTCCTGATTTCTTCAGTACTTAACGCTGTGTTACCAGAGATGGCAATTTCCTGGATTACCGGGAATTCTTCAACCTTGTAGATAACCTCTACCCCATCTGGATACTTCTTGGTATCCACCCACACCTTGGAAAAGTAGCCCAGGTCATAAATCGATTTAAGGTCATTTTTAATTTTTTCAGGATTAAAAGGTTCTTTCAAAGAGAGAGAAACCGCCGACAGAATAAGCTGCTCATTGATATGCTGGTTTCCTTCCACCCGTATTGCAACCACCGGGGGAAAACTTTCTTGAGCAAAAACTGGAAAAACCCAGACCAACATCAAAAAGAAAATTAGAAATCCCATCCACCTTATCTTTGCCACTTTTCAACCCCCCGTTTAGCATTTAAAACCTGGTCGTAAATTCCAGTTCCCAACTCAAGCCTTTCTCCTTATCGACTTCCGTTTTGAAAGACCAGTTTTCATTCACGTTCAAATCAAAATAAACGGCCGAGTGCTCTCCTCCGCTTAAGTCTTGAGTATACCCTATTACTAAATCATTTCCAAGTCTCTTTTCAAGGGTTAATTCATAAAACCAGGAACCATTAGAAAAAACTGGGTTAATTTCCAGATTCAAAAAACCAGAAAGACTGCTCAAAAAATCTCCCTTACCTCCAGTAAGGAAGGAAAAAAGCTCCCAGAAGAGTGGACCAACATTGATATCGGAAAGAGAAGCGTAGGCATTACGGTCACCAGTGAAAAGCAAAGAAAGAATCTCTTCTCGACTGAGGGCTGGCTCTGAAGCCAGCTTCAACTGGTATGTGCTCAAGGGCCCCTGGGCAGTAAGTCTTATTTTATAACCGTCCACCTCGCAAGAACCATAAAGGTCCAGCTGGGGTTCCAGATCAAAAAGTTCTCCAAAGTAGACCTTGCCGGCAAGCGGTATCTTACGCATAACCAGGTTGTACATTCCATCTACAACCTGCAGGGTACCACTCAGGCTACTTTCGCCATTGCCTGCCCGCAAAAGCAGGTTTCCCGCAAGAGCAACCTCCATGAAGCGGGTCTTTACCACAAAGGGCTTGCTGGAGGTTTTTAGTTCAAGCTCGATATCCACCGGTAAGTCAAGAAGTACTTGCTCAACACTTGCTAAGGAAAAACCCGTGTCCTCCGAAGCGAGCCGATTCGGATAGGTATGGTCCCATCTTCCGTCCTCAACCAGCAAAGAACCCTGCAAGAGAGGCTGTTTCCAGCTTCCGGAAAGCTTAGCCTCACCAAGAAGCTGGCCACTAAGCGCTTCTCCAAGGCCCAGTTGGGAGCAGTCTCCACGGAAAGAAAGTGCCACATCCAGTCCTTCCCTGGTCAAATCACCCGAAAGTACTCCGCTGATACCGGATAGTACAGCTTCTCCCCTGGTAATATGCAATTTTTCCTGAGTGATTTGTCCCTCCACGGAAGTGAGCGCAAGCACTTCCCGTCCGGACTGCAAAATTTTTGCCTCCCGCAAAAAGACGTCTCCCCCAACCTGGGGTTGCTCAAGTTTCCCCCAGAACCTGATTCTACCTTCACCACAAAGCTGCAACAAAAAGTCCTGCCAGGGAATCTCCAAGAAGGGTTCCACAGTAAGTAAACAGTTAACGTCAACCAGATTCTCCTCAAGGTCCAACATGCCGTCAAGGCCTACTTTCAGATTCCCCGAGGTATCCTTTAAAGAAAGGTCTTCAATCACCAGTTTCTTCCCATCAAACCTGCCTTGTAAACTCCCCAAAAGGAGAGGCAATTTGGGATAGGAAAAAGTGAGTTCTTCAACGCGAAGCATCCAGTTTTTTGAGCTACTATCCAACTCGAGAAAGAGATTTCCGCTGGATTCAATCTGATACCGCTCCAGAAGCGAAATCCCCAAACTCCGCAAGTCCAAACCCACCACACGCACAAAGCCCTTATTCCAGTTTTCCGGACTCAGATAAGAGGTGAGGGGTAAATGCTCCCCTTTTCCCGGCAATTTCAGATTGCCCTCAAAAAGCACTTCAAAACTTTCACCCAGCTGCCTACCCCGCAAAAGGAGGTTATTACCTTTACCCTGAAGGGCAAAGGTAACCCTTTCCCAGGGACCCTTAATGGAAAGGCTACCTTCTTCCAGCTTTCCCTGTAAGGCAAACTGATTTTCGGGAAGCGTGACCCCAGCAATTTCCCCTTCTAAAGAAACTTCTTGAGCAGGAATCACCCATCCAGAAAGTTTCAATCTTCCCAGCTCGGAAATCCTGGTCTCCAACACCTGCACCGCTATCTTTTCGTCCTCAAGGAAACCCTCAAAAGCCAGGTCTTTCCCCTCAAAACCAGCCCAACGCCACAACGGAGCATGCAACGCAACCCGGAAAGCCTGCTCTCCTTCGCCTTTTTCAAGTTCCAGATCACCGCTGGCCTGAAAAGCCAGCTGGTAACCATCTTGGTCTGCCTCAAAAAGAAAATCTCGCAACCTCAGGGCAACCTCCAGTCGTTCGCCTTTCCTGGTAAGAAAAGCCTGCGCTTCACCCTCTTTTCCCTTGAGGTTTAGCTGGGCTTCCAGGTCGTTCACGCTTTTGAAAAGCAACTGGCCTTCGGAAACCTCAGCAAGGTACGAAGAACCCCAGAATATTTCTCCTCCTTTAAGGAGAAACGTAAAGCGCAATTCGTCTTTCTCCCCTTTTATATCGATTTTCCCATCCAGAGTTCCACCAAGTGGCAAATTTGCAAAGGAAGCAACCAGGCTCTGCAAGGAAACCTGACTGAATGCTCCCTTCCCATCAAAGGAACCCTGCCGCCAGGTGCCTGCAAGCTGGATGGTACCCCCAAAAAGAACTGCTTCTCCAGATACAGAAGCTGTCCCATTTGCAGTAATTCGAAGCTCCAGGCGTGGCTTTTCCAGCTGCCACTCCTTAAAGTTTAACGCATCCGAAGCAAAGAACAGGTGTCCGTTCTCAAGGCCTTCTTTTCCAAAACGTAAAGTACCGCGCAGAGCACCCTTCCCTTCGAGTCCGCTCCAGAAGGGGTTACCGTCAAGCGAACAGGAAGCACTGGAAAGTTCCAGTACCAGTTCACCGTTTTCAAAACCCAGATACCCTTCTCCAGCCACTCCCACGCCCTGAAGGAGAGACCCAGGTTTAACCTGAAAATAGAGTTTCTGGTCATTCCCACCTCGCAGCTCACCCTGAAGCGAGGTGGAACTCGCTTCCTCTTTTAAACACCACAAAGCCCGCAGCGGTTCCTCGTCGAATAAGGCCTGCACGTCCAGCTCGAAAACTTTCCCGCCCAGTCCCTGGATTTTACCCTCTAAAAGGCTCGATTTTTCAGAAAAATCTACACTTCCCCGGCCCTGAAAAGAAAACGCATCTTCTGCACTTTTTAAAGAAATGCTATCCAGGGAAAACATTTTCTTTTCCTCATCCCAGACCAGTGCTGATTCCAGAGAAGCTTCAAGGGGGCTATTCAGGCGACCCCACAGCATGCCATCGCTCAAAGAGTAACGTAACTCACCCTGCCAGGAATCCCCCTGCAAGGGAAAAGCGAAGTCAACAGCTACCGTACGGTCGAAATTGAAATGGCCGGAAATTTTGGCCTCACCCTTGAAGGCCGAAAACCTGAACCCCTCAGCATCACGGGCAAAAACAGCGTTTTCAAGCGAAAAGCGCCGTTTACCCTCCAGAATCAGCTCCTCTACCCGGAACGAGAAAGAGGGCAACTTTTGGAAATCAAAGCCTGCGAAGGCTTGTAAAAAGCTCAGATCAATAACCTGTAAGCGAACCTGATTTGAGGAAACCAGAAAAACCGGCCCCTTTCCCAAACCCAGCCAGGAAAGGAAGCGAACACGGAAAAACGCCCTGGGAAAATATAAAGCAAAACCCTTCCCAGTAATCCGAAGATTTTCAAACGCCAGACTTCCAGGACCAGCAAGGCGCACTTTTTCAAAATCAAAATGCACGTCTGGCAAACTCGCAGTCCAGCTCAAAAAAGCATCCTGAAGCCCATACTGTAGCGGTACGTAAACCGCACCAACCGCTGCAACCAGCCCCAGAGCAACCAGTATCCAAAGAAGCGACTTTCCCAAAACCTTTACCTCCCTATGAGAACCTCCTGAGAAAGACTCCCCTCCACAAGCAGGGGCACTGGAACCTCAATGAGGTAAGACCCGGCACTCTCATTTTCCAGGCTCCGCAGCTCAATTTTAAAGCCGTTGCGCTTTTCAGAAGCAGTAATTTTTTCCATATACTCTTTTATATTCATAGGAGTTCCCGTATCTTCAAGGCGTGATTCCGATTCGCTCCCCTTACCCCAGATAACAATTTCTGCTCGTCCAGAAGGGAAATTATCCGGAACCGGGAGGCGAAAAGGGAAAGTAATGGTTTCTCGCCGATAGGGAAACACCGTTACCTCACCTTCGATAAACTTCCCCTGCTCAGCACTGGCGGGACAACTGAGGCTACCCAACTTGCCCCACCCAAAGTACGGGAAATGCTCAAATTCCAGGGAGATTCTCTGAGGACGGAATTCAAAGAAGGGGTTTTGGGAAAGACCTCTCAAAAAACGGTCCAGGCCATTCGCCCCTTCAGCAGCTACGTCAGTTTTGCTGGTCCAGAAAAAACGATCTTCGAAAGAGAAATCCCGAGCATGAAGCCTGACCGAAACCACAATGGTTCCACTACACTGGCAATCCAGCACCCGATCCAGGACGTCCAGAAAGAGCGAGGGCAAAATGTCAGCCAGGACCCGTTCGTCCTGCACCACCTTGAAGTTGAAACTCTGCGAGGACCCGTTTCTGTCCCTGGCTACTATCTGTAAATCGCAGGAATCTGGAAAAACCCCTATCCTACCTGCAATGCCTGATTGGCGGTCTTCTTCCACAATACCTACTACCTCTATAGGAGTACCCACTTTAAACGGAAAATCTTTACCACTCACACTGAAGTTCACATATATCGAAGACAAAAAGTAGGCTACTTTGCCATAATGCAAAAAGGGATGGCCCAGAGCCAGAAATTTGTCGCCCTCCAGGTAAGTAAGTGTTCCAATGCTCAAAATGTCAGCATCACCACTTAGAAGCTGTACCCCAATAGCACTGCCTGGAACGAGTTCCGGAACAGCAGAAGTCATTCCCGAAGACCGTCCCCTGAAGAGTTGCGGGAAAGCAAGCGCCACACGCACCGGGGCATGCTGTTCCAGAAAGCTTGCTGCGCGCTGGCCAAGGCCCATAGCGAGCATCAGGGAACGCTGTTCTTTTTTACGGGTCCCAGAACTCCCCCAGAGGGCAAGCATGGCTTCAATAGGAGTAACCACGCCAATCAGGTTGTCTTTGCTCTCATAGCCGTACGCAAGAGCACCGGCAATGCGGTCTTTCAAAAAAATCGGGCTACCACTCATTCCCGCTGATATGCCTCCCAGCTCTCTCACCCGGTCATCGGTGATGCGAATTACAAAGTAGGCATCTTCAATGCTTTTTCCAGATACAACATCAATCACTTCCAGGTCGAAGGTTTCCACTTTGGTCCCATAGAAAACGGTCTTGCCATACCCACGCATGCCAATTTTTACTTCAGAAAGAGGCAAATAACCAGTTTCTTCCGCCTCTACTAAGGGAAGCAACCAGAAAAAAATAGCCGAAAAAAGGAGAAAAAGAAAAATCCCCGCCCTTTTTGAAGGCATCAAAATCAGCGATTCCTCCCCTTGGTAAACAGGAAGCCTTCTCGTAGCTCCTTCAGGTGATCCAGAACTTTACCAGCTCCCAGTGCCACACAAGAAATGGGGTCCTCAGCTACATAGGCCACCGTACCCGTGGACCTGCTGATTAAAACATCAATACCCTGTAAAAGCGCACCGCCCCCAGTGAGACAAATACCCTTTTCACCAATATCAGCTGCAAGTTCGGGAGGAGTATGTTCAAGCACCATGCGTACCGCTTCCAGAATCGAAGAAAGGGGTTCGGTCAAGCACTTGTGTATTTCAGAAGCCGTAACAGTGATCTCCTTGGGAAGGCCAGAAACTAAGTCCCTTCCCTTTACTTGAATTGATTTATCCTGGTCGGGGGGTACCGCGCAGCCAACCTCTATTTTAATTTGTTCCGCAGTCCTTTCTCCAATCATGATATTGAATTTCTTGCGGAGATGGCGGACGATGGCCTCATCCATTTTATCCCCAGCCACTCTTATAGAGCGACTCACCACAATACCTCCCAGGGAAAGCACGGCAACATCGGTGGTGCCTCCACCGATGTCTATTACCATGTTGCCAGAAGGCCCCGTAATATCAAGCCCTGCCCCAATTGCCGCTGCCATAGGCTCTTCCACAAGATACGCCCTGCGAGCCCCAGAATGATAGGCAGCATCAAGCACCGCTCTTTTTTCGACTTCGGTACACCCTGAAGGGACGCAAATCACGATATCGGGCTTAAAGATGCTCCTTCCGCAAACCTTCTGGATGAAGTAAGAAAGCATTTTTCTGGTTATCTCATAATTATCGATAACACCGTCTTTCAGGGGACGATGGGCAACGATGTACTCGGGCGTTTTTCCAATCATCTCTCGTGCTTCTCTACCAATAGCCAGAACCTTACCAGTGTTTTTGGCAACTGCAACCACTGAAGGCTCGTTCAAAACAATTCCCTTACCCTGAACATAAACCAGCGTGGTCGCTGTACCCAGGTCGATTCCCAATCGCTTATTCCACATCCGCATTCCCCCTGTCTGCATCTTTAACCCGTTTTATGCAAGCACCCAGAGCATTCAGCTTCTCTTCAATAGCTTCATAACCCCTATCAATATGAAATAAACCACTGATTTCAGTTTCACCCTGCGCAGCCAGACCAGCCAGAATAAGAGCTGCACCCGCCCGTAGATCCGAAGCTGCTACCTGTGCCGCATTTAGAGTTTCCACTCCCCGCACAATAACGCTCCTTCCCTCCACTTGAATGTTAGCCCCCATCCTTTCCAGCTCTCCCACATGGGCAAAGCGACTCTCAAAAATGGTCTCAGTAATCACGCTCACTCCCTCAGCAATGCAAAGCAAAGCAGTGAATTGAGCCTGCATATCGGTGGGAAAACCGGGATGGGGCATGGTCTTTATATTGATTGCCCGAGGACGTTCCCGCATGGTAACCAGAAGCGTCCTTTCGCCAGTTTTCTCCACCCGGGCACCTGTTTCCTCGAGCTTGGTAACGATTGGAAAGATGTGACCCAAGTCCACGCCCTCGATTTCCACCTCACCCTGAGTGATTGCTGCAGCAACGCAAAAAGTCCCTGCTTCTATCCGGTCATTCATAATCTCGTACTCCACACCTTGGAGGTTCTTTTTACCCTTCACCAATACTACATCAGTACCCACACCTTGAATTTCTGCACCCATCAGGGTTAAAAAACGAGCTAAATCGACAACTTCTGGTTCCTTGGCAGCATTGATGATCAGTGTTTCTCCGGGTATCGACGCCGCCAGCATCATTAGGTTCTCGGTGGCTCCCACACTGGGGAAGTCAAGATAAATTTCTCCCCCGTGCAGAAGTCCAGCCTTAGCTTCCACGTATCCAGCGCTCTGAATCACTTCTACACCAAGGTGTGCAAATCCCTTCAAGTGAAGATCGATGGGGCGCGAGCCGATAGCACAGCCCCCCGGCAAAGGGACTTTAGCCCTTCCCAAGCGAGAAAGGAGCGGTCCAGTTATGAGAAAGGAAGCTCGCATCTTCCTAATCAGTTCGTAGGAAGGCTCGCAATTTCGGAGCGAAGCTGGTCCCACGCGGTAGGTATGCCGGTCAATTTTTTCCACCTGGGCCCCCACGTTCTCAAGGACCGAAAGCATGGTACGCACATCGAGGAGGTCAGGAACATTGCGCAACAAAGAGGGAGAAGTACCCAACAAAGAAGCAGCCAAAATAGGAAGTGCTGCGTTTTTAGAACCTCCAATACGCACTTTACCCTGAAGAGAAACTGGCCCACGGACAATTAGCTTTTCCAAAATGTTCCTGCTCCTTGTTTTTCTTGCTAAAAACCATTATAAAACAAAAAGCCCAATTCGGGTAACCGGCTCCAAAGTAATTGCTAATTGCGAATTTACTCTTCTTTGGTGGAAGATTTGCGAGAAGTTGGAAACTCAAAAGAAATCTTCCCCTCGCTATCCAGAACCAAGACAGCAGAAAATTTCTTTTTGCTTTTCCGGGAGCGGAAGCCGTACAGTTTTTCAGTTTTGCCTTCTTCAAGCAGTTTTCGTACCTGAGTACGGGTTAATTTTTTGCCCAGAATGGTCTTCCAGACGACAAACTGACAGCCCTCCTTCCAGCGAGAGCAGGTAAAAGCCTTCTGGTTTTCGTAAACCGGCGCTCCACAGAGTGGACAGGGACCAATTGGAACATGGATTCTCTCCAGCTCTCCCTGGTACTCTTTATTACGCAACTTTTCCACGATTTCCACGGTGAGCTGCTTAATTTCTTCCATAAAGACATCTCGGCTATAATCACCCTTTTCCATTAACCGCAGCTTGCGTTCCCACTCACCGGTAAGCTGGGGAGAAGCCAGTTCCTCTATAGGTATGGCTTCCACGATGTTGATTAATTCCATACCCTTGGGAGTGGGAATCAGGGTCTTTCCTTCCCGCTCCACATACCCGACTTCAATCAGGCGTTCAATGATGCTCGCCCTGGTCGCCGGCGTACCAATGCCATTTTCCTTTAAAACCTCACGCAACTCCTCGTCCTCAACAAATTTGCCCGCATTTTCCATGGCAGCAAGGAGGGTAGCTTCCGTGTAACGGGGTGGCGCTTTGGTCTCTTTTGCCTCAAACCAGGTATCAACCACAGAAACCGTTCCGCCCTTCTCCAAGCGAGGCAGAAAATCCTGGGGATCACTCTCTTTCTCACCGTATACCTTTCTCCAGCCCGGCTCCACCAAAACTTTGGATTTACTTACAAAAAGGTCTTCTCCCACCCGGGTGTGTATCTTGCGGTGTGCCCACTGCGCATCTGGATAAAAAACACTGATAAACCTTTTGACAATCAGGTCCATTATCTTCTGGGCATCAGAGTTCAACGTATCCCAGTAAATGGCTTCCCCAGTAGGGATAATGGCGTGGTGGTCAGTTACTTTGCTCTTATCAAAGACACGCTTGTTGTTTAGTGCATTCCGGGGTAGCCCACCCGCAACCAGCTCTCGATACCCACAATCACCCAGCATGGACCAGGACTTTTCAACCACCACCATCAGGTCTTCAGATAGGAAACGAGAATCAGTGCGGGGATAGGTAATGAGCTTGTAGGTCTCATACAGCTTCTGCGCTGCATCAAGGGTGCGCTGGGCCGAAAAACCAAGCAGTTTATTGGCATCCCGCTGGAGAGCAGTCAAATCGTAAAGCAAAGGAGGCGCTTCGCTGGATTGGCGCTCTTCAAACTCCACAACTTCGCCTTCCCCGCCTCGAACCCGCTCGACTATGGTCTGCGCTTCCTCCTGGGAATAAACCCGGTCTTCTCCGTTTCTCCACTTCCCAAGATACGTACCTTCCGGAGAAGCAAAACGCGCAAACACCTCCCAGTAAGGTGTAGGTACAAACTCCTGAATTTCCCGCTCCCTGTGCACCAGTATAGCGAGAGTCGGAGTCTGCACCCGCCCCACTGACAAAAGAGTGCGATAGCGAGCTGTGAAAGCACGGGTACCATTGATACCTACCAGCCAGTCGCCTTCAGAGCGGCATTTGGCTGCCGCGGCCAGATTGGTAAACTCTTCCCCGGAACGGAGATTACGAAAGGCTTCCCGGATTGCTTCCCGGGTCATTGATGAAAGCCAGAGCCGGAACACTGGCTTTTTGCATTTTACAAACTCGTAAATATACCTGAAAATTAGTTCGCCTTCTCTTCCAGCATCGCAGGCGTTGATGAGCGCCTCCACATCCTGGCGCTTGATAAGTTTTTGAATTACTCTCAGTCGGTCTCGATTGCCTTCCAACACCTTAAGCTTGAACTCTTCAGGAATAACTGGCAAAAGCACCAGTCGCCAGACCTTGAGTTTCTTGTCGTAATCTTCAGGCTCTGCAAGGCCTACCAGATGCCCCAGTGCCCAGGTGATGACGTAGGTTTCATTTTCCAAATACTCTTTATGGTTAGTAAACTTTCCCAGAGCCGAAGCAATGTCTCTGGCTACGCTTGGTTTTTCGGTAATAATCAGCTTTTTTGCCACTGCAATCCACCTTTCCAGATTTTAACTGTCTCCACGACCCCTCCCGGGCTGGCGATACGGCCGGTAGGGCAAAGGAACATATTCAACAGAAGGCCGCTGTTGGGGAGGCTGAGGATAGAGTTCCATCAACTCGTAAATATCCTCGGGAAGCTCATCTTTAACCGGAAGACCCATTTCCTTGGCCATTTCCACAGTTATCGGAAAGTCATGAGTCCAGCGCCCTCAGAAAGGGTCCTGGCAAGCTCACGAGCCCTTTCCTCCGGCATTTTATCCTTGATGAGATTAAACACCACGTTGTAAACCTGGTCAATTGCCTTCCTGGCCACATCACCCAGAATTAAGGTCTGGTCGTCACGGTTGGGGTTGGGCTCTTCGAGAGCTTTTAATATGGATGCTGCCGGATACTGCCCGTGCACAGTACCGATTTGAGGGTCTACGGGACCCAGCACTGCATTGGGATCCATAATGATTTCATCAGCAGCCAATGCAATAAGCGTTCCTCCTGACATAGCGTAGTGGGGAACAAAAACGGTGACCTTAGCGGGGTGCCGCTTAATAGCCCAGGCAATTTGCTCAGCAGCCAGGACCAAACCACCCGGGGTATGCAAGATAAGATCGATAGGCATATCCTGCGGGGTAAGGTGTATAGCCCGCAATATTTTTTCCGAATCCTCAATGTTAATGTAACGAGCGACAGGTAGCCCCAAGAAGCTCACCGATTCCTGGCGATGAATCATAGCAATGACTCGAGAACGCCTCTTGCGTTCTAAGTTGCGAATGGCGGCCAACCGCTGTTGTTCTATCATCTTGCGCTGCAGAGCTGGAAAACAAACACTGAAAAGAATCAAAAGAAAAATGATATCCCAGAACACAATATGCACCTCCCTAAAAGACTCAATTAGTAGAGGGTAATCCCCCGATTACGAATTTTGCCCTCTTCAAAGAGGTCTCCCCCGAAGCTATCATAAGCAACAATCAGGGGGAAATCACGCACAAAAAGCCGCAGGAGAGCCTGTGCCCCCAGGTCTTCATAAGCCAGAACGTCCCTGCGCAACACAAACTGGGCAAGGTATGCTCCAGCACCACCACAGGCAATGAAGTACACTGCAAGGTGTTTTTCCAGAAGTTTTTTCACCTCTTCGCTGCGAGCTCCTTTACCAATGGTTGCCCTAACTCCCAGTTTCAATAGTTCCTCAACTGTTGCGTCCATTCGGGAACTGGTGGTCGGCCCAACTGAGCCAATCACCTTCCCCGGCGGAGTGGGAGTTGGACCCGCGTAGTAAATGGTTGCACCTTTTACTTCAAAAGGTAGTTCTTTGCCCTTTTTGAGGTCTTCCAGCATACGGCGGTGTGTAGCGTCCCGAGCCACGTAAATGTCGCCACTCAAATACACTATGTCACCTACTCGCAAATTTCGAGTATCATCAACTGAAAGGGGTGTTTTCAAAACAAATTCCCGATTTTTTTCTGCTTGCTCTTCCATACCTTTCACCACCTGAGCGTCTTCTGGCGGAAAACATGGCAACTCGCTACCAAACCCACCGGAAAGCTGGCTATATGACACGGATAAACCTCTATCCTAACCTCAAGACAGGTATTCTTACCACCTACTCCCTGAGGACCAATGCCCAGGAGATTTATCTTTTCCTTCATACGTTCCTCAACCTGTGCATAGCGAGGGTCCGGGTTTTTTGACCCCAGAGGCCTACTCAAAGCCCGAGAAGCAAGATACATAGCATATGCAGCATTACCACCTACTCCAATACCCACCACAAGCGGTGGGCAAGCCTGAGCCGCTTTGCGGTCCAGCTCGCGCAAAACGAAACGCTCCAGGTCTTCTACAGAGCTTCCCGGATTTAAAACACCCAGGGAACTAATGTTATCACAGCCTCCACCCTTCACCAGCAAGTTTATTTCCAGTTCTTCTTCCCCTTCAAAATCAAAGAAATAAACCGGAGGCGTATTATCACGGGTGTTGACTCCGAAAAAAGGGTCAGCAATGATTGATTTCCGAAAATACGCCTTTTGATATGCGCGACGTATCCCTTCGGCAATGGCCTCTTTAAGACTGCCCCCTTCAATCTTCACTGCCTGGCCTATTTTCACCTCTACCTGGACCATTCCAGTATCCTGACACAGGGGAAGCCTATTCTCTTCTGCTACCACATAGTTTTCGAGAATCTGAGAAACCATTTCCTGGGCCACTTTCTCCCCCTCGTTGGTAAGCACCTGGAGCATTTTTTGACGCAAGACTTCCGAAGCAACTATGTTTATCTCTATAAGAGCCTGCTCCACTCGCTCAGCTATTTCCTCGAAAGTAATCTTTTTCACGTTCCACCACCTTCCGGGCTAATCACAAAACCCTCCTTTTGCATCAAAGCAGTAATTTCCCTGGCTCTTTGAATAAGAAAACGCGATTCTCTCTCTATTTCTTCCAGAGAAACATCCCTTTGCGCTATTCCCTCTTCCAGAGCAACCCGGGCCACCGCTTTAGCCTCTTCCACATACACTTCCCACTCTTCCATACTGGGAATGATGTAATCCTCGTTTAACCCCTTCCGACGGGCAAATTCATAAAGCGACTTTGCCGCCGCAAGGCACATGGAATCGGTGATGGTGCGAGCCTGAACGCTCAACACTCCCCGAAAAACACCAGGAAAACCCAGGGAGTTGTTGACCTGGTTCGGGAAATCAGAACGACCAGTTGCCACAATCCTGGCACCAGCCTCTTTGGCTTCCCAAGGCCAGATCTCTGGTACTGGATTAGCACAGGCAAAAACGATTGCCTCGCTGTTCATCTGGGCCACCCATTCCGGCTTAATGACCCCAGGACCAGGCGTAGAAAGAGCAATCAAAACATCCCTACCCCTTATCGCTTCTTCCTTGCCACCTACCAGATTTTCCCCATTGGTCACCTGGCAAAGTTCCCACTTCCAAGGATGGCTCTCCTCCAGGTCTTTTCTTCCCCTGTGCAGGGTCCCCTTACTATCACAAAGCACCAGGTTTTCAGGAGGTACGCCGACTGCAATCAGGAGGTGAGCAATTCTCAGGTTAGAAGCCCCAGCACCTATCAAAGCAACTTTAACCTGGTCCGGAGCTTTGCCAACTACATCCAGCGCACCCAGAAAAGCTGCAATGGTGACCAGAGCCGTTCCCTGCTGGTCATCATGCCACACCGGGATATCAAGGGTTTTTCGAAGCGTTTCCAGGACCGCAAAACACTGGGGTTGGGCTATATCTTCAAGGTTAATGCCCCCAAAGGTGGGAGAAATAGCTTGAACCAGCGCAATGAGCTCTTCAGGGTTCCGGGTGCGGACACAAATCGGCCATGCGTCCACTCCCCCAAGATACCTGAAAAGGAGTGCCTTCCCCTCCATAACCGGGAGAGCCGCTTCCGGGCCGATGTCACCAAGCCCCAGAACCCTGCTCCCATCAGAAACCACCGCTACTGTGTTCCAGCGGTTTGTGTACTGAAAAGAAAGTTCTCTATCCTCTGCAATCGCCCGGCTTACTGCAGCAACTCCTGGAGTATACCACAGCGCAAAGTCCTGGTAATCGCGTACCGGGCATTTGAGCAGTGTCTCTATCTTCCCGCGGTAAAAACGATGCAATGCCCTTGATTTGTCAAAAAGTTCCTGAGTTTTCAGATTTCCTTCCTTTACCATTTCCAACCCTCTTTCCTTTTGCATTAAAAACACAACAGGAATATACTCTATAAAAGCCCCAAAAAGCAACCAGGAAGAAAGGAGCAAAGCCAAAATGAAATTTCTCTGGATGGGAGCGATGGTATTTTGCTTCACCTTTTTCGTGCTGTCAAGTTTTGCTCAGGAAAGGCCGGTCGAGCTCCATTATGCAGTGATGCTTAAAGGAGAGAAAATCGGCGAAATCCTGTTGCGGGTTTTTCCCAACCCCGAAAACCCGGAAGAAATATATCTTCACCAGGTACAAACACTTGAGAAAATGCCCGGCATACCTGCAGGAACCAGGATAGAAGAAGCAACCCTGTTCAATACAAAACAGAAAAAACCCCTGCGTTACGTGGTTGAACAGACCTTTGCTCAGCAAAAAAGCACCAGCATTTTCGAATTTCAATACCAGAAAAACCAGATCAACCTGATACAAAGAATTGGTAATACCAGTAACCAGCAATCAATACCCCTTCAGGGAGGTGTACTGGATCCCCTTTCGCTTCTTTTCCTCCTGCCACAGGAAAACTGGGAAACAGAACCCACCCATTCCTATAATCTCCTAAACTCCGGGAAAATAGTTGCCAGACTCCTTCAAAAAGATGTAGCGGTTCCTACTTCCTTGGACACTTTTCAATGTTATCAGGTAGAACTGGGCAAGGAAGGTCTATCACAAATTATATACCTTAACGAACAGGAAAAACTCATAGTCCGCATGGAATCCGCTTCGTTGGCAGGTCCTGTGGTAACTTTGCTTGAAGAGATAAGCCCCCTTTCTGTATTTCAGGTTCCCGAACTCATTACCATTCAGCCCTCACTACCAGCACAACCTCGGTCTTTATCCGAAACAAGCGAATTTACAGAAAAAGAGGTAGTCTTCCCCAGTCAGGACATAATGCTGAGCGGAACCCTAACCTTCCCCCGTGGAAAACCACCCTTTCCTGCCGTACTCCTCATTGCTGGTTCGGGACCGGTGGACCGCAACGAAAATGTCCCTCAGGGAATAACGCTCAACACCTTTTCCGAGCTGGCTCAGCGGCTGGCAGAATGTGGTTTTGCAGTGTTGCGCTATGATAAAAGAGGAGTGGGCAAAAGTGGAGGAGATTTTGCATCCAGCGGCCTCTATGACCTGGTAGAAGATGCCCGGAGTGCCCTGGAGTTCCTTACAGCGCAGCCTGAAATAGACCCTCAAAAAGTAGCGCTTCTGGGTCACAGTGAAGGTGGAACCATTGCTTGCATGGTTGCCGCTCAAAGCCCCATTGCATCCGCGCTGGTACTTATGGCAACTCCAGCACGTTCACTGGTTGAGCTGGTAAAAGAACAAATAACCTATTTATACCTGATTTCGGGAGTAAAGGATTCCCGGGTCATTCAGGAAGCCATAGCTCAGCAGGAAAAAATCTTTGAGGCCCTGGCCCAGGGCAAAAAGGACGTGGAAGGTGTTCCCATACCGCTTTGGAAATGGTGGAAGGACTATCTCCACTTCAATCCTCAGGAGTGGTTCCAGAAAATCCGGATTCCTACCCTGATTCTACAGGGAGAAAAAGATTACCAGGTAAAAACCGAGGATGCCCTGAAAATTGCTGCCATACTGAAGCAAAACGGCGTGACTTACGAGTTAGCAATTCTCCCCAACCTGGATCACCTCTTCAGACCAGTAAAGGGAGAGTTTTCCTCACCCGAAGAATATCTGGACACATCGAGAACAATACCTCAGGAAGTGTTTCAAAAGATTTGTACCTTCTTAAAAAACAACTTGTAGAAAAGAGAGAATTAAAAAGCCCGTGCACTCCTGCACGGGCTTTTTAATTAGCGAGTCTCACGGTGTAGAGTGTGCTTTTGACAGTGGGGGCAGTATTTTCGAAACTCCAGACGCCCCTGTTTGTTGCGTTTATTCTTGCTACCCTGATAGTTCCGTCGTCGACACTCCGTACATTCAAAAGTTATGGTTTCCTGCATGGAACAGCAACCTCCACAGTTACTCTATAATCTCAGTTACTACACCTGCTCCAACCGTTCTACCACCTTCACGAATAGCAAAGCGCAATCCTTTCTCCATGGCAATGGGGTAGATGAGCTTTACTTCCAGGTTGGCATTGTCTCCAGGCATGACCATTTCCACACCTTCAGGGAGTTTGATTTCTCCAGTAACGTCAGTGGTGCGGAAATAGAACTGGGGACGATAACCGTTGAAGAAGGGGGTATGTCGTCCACCCTCTTCTTTGGTGAGCACATAGACTTCAGCTTTGAAGTGGGTATGTGGAGTGATAGAACCAGGTGCAGCCAGAACCTGTCCTCGCTCTACCTCTTTCTTCTCAATACCTCGCAGCAGAACACCAATGTTGTCTCCGGCCTGGGCTTCATCGAGGATTTTGCGGAACATCTCAATGCCGGTGACCACGGTCTTTTTGATCTCATGAGAAAGTCCCACAATTTCCACCTGGTCACCAAGGTGCAGGACTCCACGCTCCACTCTTCCGGTAACCACAGTACCACGACCGGTGATGGAGAAAACGTCCTCAATAGGCATCAGGAAGGGTTTGTCCAGTTCACGCTGGGGAAGAGGAATGTACTCATCCATGGCATCCAGGAGTTCCCAGATTTTACCACACCACTCACACTCTCGCTTACCACAGCCACACTCCAAGGCTTTGAGAGCACTGCCTACCACTACCGGCACATCGTCTCCTGGGAACTCATAGCGGTTGAGCAGATCCCGCACTTCCATTTCCACCAGCTCTATGAGCTCTGGGTCATCCACCATGTCAGCTTTATTCATGAAGACTACAATGTAGGGCACCTCTACCTGACGGGAGAGGAGAATGTGCTCCCGGGTCTGAGGCATAGGACCATCAGCAGCAGAGACCACCAAGATGGCACCATCCATCTGGGCAGCTCCAGTAATCATGTTCTTGACGTAGTCAGCATGCCCAGGGCAGTCGATGTGGGCATAGTGCCTTTTTTCAGTCTCATACTCCACGTGGGCAATGGCAATGGTGATACCTCGCTCCCTTTCTTCAGGAGCTTTGTCAATCTGCTCGAAAGGTGTGTAGTTTGCCAGTCCCGCCTTGGAAAGCACCATAGTTATTGCCGCAGTGAGCGTGGTCTTTCCATGGTCGACATGTCCAATGGTTCCCACATTGACATGGGGCTTTTTCCGTTCAAACTTTTGCTTGGCCATAGGAATCCTCCTCGTTTCAAGTCTTTTCTAATTTCCAAAAGAGTCAAGTTGCTCGCTTCAAGCGCATCATAAATCCAACATCAGCTACTTCATGTCCTGCCTTTTTCAATAAAAAGAAAAATGGAGCCTACGACCGGGATTGAACCGGTGACCTCACCCTTACCAAGGGTGCGCTCTACCACTGAGCTACGCAGGCACCTTTTTAATTCTTCACTTTATGGTGGGGAGGGTAGGATTCGAACCTACGAAGGCGACAGCCGGCGGATTTACAGTCCGCTCCCTTTGTCCACTTGGGTACCTCCCCACAAAAAACCATGGAGCCGGTGATCCGACTCGAACGGACGACCTGCTGATTACAAATCAGCTGCTCTACCAGCTGAGCTACACCGGCACAACTTTTCCGTTATGCCTGAATAAATATAAGGGATAGAGGGCAACATGTCAAGCAAAAATTATGCACTCTAAACACAAGAAATTATTGTGACCACCAGAACGTCCTGGGAGAAAATGATTGCCACAAATTTGTAGTCCAATCTTTTATTCAAGAAGACTGAATACTATCATATCCTTTTCAAAGAATGACCAGCTTTTATGCTATAATCAAAACTAACTAAAAACACGAAAGGAGGGGGGATTTTATCCACAAAAATCCATCTTTCTTCGGTTCATTCCAAAACCATTAAGAGGAGGAGAAAAATGAGAAAAAAAGTTTTTCTGGCAATTTTAGTTGGCGTGGTGTTTTTGCTAAGTTCAGCGTTCGTTCTGGCTCAGGAACCCAAATACGGAGGTACCCTGGTTTTTGGAAGCGGTGGCGATGCTACTCGCCTGGACCCCGCTGATGTAACCGATGGGCTTTCTATCACCAGGACTGACAATATTTTTGAGGGCCTGGTTCAGTACAAGCCTGGAACCACCGAAATAGAGCCTTGCCTTGCCGAGCGCTGGGAAGTTTCCGAGGACGGACTGACCTTTACCTTTTACCTCCGCAAAGGCGTAAAATTCCATGATGGCACTGACTTCAACGCCGATGCTGTGGTTTACTCTTTCAAAAGACAATTCGACCCCAACCACCCCTTCCACAAATACGGAGAATGGGCTTACTGGAAATGGATGTTCACCTCGGTAAAAGACGTGGTCAAAGTCGATGACTACACAGTTAAAATTATTCTCTCTGAGCCCTACGCTCCATTTTTGAGCAATCTGGCCATGTTTACTGTAGCCATCGTCAGTCCAACCGCCTGTGAAAAGTATGGGCCGGATTTCTTTAAAAATCCGGTGGGTACCGGTCCTTTCAAATTTGTGGAATGGGTCAAAGACGACCACATAACCTTGGAAGCTTTTGAAGACTACTGGCAGGGAAGACCCTATCTCGACCGTATTATCTTCAGAGTTATACCCGATCCCTCGGTACGCCTTCTGGAGCTTGAGAAAGGTTCCATAGATGCTATGGAATACCCCAATCCCGACGACCTGGAGCGAATCAAAAACAACCCTGACCTGATGCTCCTTGAAGCCCCGGGCATTAACGTGGGATACCTTGCCATGAATATGGGAGAAGATACCCCTGGTTTCCAGAAACCATTCGGGGATGTGCGGGTGCGCAGAGCAATCAACCATGCCATCAACAAAGAAGCCATCGTGAAATACCTCTACAAAGATACTGCGATTGTAGCCAAAAACCCCATTCCGCCTACCATGTGGGGCTACAATGACGAAATAGAAGACTATGAGTACAACCCCGATAAAGCTCGTGAATTACTCAAAGAAGCTGGATACCCCAACGGCTTTGAAACCACTCTCTGGGCTATGCCAGTGTCCCGTCCCTATATGTACGATCCTCCAAAAATTGCCGAGGCCATCCAGGCAGACCTGGAAGCGGTAGGCATCAAGGCTAACATTTACACCGTAGAGTGGGGAACTTACCTGCAGGAAACCGAAGCTGGAAAACACCCCATGTGTCTTCTGGGCTGGACCGGTGATAACGGTGACCCGGATAACTTCCTTTATGTGCTACTTGACAAAGACAACGCCATCGTGGGAAGCGCAGGAAACGTAGCTTTTTACCGCAACGACGAACTTCACGAAATACTGATCAAGGCTCAAAGAACTTACGACCAGGAAGAACGAATCAAGCTTTACAAAAAAGCTCAGGAAATAATTCACAACGATGCGCCCTGGGTACCTATAGCTCACGCCAAAAACCAGATGGTGTTCAAAAAAGATGTTAAGGGATATGTGCTTCATCCCCTGGACCGTAAGTTCTTTTACACCACCTGGCTGGATCGCTAAAATGAGGGGGCATTTTTGCCCCCCATTTTATCTTAGTCATGGTGAATGCTTATGAAGCGGTATATTATCAAAAGGCTGTTGCTTCTTATACCAGTGCTTTTTGGAGTTTCCATAATTGTTTTTGTCGTGGTGCGCCTGGCACCAGGCGATCCTGCCCGGATACTTGCTGGTGAACACGCTTCCCCCGAGTACGTGGAAGCGATGCGTACCAAGTGGCAGCTTGACAAGCCTCTTTATATTCAGTATTTGGTATGGCTACGTAATCTACTCAGGGGAGACTTGGGCCGTTCCATTGCCACCCGCTCCCCGGTGCTTGAAGAAATTCTGCAGCGTTTCCCAGCAACCCTGGAACTCTCCATTGCCGCTATGCTCTTTGCAATCGTGGTGGGCATCGCTGCGGGAGTTACTGCAGCGGTAAAGCAATACTCCTTCTGGGACTACTTTTCAATGACCGGGGCACTTTTCGGAGTTTCCATGCCCGTTTTCTGGCTGGGTCTTATGCTCATGTTTATTTTCGGTCTGGAACTGGATTGGCTTCCGGTTTCAGGGAGAATCGATGTTGGAGTAAACTTAAAAGTCATCACCGGGCTTTATCTTCTGGATTCTCTGTTAACCCTGAACAAAACAGCATTTTTGAGCGCCCTCTCCCATCTCATTTTACCCAGTATTGCTCTGGGTACCATACCTATGGCACTCATTGCTCGCATGACCCGCTCGGCAATGCTTGAGGTAATCCGCCAGGATTTTATCCGCACCGAACGGGCCAAGGGGCTTCCCGAAAAAATGGTCATCTATAAGCATGCGCTAAAAAATGCCCTGATACCCATCGTCACAGTAATTGGCATGGAATTTGGGCTTTTGCTTGGCGGGGCCATTCTCACTGAAACCGTTTTTTCCTGGCCTGGCCTTGGCCGCTACACGGTTGATGCCGTCTACGCTCGGGATTATCCAGCCATCCAGGGAGCAGTGCTGTTTATTGCTTTCGTGTTTGTGGTAGTCAACCTGGCAACCGACGTTTTATATGCCTATCTCAATCCCAGAATACGGTATCAATAAGATGACGAAGAGCAACATAGCCAAGCTACAGGGATACTGGTACTTTTTAAAGAAAAACAAATCTGCCCTGGCGGGTCTGATTATTTTGATTGTTCTCCTCTTTGTGGCTCTGTTTGCCCCTTACCTTGCTCCCAACGACCCCTTGCAGCGCAGCCTGGCCCATCGCCTGTTACCAGGTTTCTGGGCTGGCAAAGAATACGCGCAGTTTCCCTTGGGCACCGATTACCTGGGACGCTGCATCCTTTCCCGTATCATCTGGGGTACCCGTACTTCACTTTCGGTAGGCTTTATCGCTGTGGGTATATCTACTCTGATAGGCCTGGTGCTGGGGCTTCTGGGAGGGTACTTTGGTGGAAAAATCGATACCTTTTTGATGCGTATCGTGGATATTATGTTTGCCTTTCCCAGTATCCTCCTTGCCATCACCATCATGGCTGCACTTGGTCCAGGGCTTGAGAAGGCAATGATTGCCATAGGCATTGTTTACTCTCCACAAATGGCCAGAGTGACCAGAAGCGCTGTGCTGGTAATCCGGGAGATGGATTACATTCAGGCCGAAAAAGCTCTGGGCGCTTCCCATTTGCGGATTATCTGGCACCACATTCTACCCAATTCTCTGGCCCCAGTTATTGTCTACTCAACCCTGAGCGTGGCCAACGCCATCCTGGATGCTGCGGCTTTGGGCTTTTTAGGGCTTGGTGCCTTACCCCCCACCCCAGAGTGGGGTGCCATGCTTTCTAACAGCAGGCAGTTTTTGCTTTCTGGGGCCTGGTGGGCAGCCACCTTCCCCGGGTTGGCCATTATGATTTCAGTGCTGGGACTCAATCTTCTGGGAGATGGACTTCGGGATATTCTGGACCCCAGATTGAGGGTGTGATGATGAATCTGGTTCCTTTACTGGAAATAAAAAATCTGAAAACTTACCTTAAAACACCTCGCGGCACGGTCAGAGCAGTGGACGGCGTAAGCCTGGAAATCTTTCCTGGAGAAACCATGGGTCTTGTAGGGGAATCAGGGTGCGGAAAAAGCATGACCGCTTTGTCAATACTGAAACTGTATCCCCAACCCCAGGGGAAAATCGTGGCAGGAGAAATCTTCTTTGAGGGTCAGAACCTGGTGCCACTCAAAGAGGAAGAAATGTGGAAAATACGTGGCAAGAAAATCTCTATGGTTTTTCAGGAGCCGATGACTTCTCTGGACCCGGTATTCCCGGTTGGAGAAGAAATCATGGAAGTTTTGCGTATTCATGAAGCAATGTCGCCTGCTACAGCCAGAGAAAAAGCGATTGAAATGCTTCGCTTGGTCAGAATACCTGAGCCAGAAAGGATATTCCACAGTTACCCCCACCAGCTCTCGGGAGGAATGCGACAGCGGGTAATGATTGCCATAGCTTTAGCCTGTCGTCCCAGACTGCTTCTTGCCGATGAGCCCACCACGGCGCTGGACGTGACCATTCAAGCCCAGATTCTGGAGCTCATTGAGGAACTCAAAGAAGAACTGCACACGGCAGTGCTCCTGATTACCCATGACCTGGGGGTGGTAGCCGAAACCTGCCAGAGGGTAGCCGTGATGTATGCGGGTAAAATCGTTGAAAAAGCCCAGGTATTCGAGCTATTTGATAATCCCCTGCATCCTTATACTCGGGCATTGCTTGCTTCTATACCTCACATAGAAGAAGAGAAAGAGGCTCTGGAAAGCATCCCAGGCAGTGTGCCTGACCTTTTGAACCCTCCTTCTGGTTGTCGTTTTCATCCCCGTTGTCTGCAAGCCTTTGAGCGCTGCCGGAAAGAAGAACCGCAGCTTAAAGAAAAGGAGGAAAAACACTGGGTAGCATGTCATCTTTACTCCTGAAGGTCAACAATCTTTCCAAAAAGTTTTTTGTGAAAAGCGAGCAATTCTCGGAAACGCTCACCATTGACGCAGTAAACGCTGTCTCGCTTTCCATTAACCAGGGCGAAGTGATGGCCCTGGTTGGAGAATCGGGATGCGGGAAAAGCACCTTAGGACGCTGTATCCTGCGTCTGGAAGAACCTGACACCGGAGAAGTGTTTTTTAAAAACCAAAATATCTTAGCTCTTCCTCTTCGAGAGTTGAAAACCTACCGCCAGAAAATGCAAATCATTTTTCAAGACCCCTTTGCTTCGCTGAACCCCCGCAAATCCATTCGATTTATCCTGGAAGAACCTCTCCTCATTCACGGGATAAAAAACCGCAAGGAACGGCAGGAAAAGGTGTTGATGATAGCTGAAAAAGTGGGTTTAAGCCCTGGTGATTTAGACCGTTTTCCCCACGAGTTTTCGGGAGGCCAGAGGCAGAGAGTGGGCATAGCCCGAGCACTGATTTTACAACCCGACTTCATTGTGTGCGATGAACCAGTATCTGCACTGGACGTTTCCATTCAAGCCCAGATACTCAACCTCCTTTCCACTCTACAGAAGGAAATGCAGTTGACCTACCTCTTCATTTCTCACGACCTTTCCGTGGTGAAACACATCAGCAATCGAGTGGCAGTTATGTATCTGGGTAAAATCGTCGAAGTGGCACCCAAAAAAGAACTCTTTGAAAACCCCCTGCATCCCTATACCCGGGCACTGCTTGCTTCCATACCCATACCCAATCCACGGAAAAGACGCAAAAAAATCCTGCTTCAGGGCGACCCACCCAGTCCTACCAAACCTCCTCGGGGTTGTCGTTTCCATACCCGTTGTCCAGAAAAAATGCCCATCTGCTCTGAAGAAGAACCGCTTCTCTGGGAAACCAAACCAGACCACCAGGTGGCTTGTCATCTTTTTCCCAGCTGAGCACTCAGGAGTAACAGTGATGGGGTTCTACTTCCAGAAAGCATTGGGAGCCATGCTCGATGTGCCTGGCATTTTGATAACTGTCATTCTGGTCCTGCTCTTTTTCACCTGGAAAAAGAAAAGCTCATGCCGGCATTTCCTGCTTTTTCTGGCTATTTTCACCTATCTTTTATCAAGTGGATGGGTAGCAAAAATTTTAGAGCCTGAATACCCGGAAACCAGGAAACCACCTTCTCCTCCTCAGGCAATTGTGGTTCTGGGTGGTGGTAGTCTCCGTGGAAACAATGCCCATTTACCCGGTCCTTATTCGATGCTACGCCTCAACAAAGCGTTCACTCTGTGGAAAGAAGGAAAGCCCCTGCTTATCCTAAGCGGTGGCAGTCCATGGGGAGAGAAAGTGCCAAGCGAAGCCAGAGCGATGCAAGCAGTACTCAGGGCATGGGGGGTACCTGAAGAAAAAATGCTCCTGGAAGAACACTCGAGAACCACCTGGGAAAACGCTCGGGAAGTGGCCCAAAAGGTTAGAGAACTTGGCATAAAGAGCCTTTACCTGGTAACTTCTGGGGTACACCTGAAAAGAGCGTTGCTTGCCTTCGGGCACTTCTTACCCGAAGTAAGCATTTATCCTGTGAGTGCACACCCTGCCTATGATAGAGACCCGCTCTCTTTCGAAGATTTCCTTCCCTCTCTGAAGGCCTTCGTAGCCATTGCCCAGATTTTCCACGAAGAACTGGGCTATCTCCCCTACTGGCTCCGACTGCGCTTTTAGCGGAGCCAAAAAGGTAACCCACCTTTGCGCTGGGAAAGCAAAAGACCTATGGCTATCAACAGTATGCCTATCAGTGCATTCAGGTTCAAAGTTTCCCGGTAAAACATCCAGGCAGCCAGGACTCCGAAAACCTGAATCAAAAACTGGTAGGAAACCGTACGGGAAGCACCAAGAACCCTGACTCCATTGTGCCAGAATACGTAAGCAAGGACCATAGCGGGAACCGTTCCATAAAAGAGTGAACCTAAAACACTCAGGTCAATCTGGTTCCAGGGAGCTCTCACCAGTGAGAGTAACGAAGTGGGAAGCATCCACAGAACGCCAAAAATTACACTCCAGGTGCTCACCTTGAGAGGAGAATAGCTGGTCAGCATTTTTTTGCTCAAGTAGGAGTAAAAACCCCAACACATTGCTGCAATAAGGGTGAGTAGATCTCCTTTCAGGACATCTCCTTTCAGATAGGCTCCGGTTTCTCCCTGCTGAACCAGGAAAATAACTCCCCCAAAACCCAGTCCCACTCCCAAAAGATTTACCCAACTCACCAGTTCTTCCCGTCGCAAAAAAGCAGTGAGCGTTACCACCACCGGGCTCAAAGAAAGAATGAGAACCGAATGTGAAGCCAGACTCAACTGTAACCCCATACTCCAGAGTGGCTGATAGATGCCAAACCCTATCAAACCCAAAAGCAGAAAATAGAATACATCTTCACGCCGAATCCAGGGATCATTCTCATAGCGAGAGAGTGTTAAAAAGAGAAGTGGAGCGCCTACCAGAAAACGCAAAAGTGCAAAAGAAAGGGGGCCAAAGAGCATAACCCCCCACTTCACAACACTAAAGTTAAAACCCCAAATTACAGAGACAACGAAGAGGAGAAAATGGGGATTGTATTTTTCGAGGGTAGATTCCATTTTTTTCTTTGGCAAAGAAAAGGGAAGCGTAGCGCTTCCCTTTTCTTTTACTTAATCTCTACCTCAGCACCAACTGCTTCCAGTTTGGCTTTGATTTCCTCTGCCTCGTTTTTGCTCACACCCTCTTTAATGGGTTTAGGAGCACTATCGACCAGCTCCTTAGCCTCCTTGAGGCCCAAACCGGTGATAGCACGAACTTCCTTAACAACCTGCAGCTTCTGAGAGCCTGCACTCTTCAAAATGACATCAAACTCGGTCTTCTCTTCCTCTTTTGCTGCGCCTTCTCCTGCAGCAGGTGCTGCTGCCACCTGAGCAACGGGCATCGCTGCTGAAACACCAAATTTCTCTTCGAGCGCTTTAACCAGCTCAGCGAGCTCAAGAACCGTCATCTTTTCAATAGCTTCAATAATTTCTTCCTTGGTCATGGTAAAAGTTCCTCCCTTCTTCTATTGCTTTTTCTCTTCAATGGCCTTTAAGACCCACACCAAACTCCGCAAAACACCCTGAAGCACGCCAACCAGGCCACTGAGCGGAGCGGCAATACCACCCACCACTCTGGCAACCAGCTCTTCCCGGGAAGGTAAACTGGCCAGGTTCTTCACGTCGTCAACGCCAATTTGCTTTTTCTCCAACCAGCCACCTTTGATTATCACTATCTCGGGAAGCTTTTTGGAAAACTCGTTCAACTTCTTAGCCACCTGCACTGCGTCCTGGTACGCAAAAGCAAAAGCATTTTGCCCTTTCAAAAGCTGGTCGTCAAAGGGAATATTTGCTTTCTGAAGAGCGATTCTGGCCAGGGTGTTCTTAATTACTTTCATTTCTCCGCTTGCTTCACGCAAGCTTCTGCGCAGTTCCTCTGCACTCTGGACGTTCAAACCATGATAGCTGAAAACGTAAACCGCCTGGCTCTCCTGGAGCTTGCGGTATACTTCTTCTATTATGGTGGCTTTTTCCCTCTTTTCCAATTTTTAACCCCCTTTCTTTAAAAGAAGTAAACAACAAAAAAGCTCCCCGCGGGAGCTCTGTATCTTTGCCTCCCCGGGATTTTTAAGCCCTTGGCCCCCGGTTCTCCGGCAATCAGCCGGTATTTATTTCGTACAAAAATAGTCTTAAACTCAGGCCACCCTCTTTTCCATTCTGGTCAGCGCCAACTGTGGATCCACCTTCACTGATGGACTCATGGTGGTGGCAAGAGCAATTTTTTTGATATACCTTCCTCTGGCTGCTGCCGGCTTCATGCGGTTCAGCGCTTCCAGAACTGCATAAAAGTTATCCAGGAGCTGCTCTTCAGAAAAAGAAGCTTTTCCTATGGGAACATGCACATTGCCGTAGCGGTCGTTGCGTATTTCCACTCTTCCAGCTTTAATCTCCCGGACTGCCTGAGCAACGTCGTTGGTAACTGTTCCGGTTTTAGCATTAGGCATAAGACCGCGAGGACCCAGTAGTTTTCCCAATCTTCCCACAATCCGCATCATATCTGGAGTAGCAATTGCAGCATCAAAATCAAACCAGCCTTCCTGAATTTTCTGAACCAGTTCTTCTCCACCAACATAGTCTGCTCCAGCTTCTTCGGCTTCTTTTGCCTTCTCGCCTTGAGCAAAAACCAGAACCCGCATAGTTTTCCCAGTTCCATGAGGAAGACTCACTGTACCACGAACTTGCTGATCGGACTGTTTGGGGTCAATGCCCAGGTTAACCGCCATTTCCACCGTTTCATCAAATCTGGCAGTAGCCATGCTTTTCACAAGCTGTACAGCTTCTTCAGGACTGTAAAGTTTTCCCGGTTCAACCTTTTCTTTAAGAGCAAGATATCTTTTACCCACTTTTGCCATGCTATTCACTCCTTTTACACTTAACCCTCAACGACCTCAACACCCATGCTCCGGGCAGTCCCTTCGATAATGCGCATTGCCGCTTCTATGTCGTTAGCGTTAAGGTCTGCCATTTTCTTTTCAGCAATCTCTCTGATTTTAGAGCGAGAAATTTTACCAACCTTCACCCGGTTGGGCTCACCCGAGCCCTTTTCGATGCCCAAAGCCTGCTTAATGAGGAAAGAAGCAGGAGGCGTTTTGCACACAAAGGTGAAAGAACGGTCCTGATAAATGGTTATTTCAACTGGAGTTAGTACTCCTCTATCTTTCTCAGTCTGGGCATTAAAAGCTTTACAGAATTCCATTATGTTCACACCGTGCTGACCCAAAGCAGGACCTACCGGTGGAGCCGGTGTTGCCATACCACCGGGTATCTGCAGCTTAACCACTGCAACAACCTTTTTTGCCATAAAAATCCACCTCGCTAAAGTTTCTCTATATCCGAGAAGTCGAGCTCCACAGGCGTCTCACGCCCAAAAACTGACAACAGGACTACTACTTTACCCTTTTCGTGGTCCACACTTTCCACCACGCCGGTATAGTTGAGGAAGGGTCCGGCAATGACTTTAACTGCCTCTCCCTTTTCGATGTCCAAACGGGGTTTACCCTTCTCCACTCCAGTTTGGCGCAAAATAACCTTTACTTCTTCTTCATTAAGCGGCTCTGGCTTCATTCCTGAACCTACAAAGCCAGTAACCCCAGGGGTATTGCGAACCACGTACCAGGAGCGATCGTTCATGATCATTTCCACCATCACATAACCCGGGAACACCTTCTTTTTGGTGAAGCGTTTCTTTCCCCTTTTCACCTCGATGGTTTCCTCCATGGGCACTACTACTCTGAAAATCTGGTCCTGCATGCCCATTGAAGCAATTCGACGCTCCAGATTAGCTTTAACTTTGTGCTCACTACCCGCCAGGGTATGCACTACATACCACCGTTTCTCCATTTCTTTCCGCCTAACCTCCAAAACGTATAAGAGTTACTTAAGATAAAGGCTCATTAAAGAAGTGAGCACCAGGTCTACGACACCAAGAAAAATACCCATTATGGCAATAACTGCCAGTACGGTAATGGTGCTTGCCAGCAGTTCCTTACGACCTGGCCAGCTTACTTTACGTATTTCTCCCCAAGCATCCCGGAAATAATTTCTTAAGGAACGAAACCACCTGAACAAATCCTTTCACCCATCCTTTTCGTAAAGGTAAAAGCGATTAAAAATTCGCAGTAAGGTTCAACAAATTTACTGGGCAATTATAAATGGTTATTCATTAGCTGTCAATGAATTTCATCCTTTTTGTTGACTAAATAGTGTCAATGCCATGCCTGCGTAGCCAATCCTTGAAACTCTGGTCATCACCAAGTATTTCCTGGTCGTAGTTTTCCTCCAGTTTTCTGATTTGCTGTTCCAAATCGGGATACTGTTTTACCAACTCATCTACATGACGCTCAAAGTCTTCACAGAGTTTGTCAAGCTCAGCCCAGTCAACTTCAATTCCCAAAAAAGGCACTATAAATCGCAAAGCTGCTCGAATGCCTTTGGGATTGGTGGCCCTGACATACATGGGTATTTCCACTGCAACGCTGAACATTTCCAGACCTCTTTCCCGAGAACGGAGAAGTAAAAGAGTGGCAATACTGGCCGGACCTTCATAATCTGAAAAGCGCACACTGTAAGGAGCAAGCTCTGTCTTCAGCCGTTCATGGGAAAGACTGCAATATAACCTTGGTTCCCGGGTGTGTGGTGTGAGGCCGCTAAAGCTGCCTACAAAAAAAATGCGCTTCACTCCCACTTCTTCAGCTACAGTTAGAAGATGGTTGCAAAATTCTTCCCACCTGAAATTGGGTTCTTTACCGAAAAAGAGTACCAGATTGTGTTCCTGGGAATACAAGAATTCATTAACCGGGTATTCAAAACTCTTTACCAAACCGTCTTTCAAGACCACATAGGGGCGAAACTGGGCCACCTCTTCCATGGTACCCGGAAAATTCAAAATATAAAAGTTACGCGAATCAATCTCAGCCAGAGGACTGGTTTTTATCGAATCCCGCAAAAGAGAAATGGTCCCCGAAGAAACTCCTCCACCATCCATCCACCCCGTAAAACCGATCACCATGGAAGCATTTTCCAGTTTAGGTCGTTCATAAAAAATAAGTTCTTCCAATTTTACACGTCACCTCTATTCTCCAGGTAGAAAACCTGAATCAACCTTTCCACAAAACCTTGAACCTGAAACAAAACCCTATCTAATTATAACCACTCAGGCAATACCCACAACCGACAAGTTGAAAAGCTATCAAGTGGTGTGTTAGACCCGAGAAATAAATGAGTATTCAGCCAGCACCTTCAAATTGAAAAATCCAAAGCTTTGTGAGAGAATATTTTGTTCGTTTTGCCGAAATATTCGGAAAGGCTGGGAGTGTATGCGACCCAAAAACATAACGGATTTTACACAAGGTAGCATCCCCCGACATCTGATACTTTTTTCACTGCCCATGCTGGCGGGGAATCTCCTGCAAACTTTCTACAACACGGTAGATAGCATCTGGGTAGGGCGATTTCTGGGTGCTGAAGCACTGGGAGCGGTATCAGTAGGTTTTCCTGTGCTTTTCATACTCATTTCCTTTGTGTTTGGACTGGGAATGGGCGCTAACATCATGGTAGCCCAGTACCTGGGAGCCCGAAGAGACGACGAAGTCCAGAAAACAGTCATCAACGCCCTGGTCTTACTTACCTTGTTGGGAATAGTCCTGGCCTTTGTGGGTATTAATTTACACCTGGCCATTCTGAATGCAATTCGTACCCCAGAAACCATCAAACAATTGGCCTCTCAGTACCTGACCATAATCTTTTGGGGCTTGCCTTTCCTTTTCCTTTACAATGCGATAAGTAGCATTTTGCGAGGTATGGGAGATGCTAAAACCCCTCTTTACCTTCTCATCTATGCTACCATTATCAATATCGTTCTTGACCCCCTGATGATTCTGGGCATTGGGCCTTTTCCCCCTCTGGGGGTAGCTGGGGCAGCCTTAGCCACAACCATCGCTCAGGGAGTATCAGGACTCATTGGGCTCTTTATCCTTTTCAAACTCAACATTGTCTCTTTCTCAAGAAAAAGTGGCTGGCGGGACTGGCCGACCATAACCACCATGTTCCGACTGGGTATGCCAGCCGGGGTACAGCAAAGCATTGTATCATTGGGTATTCTGGCTATGACTTCCCTGGTCAATCTTTTCGGAGAAAAGGTGGTAGCCGCCTACGGAGCAGCCACCCGAATTGACCAGTTTTCTTTTCTTCCCGCCATGACCATAAGTGTGGCCATTTCTTCGGTAGCTGGGCAAAATCTGGGCTTTGGAGATTATCAACGTTCCCGTGAGGTGTTCCGCTGGGGAACAATCATTGCTTTCTGCTTCGCACTGCCCATTGCAGCCCTGGTTTTCTTTGGAGCTGAAAACCTGATTCGCATATTCATCACCGAAGAAGGGGTCATCGCCATTGGCAAAGAATACCTGCAGATTGTGTCGTTTTCTTACATTCCCTTTTCCCTAATGTTTGCTGTCAACGGGTTTTTGAGAGGAGCCGGAGACACCCTGCAAACTATGATTAACACCCTGATTTCCCTGTGGCTTATCAGGTTGCCTCTTTCCTGGCTTCTGGCTATATACTTTGGACTCGGAGCCCGGGGCATCTGGATTGGCATGGCCACGGGTCCCGTGGCTGGTTTCTTAGTAGCCCTCGCTTACTATCGGAGCGGACGCTGGGAAAACAAGGTTTTAGTGAAAAAGGAAATACCAGATCAGAGAAATCAGGAAGAGCTACTGGCCAGCCAGTAAACGACTCAGAAAATTTAGGTCCAGATTTGCTTCCAGAACTGCACTCAGTCTATCAAGCTCTTGTTCCCGGATATCTTCCCAGGAAGCAGTGGCTTTTATATCTATGTCTAAAACTGGTAGTCCTTTTTGTTGCTTCAGACAATCGAAAAAGCGTTTTCTAAAGCTTGCACGGTCAAAAATGCCATGCACATAAGTTCCAAAAATCCGCTTATCCACACACACACCCTCAAAACGCTGCACGCCCTGACCCAGAAGCTTATCAATCACTAAAAAGGGGGAATACGCCTTCTTAAAACGCGTCCTGCCCATATGGATTTCATAACCTGCAAACCTTGCACTCTGGTCATCAGCAAGATAACCTTCGACCTGGCGTAAAACCTTTTCCTGTGCAAAGTAGGTTTCCATGGCAAGCACTCCCAAGCCAGGAACTGTAGCTTTTGGAGACTCAAGACCCCAGGGATCAACCAGGCGTTCCCCAAGCATCTGAAACCCCCCGCAAATGCCCATTACCAACCCACCCACCTTCAGAAAGCCCTCTATAGCTTCGCCAAACCCCTGTTCCACCAGCCAGGCAAGGTCAGAAAAGGTGTTTTTGGTACCAGGAATAATCAGAAGGTCCAGACCCGCCAGTTCCTTAGCCGAATTTATGTAGCCAAGCTTTACATAAAGTTCTCTCTCCAGAGGCTGAAAATCGGTATAGTTTGCAATATGCGGCAGTCGAATAACTCCCACTCGAAAAACATCCCCAACAACCTGATGCTTGCTACCCTTTAAGTGCTCAGAAAGGCTGTCTTCTTCGTCAAGGTGGAGTTTGAGATAAGGAAGAACTCCCAGCACCGGAACGCCGGTCAATCTTTCTATCTCCTGCAAAGCGGGTTCCAGAATTCTACGTTCACCCCGAAATTTATTGATCAAAAAACCCTGTAAAAGTTTTCTTTCCTCCTCCTCAAAAAGTGCCCAGGTACCGTAAAGCGATGCAAAAACCCCTCCCCGGTCAATGTCGCCTATCAAGATAACCGGAGCATTGCAATATTTTGCCACCCGCATGTTCACGAGGTCCTTACGACGCAGGTTAATTTCTGCTGGGCTACCCGCACCCTCCATTACTACGAAGTCGAACTCTCGAGCCAGCGAATCCAGACTCTCTTTGACCACTTGCCAGAGGTCCTCAACGTACTGATAATACTCAAAAGAAGAACAGGTTTTCCACACCTTTCCCTTGACAATCACCTGGATGGCATTTCCACCTTGAGGTTTAAGCAAAATCGGGTTCATGCGAGCATCGGGCTCAACACCCGCAGCTTGAGCCTGGAGTATCTGAGCCCTACCCATTTCTTCCCCCCTCGGGGTTACCCCTGAATTCAAAGACATATTCTGAGCTTTAAAAGGAGCTACCTTGAATCCCTTATTTCGCAGCAGGCGAATCATACCTGCTGCGATTACACTTTTTCCAGCAGAAGAAGCTGTACCCTGAAACATCAAAAATCTCGCCATCGCTTCACTCTCCTTCCCTGAAAGCTCGGGGCTCCTTCACTCCAAAAAATAACCATAAAAATCCCACCAGATTCACCAGGAAGGAACATAAAAATAGAGCTCTGTAGCCAACCAGGTCAGCCATTTTGCCCCCGAGCAGCGGAGCCAGAAAAGAAGGAAAGCCTGCCACAAAGCTTCCTATCCCCAAGTAATCCCCTCTGCCCTGTGGGGGTGCAAAGTCAAGCAATATAGCCACCCCCGCAACAGACAGAGCACTATAGTAGGCACCGAAAAGCGCAAAAGCCAGGAAGAAATCGGCATAGTTTGAAGAAACAAAGGCTATGAAATTACTCAATACCACCAGTACCGCCCCCAAAATGAGCACCAGTTTATGCCCCATCCGGTCACCAAGGGGTCCCCACAGAAAGTTGCTCAGAGCCTGAGCACCCATCAAAAAGGCGTTGTAGCGCGCAACGGTCGCATCGGAAACCTGAAAAGCGGAAAGCGTGAATACAGTGTAAAAAGAACTTCCCATCATTCCCAGGGCCAGGAAGATGCGAGCAATCAAAAAGTTCGTAAAATTGCGGTCCACCTTAAGAATACGCGGAATGGATGACCAGATGCTGGCATCCGGACGATGGATTACCTCTTTTTCTTCTCTGGTCAATGCCAGGAAGAGATAAGAAACCAGCAGAGCCAGAAAAGCCAGACCGAAGCAGTATCCGAAATTGGTAGCAAAAGGGTATCGCTTTAAAAAGTCTTCTGCTATCCTTGAACCCCATATCCCCATCAGAGCCCCTATGCCGTTACCCAGCGCAAAGTAAAGACCTCGACGTCGGGGATGAATCACTTTGCCAATCATTTCTATCCAGATAGGCCCCAGAAAGCCCATCGCAAAACAAGCCACACCCAAAAGAAGGTAGGTTAAAAGAAGAGCCAGGGAATTGGAGCCAGGAACCAACCAGAACGCCACCAGGGAAAGACCCAGAAAAGGGAGTCTTTCCAGAAAAGTAAACTTCAATACAAAGGGTAATTTTAAATCCCGCTTACTCGAGTAACGTCCACCCCATAGAGCCGGCACCGACCAGCCCAGATAGGCAATGGCAGGTATCAGACCAACCTGAAAATTGCTTGCTCCAAGTCTACGTGCAAAAAGGGGTAGAAAGGTGGTAATGGAGCCCAAAGTCAGGGCCAGAGCAAAAAAACTATAATCCAGGGAGTCAACCACAAAGTTACGGATATAATCCCTTCGAGAAAGCATGCAGCGTTTACCTCTGGTTCACAGCAGTTGTTCTTTGGTAAGGTTTACTTTCTCATAACATCCAGGGTCCAGCTCTCTCAAAAAGCGAGAGGGTTTGCGGATAAATTTGCCATCCCGAAAAGAGCTTTCACCAAGGAGAGGATAACATAGAAAGAGGTGGTCCCGTGCCCGGGTGCAGGCCACATAAAAAAGTCTTCGCTCTTCTTCAACGTCTTCTTTATTTTTCAAGCTGTACGAAGAAGGGAACCCACCCTCACATAACCAAATAACAAAAACCACATCCCACTCCAAGCCTTTAGCTTGGTGAATACTGGAGAGAGTGAGTTTCTCGTCAGGAATACCACCCAGCACTATGGTTTCTGCCTCCATTTCCCCCAAGAGAGCCAGTTCATTCAAAAACGCATCCAAAGAACGATACTGGAAAGCAAAGTTAGCCAGTTCTTCAAGATCCAGCAACCGTTCCCGGTGGTCGGGATATCGGGTTACCAGATATTCCTGATACCCAGAGCTAACAACCTCTTTAATCATAGTAGAAGGAGAAGCTTCAAGCTCTTCCAAGCGCAAAAGAAGCGCAGCAAGGCTCTGTATGCTCTTTTGAGCGTTGGCTGGGAGCTCCTTTTCCTCAACCAAGCGTTCCAGGGCCGAGAAGGGATCGGGAGATTCCTTCACCCGCTCAAAGATACGAGAAGCAGTAACTTTACCAATGCCCGGGTAAATCTTGAGTACTCTTTTCCAGGCAATCTCATCCAGCGGATTGGAAACAATCTTGAGATAAGCTACCACATCTTTGATGTGAGCCTGCTCGAAGAATCTCAATCCAGAGCGCACTTCAAAGGGAATACCTCGACGGGTCAGTTCCATCTGAAGTTCCATGCTCTGATAATGAGCTCGGTAGAGAACTGCCATGTCGTTCAAGCGATAACCTGCCTGACGCAGCTCCAGAATCCGGGTAGCCACAAAACGAGCCTGATCCAGTACATCTTTTGCAGTTACCACCTGAGGCTTTTCACCACTTCTTCGTACCGGACGCAGAGTCTTGTAAAACTGCTGGCTGTTGTGGAGAATAATTTTATTGGCAAGGTTGAGAATTTCGGGAGTGCTCCGGTAATTGGTCTCCAGTTTGTAAACCGCAGCATCAGGATATTTGCGCGGAAAATCCAGAATATTGGCAAAATTAGCTCCTCGGAAAGAGTAAATGCTCTGAGAATCGTCTCCCACCACCAGCAGGTTGCGGTGCTCCTCAGAAAGCAAGTCAACGATTTCAGCCTGAATGAGGTTGGTATCCTGATACTCATCAACCAGCACGTACTCAAAAAGTGCACCGTACTTTCTACGCAACTTCTCATCTTCCTTGAGCAGAGTCCATAGATACCAGAGTAAGTCATCGTAATCCATGATGTTCATCTCTCGTTTGCGTTCCTGATAAAGTGCGAAAATACCAGCTATGGCATTCGCAAACTCCAGAAATTGAGGGTAATACTTTTCCAGAATGTCCTCAATGCTCAAAAAAGTATTGCGGTGCAAGGAAATAACATTTCCCAGAAGGTCTGCTTTTGGAAAACGTCGAGCCCGAACATCAATCCCCGCCTCAGCAATACATCCCTCAAGTAAAACCTTCTGGTCCTCGCGGTCCAGAATGGTGTATCCGGGTTGATACCCAACTTTCCTGGCTTCCCGGTGCAGAATAATATTGGCAACATGGTGGAAGGTACCACCCCAGATACCCTCCAGAGAAATGCCCAAAAGCCCTTCTACCCGATGCAGCATCTCCCGAGCAGCCTTGTTGGTAAAGGTAACCAGCAGAATCTTGCGAAAATCGACACCCTGCTCTACAAGGTAGGCAACTCGATAAGTTATGGTGCGGGTTTTCCCCGAACCCGCCCCAGCTATGACCAGCGTTGGGCCATCGCCCGCGAAAACCACTTTACGCTGTTCTTCATTCAACTCCTGTTCGTAGTCAATCCTGGTTGCTTTCATGATTTCCGCCCCTGTTTTTAAGGTAAGTAATCATTGCTTTCAGTTTTTCTCCACTAAAAGTGTACACTTTCCCACAAAAGGGACAGCTCACTTCTCCCCATCCTTCTTTACGAAGCAAATCTTCGAGTTCCTCTTTACCCAGAAGGAGCAAAGCTCGCTCTGCCCGCCACCTGGAACAGTGGCAATGATAACGGAGGTTCTCCTTTCCCGTCAAGCGATAAGGAAGACCTCGAAAAAGTTCTTCTGCCAGCTCTTCGGGTTCTGCACCTCGATACAATCTTTTGCTTACTTCACCCAAAGAAGCAATATTTTTCTCAAGAACCGAAATCACTTCCTGAGCTGTCCCCCGAGGAGTATGAATGATAAACCCTCCTGCTCCCAAAACTTCGCCGTTTTTTCCAACGTACACTCCTGCACTGCAAGCTGAAGGAAGCTGCTCAGAGAGTGCAAAGTAATAGGCGAGGTCATAGGCTATGCCTCCCTTCTGAACTTCAACACTGCCCACATATGGTTCTCTCAATCCCAAGTCTTTAACCACCAGAAGTTGTGAACCCACGCCGACTGCATCCTCAACGTTGAGCTTCCCTTCCTCGCGAGGAGGCAGAATAATTTGAGGATTGCTCACATACCCCCTAACTTCTCCTTTCCAGTTAGCCTGCACCAGAAGGCCACCTAAAGGCCCCCGACAGCGAATTTGAAGGGTAACCCGCTGATTCTCTTTAAGCCCTATTCCCATCAGGGAAGCCAAAGTTAACGCTCTACCTAAAGCAGCAGTGGCAATCGGGAAGGTAGCATGCAGTTTCCGCGCTTTATCCACCAGAAAAGTGGTGCGAGCAACATATCCCACCACCGCTGTATCCTCAACCATCAGGCGAACTGCATAATCTCTATTTTCCATACCCTATTCACGCCCTTTCTTCGGCGCTGAACATAACCACAGCCAGTCCCAGAAAAAGAAAAGCCAGAAAAGGTGTACTCCCCCAAAAAAGGTTAAGCCAGTTTCCCCACTCCAAAACCAGTAAATAGGCAACCATAAAAAGAGCGCTCGCCAGAAAACTGCTTACAAGAACCACCATTCTTTTCCAGGCCAAGCTCAACACGCTCAGCAACAAAATACCCCACAAAAAGAACTCCAAAGGAGCTCTTTCCAGAGGCCTCAAAACATCCACCCAACGCCCCAACCAGACAAGAAGATACACAAGTTGCAAAGAGAGAAAAAGCACCGTACAAAATCGTCCTAAGGGATAAAAACCACGTCGCAAGACCACCAGAAGACCCAAAGCAACGGCTACCAGAAACTGGAAAACCAGAACTGGCCAGGGAAAAAGCCGTAGAGTATACCATGTAGACAGCATCTCCTGCAGAGTAATAGTTCTCCCTACAAAACGGCTCCACACATACCCTATCAAAAAGAAAACCACCAGAAAAGTACTTACTGCAAAAAGCAACCGTCGTATTCTTCCAAAACAAAATCCCAGCAAAACACCCAGCACCAGACTAAAAACCAGAAGAAACAAAAACATATTCCGCTCGTACAAAAAAACAACCAGAGAATGTACAGGCATGTCCCTTCCCTCTCAATCGGGCCAGCCGGAAAGTGCGTTGACTACTTCCTTACCTACCAGGGCCAACTTTAATTCCACTTTCTCCACCAAAGAGGAATCAACTTCTTCAGTGCTATTCCTATTCACCAGGACCCCACATACCGCTCCTGCTTGAAGACCCAGAACTCTACACATGGTAAAAAGGGTAGCGGTTTCCATTTCATAATTCAAAACACCCAGACGCTTCCATTCCTCAAGGCTACCTTGAAGAGCACGAATAACATAACCAGAATAAGTATCATAACGTTCCTGACCCGGATAAAAAGTTGCTGAAGAACAGGTAATGCCGGTATGAAAACGATAACCCAGCTTCAGGCAGGCCTCACGAAGTAGCTTAACCATCCCCCAATTCGCACAGGCAGGATAAGCAAGAGGTGCGTAATGCAGGGAAGCGCCGTCCATACGCACCGCACCTTCGCTAATAATCAGTTCTCCAGGAGCAATATGCTCCTGAATAGCCCCACAGGTTCCCAACCGTAAAAAAAACTGCACCCCCAACTGGGCCAGTTCCTCAACGGCTATGGAAAGAGAAGAACCTCCTATGCCCGAAGAGACAATTAGTGCTGGCTCTCCCTCATCCTGAACCCAGAAACTCCTGAATTCACGATGAAAGGCCAGCTCTTTCTGCACCCGGAACACAGATGCCAGAACACCACAGCGCCAGGGATCCCCAGGAATAAGAGCTATCCTGGCCCCTGCCAGGTCATTTTTTTTCAGAGCAAGGTGATACACTCTTTTTTCCAAAAGACTTCACCCTCTACCGTTTTTGTTTTAAAATAATGCCAACACGAAAAAAGAGGAATACCAAATGGTCAACGAAACTTTAAAATCCCGGGTTCTGGTTGTCAACGAAAACCAGTATTTCACGTTTCCCACTGGAACAACGCTTCTCAAGATTACTCAGAATCTTTATCCTGAAACATTTTACCAGATAATGTCAGCCCAGCTCGATGGACAGCTGGTTGATTTACACACCACAATCGACAAAGAAGAGTGTAAGGTAGAGTTTTTTTCTTTTGCACATCCTGAAGGAAAAAGAACCTACACCCGAAGTCTGCTCTTTCTTCTGGGCTGGGCTACCAAAGAAGTTTTTCCGGATGCCCGTCTAAAGGTCCTCCATTCCATCGGAGATGGGCTTTTCTGTAAGATAGAGAGAGAAAGCAAGACCCTGACTGCGCAGGAAATGGCACTCATCGAGCAAAAAATGCGGCAAAAAATCTCTGAGAACCGCCCCTTCAAAAAGGAAATAATGAGCTGGGAACAGGCCTTCCAAACCTACAGTGCCCAGAAACGAGAAGACCTTACTCTGCTTTTCAAATACTGGCGCATAGAAACCGTACCTACCTATTGCCTTGAAAATTATCGGGACTACTATTATGGACCCCTGTGCCCTTCCACAGGATACCTGAAAAGCTTTGGTTTCGTGTTGATACCACCCGGCTTTATTATTCAGTTGCCCACATCTTCCAACCTGGATACCTTGCCTCCTTACCTTTTTCGACCCAAACTTTTCCAGATCTTTCAAGAATCAGCGCAATGGGCGGAGATTGTCCAGATAGAAAACGTGGGTGAGTTAAATCAGGCCATAGTCCAGGGCAAAGGTAAAGAAATTGTTTCCATCTCGGAAGCACTCCATGAGAAAAAAATAGCCCAAATTGCAGATTTTATAACTCAGCGCCGGGGGGCTCTCAAGCTGGTACTCATAGCTGGGCCTTCCTCTTCTGGAAAAACAACTTTTGCCCGCAGACTATACACTCAGCTCAGGGTCAACGGCTGGAATCCTATTACCATCTCTCTCGATGACTATTTTCGTTCTCACCAAGAGTTCAAACACAAAAAACTTGCAGACTGGGAACGCCCCGAAGCCCTGGACCTTGAACTCTTTAAAAACCAGATTGCAGCTCTAATTGAAGGTCAGGAAGTGGAAATACCTCGCTACAATTTCATAACTGGAAGCCGAGAACGAACCGGCCAGAAAACCAAGCTGGAGCCCGAAGGCATAATTGTGGTGGAAGGCCTGCACGCTCTAAATCCCCTGCTCAGTCAGGAAATACCTGAAGAGCAGAAATTCAAAATATACGTAAGTGCCATAACCCAGATTAACCTTGACGACCACAACCGCATCTCCACCACCGACTGTCGCCTGGTACGAAGGCTGGTCCGTGACAATCAGTTTAGAAACAGTAGCGCTCAGGAAGTATTCAAAATGTGGCCTGCGGTCCGCAGGGGCGAAGAAGAATTCATCTTTCCTTTTCAGGAAGATGCCGATTTGATGTTTAACTCCTCGCTTATATACGAGCTGAGCATCCTGCGAACCTTTGCAGAACGCCTGCTGCGAGGTATTACTCCTGAAGAGGAAGAATACATCGAAGCCTACCGGCTATATAGCTTTCTTAATCACTTTATACCCCTTAGCCCCTCACTGGTTCCTTCCAATTCCATATTGCGGGAATTCATTGGTTAAAGAGCTTTGTTTTTTCGACGTGTGGCTTCCCGCAAGAGAAGATAGGCAGAGCGCACCAGGGCTTCCGTATCCTGATCCAGGTCAGCAATTTCTTCTTGGAGCTTGGTAACCTCTTCCATTATTCCTTCAAGAAAGCGCTGAGAAACAGAAACGGTTTTTTCAGAAGGTACAGCCACTGTTTCTCTGGCTACCAGGTCGAAACGTTCACCAAAATGAGGCACCAGGGTTTCTCTACCCTTTTCGCGCAGCAAAAGGGCAAATTGTTCAGCAACACTCTCTTCACCATGGACCACTACAAAGAGAGGCTGATTTTTAAAATAGTCTGTCCAACGCAAAAGGTCCTTTTGGTCAGCATGCGCTGAGAAACCATTGATGGTGTAAACCTTTGCTCGAACCGCAACCTCCTCACCCAGGATTCTGACCAGCCTGGCACCGTCCACAATCCTTCTTCCCAGAGTACCCTGAGCCTGGTATCCAACAAAAATCAAACTGGTGTTTTCTCTCCACAGAGCATGTTTGAGATGGTGCACAATACGTCCCCCATTGCACATACCACTTCCCGCAATCACCAGAGCCCGGTCAATATCGTTTATGCTTTTCGAGTCTTCAGGCGTACTCACATATTTTAAGCCAGAAAGATGAAAAGGGTTACGACCCTGCAAAACATAGCGTTCAATCTCCCCGGAGAGCAAAGAGAGGTACTTCTCATACAATCGCGTCGCTTTCTCACCCATGGGACTATCAAAATAACAGGGAAGGTCCAAAAGGCCCTGGTCTTTCAGGAGAGACAACTCATAAACAATGCGCTGTGCTCTGTCCACCACAAAAGAGGGAATGAGAACCTTCCCTCCTCCACTCTGGGCACTCAAGACAGCCTCCTTGAACTCAGATCGGGTATCTTCCAAAGAACGATGCCTGCGATTTCCGTAAGTAGACTCCACAATCACATAATCGGCTTCTTCAATCACCGGAGGGGAACCCTCCATAACGTTATCAAAGGGTCCCAGATCACCAGAAAAAACCAGCTTAATTCCAGAACACCACAATTCTACCAGCGCTGCACCCAGGATATGAGCCGCGTTCCTTAAAACAAACTCCGTTTCTCCATGGCGCATCAGCTGGTCATAACCCACCGGCTCGCACAGGGAAAGGGCTTCTCGCACCTCCTGTTCCCCAAAAAGAGGCTCCACCAGCTCCTGACCAGCGCGTTTCCTTTTGCGGTTTAAGCGGTCAGCTTCTTCCTGCATCAGTTTTACCGTGTCCAACCATAAAATCTCACAGAGCTCTATGGTGGGAGCAGTAGCATAGATTTTTCCCCGAAAACCTTCCTTGACAAGAAGCGGTATCCTTCCTGAATGATCCAGGTGAGCATGGGTTAAAATGACGAAATCCAGACTCTGGGCCGGAAAAGGCAGGGGTTGCTCATTACGGTGTTCACCTCGGCCCTGAAACATACCACAGTCCACCAGAAAACGTTGCTTCTCACCCTCCAGAAAATAACAGGAACCAGTAACCTCCCGAGCCGCTCCCCAAAAAGAAATCTGCAAAGAGAACACCTCCCTGTATTTCAGGCTTTAATTTTTTTCCGGGCTCGGTTTACAAGTGGAAGCAAAGTCGCATCGATAAAAGAATCGTCGTCCTGGAAAGGTTCTTCTACCTTAAAAAGAAACCAATGTTCTATATGTTCTACCGCCTCTCCAGGGGAAACTCTGCAGAGCGGGCTCAGGGTCTCCAGTTCCAGAAAGTCACCATTGGTAAACACCTCTACCGTGGAACCGAAATCAGGATACTTCATCCCCTCCTGGTAAGAAAAAAGCTTTAAAAAAACAAAATTCTCCACCCAGTACGCTGCCCATCCCTGAGTATTGCCAAATCCAGCTTTGTTAGGTGAAGCAATCTGCGGATCCTGCTTGAGAGTGACGTACTTTTGCCCCCACCTGAAGCGGGAATCACTCATATCAGTGTAACCCCAGAGGACCACCGGCCTTACCGGGGTAAGCAATTCCTGGTGAGAGATAAAAGGTTCTTGGGGCACAATAGCAAATCCACCAGGGCACATTACACTGAGCGCCCAGGCTGCAAATTCAATTTCCCATAAACCACGGTTAAAGATTTGGTGAGTTACCTTAACATGGTTTTCCTCTTCATCCATCTCCAGGATTATTCTCTTTTCAAGGTGAGTAGTCTTTTCCTCGGGTTGCGCCAGAACCAGCAAATTCTCTTCTCCTGAAACATTTACTGGTTGATTATCAGGATAATAGGTGCGAGGCTTGGCTTCCGGGGCATGCCAGAGGCGATGTCCTCCATAAAGCCGCCACTCTTCACCCCCTTTTTTGCCCAAATCAGCCGCTATCTCTCCAAAAACATTTTTTTCTCCTCGAAATCCAAAACGGATGATGCGGGGACCAACCTCCTGGGTTGCCACAAGCTCTATATGCTGATTACTCAACCGCACACACTGTTCCCATCCAGCATAGCTTACCTTTTCAAAAGCCATACCCTATCAACCTCCTTCTTGCAAATCACTCAAAAATGCCTTTAAAAATTTGAACAAATCTGGTGCCAGTTCCTGCCTTTTTAAGGCAAGAGCAATATTGGCTTTAAGATACCCGAGTTTACTCCCCACTTCAAAATGCTCCCCCCGAAAGCGCAAAGCCCAAATTTCTTCCTCCTCAAGAAGCCTTTCAAGAGCATCCGTCAATTGGACTTCGCCTCCTTTGCCGGGAGGCGTATCTTTCAAAATCGCAAAAATTGAAGGTGGAAGAAGATATCTTCCCACAATGGCCAGATTGGAAGGAGCGCATTTCGGGTCAGGCTTTTCAACCAGACCCCGCACTCTAAAAACCTCAGCAGTTACTTCCTCCGCCTCAACTATGCCCCAGGAAGAAACTTCTTCCGTTGCTACTTCCCGCACCGCAATCACTGCACCCCCTCGCTCTCTATAAACCTCCATGAGTTGGGCCAAACAAGGCGTTTCTGCACTGATTAAGTCATCAGCAAGCAAAACTGCAAAAGGCTCATCTCCTACAAAGTGCTCTGCACAAAGCACTGCATCGCCTAACCCCCGAGGCAATTTCTGACGGACGTAAAAGATCCGTGCATATTCAGCCACTTCCCGCACCAGCTCCAGAGACTCCCAATCTCCCCTCTCAGCCAGCTTCTGTTCAAGTTCGACTGCATAGTCAAAATAATCCTCAAGCGCTCTTTTCCCTCGTCCAGTTACAAAGAGCAAGCTCTCAATCCCCGAACGCAGAGCCTCTTCCACCACGTAGTGCACTGCTGGCTTATCCACTATGGGGAGCATCTCCTTGGGTTGCGCTTTGGTAGCTGGAAGCAAGCGGGTTCCCAGGCCAGCAACTGGAATCACAGCTTTTTTAATGGACCGCTTGGTTATTCCTTGTGGCAAAAGTGGTCCCTCCATATTTCATAAAATGCACCATAAAGATCAGAACACCCACCCCCAGAAGATAATCACCCACACTTACCACAAAAAACTTTCTAAAAAGAAGCGAGAAATAAGGCAGGACATCACCCAGAAAAAAAAGCCTTCCTGAACTGCTCAGGGCAACATATTCAGCAAATGCTCCCTGCCGCAAGCGCTCCACCAGAGAAAAAAGCCCCAGTCGCAGGGCCATATCCGTCCAGACGGGCATCCTTCCTTGATTAAAAAGCATTACCAAACAATTCAAAAGGGCACCCAGCGAGATAAGCTTAAATCCCCGCACTCTGAAACCTGAAAGAGAAGCCCCAAAAACCAAAAACATTCCAATCATTCCCAACCACCGCGACCAGGTAAAAGGAACCCAGAAGCTTGAAAAACGGATCAGAAAGCCGCCAACTATAACCCAGAAAGCAGGAATCCGAGCCTCGGCAAGCCTCCAGAGACTCCCTCTCCTCAACCAGCCCACCAGAATACCCAGCAGAAGAAAATCGGCAAGCATCATCGTTGGTCCTTCCCTTCTCCCCTCACAATGGCCTCGAGAACTTCCAGAATCACCTGGTCATAACGCCCCCGCTCATCATTTTTCATAATTTGCAACGCTTCCTGAACTGCAAAAGCCCGACGATAAGGGCGGTCCGAAGTAAGAGCATCAAAGGCATCGGCCACAGCAAGAATTCTTGCCTCAAGAGAAAGTTGGTCAGCCCGTTTGCCATCAGGATAACCGCTTCCATCGCAGCGCTCATGGTGAGAGCGTATGATTTCAGCAACCTCCCGCAAAAAATCCACGTTGGCCACAATTTCATACCCTACCAGGGGGTGGGTCTTAATAACCTCATACTCTGAAGTGGTAAGCTTTTGAGGCTTCAGCAAAATAGCATCTTTGATACCAATCTTTCCCACATCATGAAGAAGTGCAGCGTACTCCAGCATCTCCAAACGCCGGTCGGGTAATTTGAACCTACTGGCAATTTTAAGCGCAACCTGAGCTACCCGCAGAGAATGACCCTGGGTATAGGGGTCTTTGGCATCCAGAGCTGCAGTAAGCGCTCGCAAAAGCTCAAGATGCGTCTTCTTGGTTTCCACATAGAGCTTGAAAGAGTAACGGGCCACAAGAAGTGGAAAAAAGAAAAGGAGAATTCCTGCATACCCCACTGTGGAGTGAATAAGATAGAGAAGCACTGAAAGTGGAAACAAAGCAAAGTACTGAACCAGAATTCCGTTTATGTCTTGCTTCCATAAAGAACGCAGGGGCACCCCTTCGCTCAAAGAGATAACCCCCATCACCAAAAAGGCGTTGACTGCAAAAAAGGTCAAAACGGAAAGTACTATCGCTATATAAAGCTGAACGCTGGTCCAAGCAAAAGCATACCCTCCCAAAAGCTCAAAGACTCGGCCCGAAAAATAAGCAGAGAGCGCATATTGGGAGCCGTTAAAGAGCGCCTTGCGCAATCCAAACTTTGCAGTACCCAAAAACATGCCGCCAAAAGCAACCAAAGCAGCCACAAAAGGGGAAGAAAGCAGCATAACTCCATACACAATGGCAAAGCTCACCGATATTGCAGCCCGGTTGGGAAGAGGCACGGGCAAAAGCTCGGCAATCAAAGTGAGTGCCAAAAAAAAGAACAAAAAGAAGAAATTGGCAGAGGAAAGTTTGAAATTCCAAAGTGCCCAACCACAAATCAAAATTCCAGCAAGCGCTACTGCTACTATATACAAATTGAGGAATGCTTCTTTTCTCACGTTCACTTCCCACATCCGGAACGAGCCACCAGAAACTTAATTCCAGCTTCTTCGATGTTCGTTGCTACCTCCAAGAGAAGCCAGCGCCACTTGCCAGGACGATTGCCAAAAGGCCCAAAAGAATGCTTACCAATCTGGCCACTTTTTTCAGCCTCCTTTTCCCGTTCTCCGTCTCCCTCCGCTGAAGCTAAGAGACGGGAAATGGCCGCTCCGCTTACTTCCAAAGGTGGCCCGTTCCGGATCAAGGTTGGTTCTCAACGTACAGGATCAAACGACGGTTCACAGCATCCAAGGTAGCTCTGGCTACTGCCTCAGCTACTTCATCACCTACCAGCGCAGTGCCCACCAGCATGCTACCTGGACCTTTATCGGGGCGACAATCCACAAAGGAAAGCGCTACTTCCACATCGCCAAAATCCCGAACCGCTACCCCCCTCAGGGCAAAGAAAGAGGGAACGCCCACAATCTGGTTCAGGCAATCCAGAGTGGCCTCAGCTATGAGGTGATTCCACCCCCGACCGCTCCAGCCCTCTTCTTCAGCACTCGCGCGATAAATCTTACCCATAAACCGGATTTCTACCTCGGATTGCGCTCGGTTCATGCTCTTCCGCCAGCTTACACTCCACAAAACTGGTCTCTGTACCGCGTATGAAGACTCTGCCCGGTCATTTTCACCCACATCGAAAGCTACAACACTGATTTTTTTATGGTCTACTTCAAGACCAAACTTTGCCTTAAGCAGCGTTTCAATATCTCTGACCAGAAGCTTGGGAGGCTTGGAAGGTCTGGCAAGGACATGGACTTCAGCAACCGAACGTTCATCCCCCACAACCCGGGCTTTTAAAACCCCATCAATACATTGAATGGCACGCTCGACTTCGCTCAAAGGAACTTTTTGCTCTTCCATGGTCACTCAGTAAACAAGATCAATAAGACCGTAGTTCCCGTCTTTCCTTTTATATACCACTTTGACCCGCTGTTCATCAAGGTCTTTGAAAACAAAAAAATTATGTCCCAGAAATTCCATCTGCAAAATGGCATCCTCAAGGCTCATGGGACGCAGGACAAACTCTTTGGTTTTAACAATCTCTCCCGGACCAGGTTCACTCGTTTCTTTTCCAGGCTCCGCAAGAACAAACTCACCGGTTTCCACGTTTTCAACTTCTTCCTTCCGCAAAGCGCCTTTCTTTTGCAGCTTTTCCTTATGTCTTTTAATCTGGCGTTCCAGCTTGTCAATTACTGCATCAAAAGCTGTTCTCCAGTCCGGGCCATTGCTTTCCCCCCGAATTACGATGCCGCTTGCCGACATAGTCACTTCAACTTTGACCAATCCTCGCTCCAAGTAGAAATGAACTACTGTATCAAGAATGTTATGGAAAAACCGCTCCAACTTGGCGAGCTTGCGAGTTACATAATCCCGTACTAAGTCAGTAACTTCCAGATTCTTGCCTCTTACCACAACCTCCATACTGTTCACCCCTTTTCTCCAAGCTCTCTAACCACGACCTTTTCCTGCAACACCCGGGCAAGATGAAGATCGAAATAGCCAGCTCCGGGACACAAAGTATTGGCAAGCCCGCAGGCAGTAGCGAAACGTAAAATCCTTTCCACAGGCCACCTTCTCTCCAGACCAAAAACCATAGCGCCTACCAGGGTATCTCCAGAACCTATGCCATACGCTCCAACACGGCTGCCCTCTACGCTTACCAGGAAGCGCTTCAATCCCCAAGCAACCGTCAATCCCCGCGAGCCGTCAGAAAGAACTACAATCTCCACGCCCCGCTTCTTAAGTTCCGAAACCGCTTTCAGCTTATCTTCCTGCGAATCGATCGTCCAACCAAGAAGCTCTGTAGCTTCTTCTACATTAGGTTTTACCATAAAAGGAGGATTTTGAAAAGCGCTCCGCAAGGAAACACCTGAGGTATCCAGTACACCATAAGCACTCTTGCGTTGGGCCAGGGCCAGTAACTTTGCATACCAGGAACGTTGTACTCCACGTGGTAGCGAACCCGAAAGCACCAGATAATCTCCACTACATAGTTTTTCCTCCAGATACCGCTCAACCTGTAAAGTCGACCTCAGGGGGACCAGGGGTCCTGGTTCATTAATTACCGTGTGTCTGCCTGAACCCTCTTCGTGCAACACAGTAGTAACACGGGTTTCTCCTGCAACGGGGAAAAAGCAAAAAGCCAAACCTTCTTGCTTCAAAAAAGAAGCAAACCGCTCGCCCTGCCAACCCCCCAGAAAAAGCAGGAGCTCCGAAGTACCACCAATTGTCTTAATAGCCCGGGCAACGTTAACTCCCTTTCCACCTGCAACCTCCATGACCCTTTGCACCCGGTTTACCGCATTGAGAAGAAGCTGGCCCTCAAAAAACAGCATTCGGTCCCAGGCAGGGTTGGCACAGAGAACATAAATCATCAAACGTTCTCCTCGAGGAAAGTCTCCACCTCATCCTGAGTTGGCAAAGCAGGAATCGCTCCTTTTTTAAGCGTGGTCAACGCCCCCACTGCATTCGCTCTTTTTCCAGCATGTAGCAGTGCCTCTTCCGGAAGAGCATGTCCCTGCTTCAGCTCCTCCCAGAACATGTAGAGCGAACTCAAAAGTCCAGCTACAAACCCATCACCGGCACCAGTGGTATCCACTGAAGTAACCTGGAAACCAGGTACCCGGATTTGTCTTTCATTCTGACAAAGCAGACACCCTTCTTTACCCAGAGTGACCGCGAGTAAAGAAGGCTTACAATGAAACTGGATAAATTCTATTGCCTTTTGAAGATCCTTACAGGAAGCCACAAACATGGCTTCCTCCTCGTTCACTTTCACAACATCACTGCGACTCATAGCCTGGCGCATTCTGTCTCTCGCTGTATCAAGGTTTTTCCAGAGAGCAGGTCGCAAGTTGGGGTCGAAAGAAATCAAATAGCCATGTTTTTTAGCCAGAGAAAGTGCTTTCAGGGTAGCACTGTAAGCTGGCTCATGTGTCATGGTAAGCGAACCAAAATGGAAAACTCCCTTGCCCTGGAAACATTCCTCCTCAATGTCTTGCTGGTCTAAAAGAGTGTCTGCACCTGGTTCTCGATAGAAAACAAAATCTCTTTCTCCTTCTCTGGTTAGGGAAACAAAAGCAAGGGTGGTCTTCGCCCTATCGGTCATTTTCAAAAATCGGGTATTCACCTGGTTACTTTGCAAAACGTCTCTCAAAAACTCTCCAAAAGCATCCTGACCAACTTTGCCTACGAAAAAAGTTTCAATCCCCAATCTGGAAAGAGCTACTGCAACATTTGCCGGTGCCCCACCAGGAGCCTTTTCGAAAGCAGGAGCCTCCTTAAGCGACACCCCGTTTACCGTAGAAACAAAGTCAATTAGCAATTCTCCCAGACAAATCGCTTTCTTGTCCAACGAAACCACCCTTTCAGCTATTTAAACCTGAGCAATCCGACGATAAAAATCACGTAAGGCGGGATACAGATCCCTGTAAATAGCGTACAGCTTTTCATAAACTCTGCTCAATTCTGGATCTGGCTCTTCACAATGTGTGGTGCGCACAGCTTTTTTGCAAGCTTCCTCGACTGAAGCAAACTTTCCGGTACCCACGGAAGCAAGTAGCGCTGCACCAAAGGCAGGTCCTTCGTCAACTTCCACTCCATAAAGAGGAACTCCATAAACTGCGGCCTGAATCTTCCTCCACAGCACGGAGCGAGCACCACCTCCAATAGCACGTACTTCCTGAACGGGTATACCCATCTCCCTGATGATTTCAAAAGAGTCTCTCATGCCAAAGGTGACTCCTTCCATAACTGCCCGCACCATCTCATTCTTGCGATGCTTAAGAGTTAAACCAAAAAAGACGCCTCTTGCAAAAGGATCAGCATGGGGAGTCCGTTCTCCAGTAAGATAGGGCAAAAAGAGAAGTCCTTCGCCTCCAGGAGGTGCCAGAGCTGCTTCTTCGGAAAGCACTTCATAGGGGTCTTTCCCGAGCAGTTGCGAAACAGCCTGCTCTTCAAAGCCCAAACGATCCCGGAACCAACGCAACGAACCACCAGCAGAAAGCATAACACCCATCACATGCCATTTACCTGGAACGGCATGACAGAAAGTATGTACCCTACCTTTCTCGTCCACCTTCACGGTTTCGCTGAAAGCAAATACCACGCCAGAGGTCCCCAAGCTGGCCGAAACCAGGCCCGTTTCCACTATCCCTGTTCCCACTGCACCAGCAGCATTATCGCCACCACCAGCAACCACCGGGACTTTCTCTCGAAAGCCAAAACGTCGCACAATCTCCGACTTGAGATAACCGGTAACTTCTGGCGACTCAAAGCTGGGAGGGAACCAGTCCATCCGAAAACCCAGCGCCTCAATCAGTTCCGAAGACCACTTGCGTCTGGGAACATCGAAAAGAGAAGTACCAGAAGCGTCGGAAACATCAGTAGCGAAACCACCGGTGAGACAATACCGGATGTAATCTTTGGGCAGAAGCACTTTGGATACTTTTTGATACACCTCGGGCTCGTGTTTCTTAAGCCAGTAAATTTTGGGAGCGGTAAAACCAGGCAATACCGGGTTACAGTTAATTTGCATTATTTTTTCCAAACCCACTATTTCCGTAATTTCACGGCATTCCTCGGCAGTCCGCTGATCACACCAGAGAATGGCTGGTCGCAGAACTTCTCCCTGAGTATCCAGAAATACCGAACCGTGCATTTGACCAGTAAGACCCACACCAGCAATCTGTGCAGGATCAATGCCCCCAACCCGGACCACTTTTTCCATAGCTTGAAGGGTTGCTTGCCACCAGTCATGTGGATTTTGTTCTGCCCAGTTGGGACGGGGAGTAAACAAAGGGTATTCCTCCACGGAACGAGCAATGAACTGCCCCTCCTCATCAATAAGCACTACCTTACAGCCAGTGGTGCCTACATCGATACCCAGAAAATACTCCATAGCTACCCCTCCCATTTTTTCTAAAGAATTAGATTGAGCGGATCTTCTATAAAGCTCACCAGGGCACTCATGAACTTTGCGGCTGTGGCACCATCAATGATACGATGGTCGCAGGAAAGGGTGAGATTCCAGAGATGAGCCGCAATAATCTCTTTGCCATCAAAATAGGGTTTTTTCCGAATAGCTCCACAGGCCAAAATTGCCGATTGAGGCGGGTTGATAATCGCCGTAAAAGAATCCACCCCAAACATGCCCAGGTTGGATATGGTAAAGGTACCACCTTCCAGGTCTTCAGGAAGCAGCTTTCCTTCCCGTGCTTTCTGGACCAGCCTATTGGTTTCTTCCACTATGGAAGCAATGCTTTTTCGGTTGGCATCACGCAAAACAGGAACCACCAGACCCTCATCCAGAGCTACTGCTATGCCAATGTTTATCTGTTCATTGAATTGTATTTCCTCATCCAGAAAATAGGCATTAACCTCCGGGAACTCTTCCAGAACTCGGGCCACTATCTTGATGAGGATGTCGGTATAGGAAACCCGGTACCCGGTGCGTTTTTCCACCAAGGGGAGTAATCGCTCACGAAGAGCAACCAGTTCATCGGCCCGTACTTCCCGGGTAAGGAAAAAGTGGGGCTTACTCTGCACACTCTGAAGCATTCGTTGCGCAATAATCTTCCGCATCCTGGTAAGGGGCACAGTTTTTGAAACCCCAGGTCCGCTGGCAGCTTCCCTTGGTTTTAATTTCTGCTCTGCAATAAATTTCTCTATATCTCGCTTTATAATCCGTCCTCCCGGACCAGTACCCACAACCATAGTCAAATCAATACCATGCTCCATAGCTAAGCGTTTGGCAAGAGGAGAAACCTTTATTCTTTCTCCACTTTTTGTCTCCACGGTAAAAGCACCTTTTGGCTCAGCAGGGGCTTCTTCCCGAACTTCTTCCTGGCTTTCTTTCTCCGGTGCTTCCGCCACAGCCTCTGGAACAGCCTCTTCTTCAGAAGGTATTACTTCTCCTTCTTCACCTATGTAGGCCACAGTCTGGGTTATAGGTACCGTAGAACCTTCTGGATAAAGAATTTTAAGCACCACTCCCGAAGCCGGGGCTTCCACTTCCATATTTACCTTATCAGTTGCCACTTCAAAAAGCGGGTCTCCTTTCTCTACCCGGTCACCTTCCTTGACCAGCCACTTATTAATTACACCCTCTTCCATGGTAAGACCCAGTTTGGGCATGATTACCTTCTTGGCCATGTGTTACACTCCCTTCCTGTGCAAAATTCAGAATCAAGCGCGCGTTTGCCTTCATGGGACCTGTATCCTCAAGCACCAACGCCAGCTCCTCAGAGGGTCGAACGAGAATTTCCCGCTCCCCATCCAGAGCCAAAACACCGCTTTCTCCAGCAATGACCAGCGCCTCTCCCGGTTCCATAATACCAAATTTTTCAATGCCCACTTCCCTTACCAGGCCGGGAGCCAAAACAGCTTGCACCTTCTCGCCACAGGAGCTCAGAAAAGCGTAAGCACCCCTTTTCTCTTGAGGGGAAATGCTCAATAGGCGAGCAATGATGGAACTCAAACCCAATCTGGTAGGATCAGCCTGAGTTACAGCAACCATTTTTAAAGAGCGAGGATCCCACACTGCTCTGGCCCCAATGAAATTCCCGCTGGCCAGAGCTACATCTACCAGAGCCAAATCGGAAACATCTGAACAATTTTTACGCCTGATCCTGAGCACCTTGCTACGCTCAAGAACCCGATCAGGAGCAACTTTCCCTGCCAGAAAAAATCCCAGGGCCATGCCCATCAGAGTAGGGTCCAGATTTTCCGGGAAAACGTTGTTGGTGCCCACCGCTACGGGGAAAATAGGTACCAGCGCACTCTTTTTGGCAACCAATCGGTTGGTTCCATCCCCGCCAAAAGTGACCAGTGCGTCAACTCGGGCTTCGTTTACTGCAAAATCGGTAAAGGCAACGGTGTCAGTGGCATCGCCAAAAATGGGCATTGGAGCTTCTTCAAAAGAAAGCAAAGGCACGCGCCTCGGCAGGCTATCAAGAGCAGACTGCACCAGGCGATAGGGATCAGGCATAAACACAACTTTCACTTCCTTTTGTACGGTCGCTTGCAAACCCAGAAGAAAACGGGCAATCAGGGTAGTTTTTTCCCGATTGCCCACCACATTTCCATAGGCTACCAACCTGCGAATATCCTTACCAGCCTGGGGATTGGCTACCAGGCCGATGCTCTGCAGCTTCAATGGACCTCTTGCCCTCCAGTGACGTTTATCGCCTGTCCAGTCATGTAATCAGAATAGGAAGAGGCCAAAAAAACGGCTACGTTGGCAACATCCTCAACCGTGCATTCCCGGCCCAAAGGCACTTTCTCTACATACAGTTTGCGAACCTGCTCCGGAGGAACTCCCAATTTACGGGAATATTCCTTATCAAGGAGGTCCCACATGGGGGTCGAAAAAACATTTCCCGGACATATCGCGTTCACGTTGATTTTGTAAGGGGCGAGGTCTCTGGATACGCTTTGGGTAAGCCCAATGATACCAAACTTGGAAGCACAGTAGGCACCCAGCCACAAGCCTCCCGTTTTTCCAGATTTAGAACTTATGCTGATGATTTTGCCGCTTTTTTGCTGAATCATGTATTTGGCCACTTCCCGAATACAGAGAAAAGTTCCTTTTAGATTCACGTTTATTATAGCATCCCATATTTCTTCAGGAACGTCGGTAATAAAATGAGCACGAATAATGCCCGCAGAATTGACGAGTATATCTATATGTCCGAAATGCTCAAAAGTTTTTTTGACCGCTTCCGCAACTTCCTGGCTGTTGGTGACGTCGACTTTAAAGTACAACGCTTCGCGATTCTTACCTTTAATTTCCTGAGCAGTATTTTTGGCTCCCTCTTCGTTAAGGTCAAAACACGAAACGTGAGCTCCTTCGTCAGCAAAGCGCAAAGCAATGCCTTTCCCTATACCAGAAGCAGAGCCGGTAACAATGGCCACCTTATCTTTCAGAGGTAGAGGATCCATTTTTCCGTTCACCTCCCGAAACTTTTTATCTATCCATGGCCACCACGGCCTTGAGGGCTTCGCCTGAGCGAACCAGCTGGATACCCTCAACAACTTCGTCAAGACTCACCACGTGGGTAATGAGACTACGAGCATTAACCCGCTTGCGGTAAATCAGCTCTGCAGCCTCTTCGTACTGAGAGGCATGCGATGCAAAAACTCCAAAAACACCAATTTCCTTGTAGTGCACAATGTTGCTGTTAAAGGTAATAGTGGGGCGGTCTTTGGGTAAACCGCCGAAAAGGCTGATACGACCTCGGGGGGCGACCATTTCCAGGACTTCTTCCTGGGCCTGGTTTGAAGAAGCAGCAACAATAGCCACATCCACACCAAGACCCGACGTGACCTCCAGCACCTTATCCTTAAGATTTTCCTTGCTGGAGTTAACATAGAGGTCGGCTTCAACCCTCCGGGCAAGTTCCAGGCGACTTTCAGAGATATCGGCCAGAATGATCATCCCTGCTCCATGATTTTTAGCCATAACAACGTGCATGCAGCCAATAGGTCCGGCACCAACCACCAGGACCTTTTCCCCAAGGCCAATGTTTAAATAGGACTGGCCGTTGATCACGCAGGAAAGGGGTTCCACAAGGCTGAATTCCAGTAAGTCCGCATCTTCAGGAAGGACCAGCAAATTGCCCCGCTCTACCCCCTCCCGGGGCATGATCATGTACTCGGCAAAACCACCAGCATAGTGATATCCAATATATTTCTGCTCCGGACAGAGATTTTGAAGCCCTCGACGACAGTAATGGCATCTGCCACAGGAGATAACGGTAATCACTACTACCTTATCTCCCATCTGATAGCCACTGACTCCCTCTCCCAGCTCTACGATTTCACCAGCTATTTCGTGACCGGTTATCTGAGGAGGCTTTACATGATGATGTCCATGCTGAAAAATACGTACATCAGTACCGCAAATAGCACAGGCAGCCACCTTAATCAAGACTTCTCCAGGGCCAGGTCGAGGCGTCTCCACCTCTCGTACTTCTATGTTGCCCGGCCCCATGAAAAACGCCGCCTTCATAGTTTATCCTCTCCTTTCAAGATAACATTCTTTAGTGCAGGATAAATCCGCTGGTACACTTCAAATTTTTCCTGGTAACGCTCCTGAAATTCCCGCCGGGGCACAAAGGTTTCCTTCACCCGGACCAGCCGGTTGACCAACTCCCTTAAGCCTTGAATATTCTCTCTGGCCTTGCGCCCCAGAAGAGCTGCTCCCAAACAGGCAGCCTCAGAAACGTTGAGTGATTCAACCGGCATACCATACACATCAGCTTTAAGCTGCAACCATGCTCTGCTTTTGGCACCTCCACCAATAGCCCTTAAGCGTTCAACAACAACTCCTGCATCCTGTAACAGTTTCAAATTAAACTTCATCTCCAGACTAACTCCCTCAAGCAACGCTTTCACAAACTCTTTCTGAGAAGTCTCCAGCTTGAGCCCCACCACCACCCCACAGGAGTGACTGTCAAAGTAAGGAGTGCCAGTAGTTGTAAAGTGAGGAAGCACCAAAAGCGAAGTCGGCTGTTCAGGCAAATCGGAAAGAATCAACTCATATACATCTTGTCCCCTGCGTTGTGCTTCTTCTTTCTCCCAGCGGGCAAAGTTATCTCGGTACCAGCGTAGGATGGAACCCCCAGTGAAATTATAAACCAGCGTAGTGTAAAGACCAGGCAGAGCATGATGATAGCAACACAGGTTGTTGCTTCGCATTTCCTCAGAAAGCAAAAGCCTGTTCATGGCGGGTGCTATGCATTCTACAGTTCCAGTTGCATCCATGGCCAGTGCTGCTTTTACTACTCCTGACCCCAAGGCACCGCAGGGCTGGTCATGAGCGCCAACCCCTGCTATCACCTTCTCCTTCCATCCCATGCGCTCTCGGAAAGATGCGCTTACTTCCCCAGCCATTTCCCCAGAAGGAAGGGGACGAGCCAGGCGAGAGGGATCAACGCCAATCAGACCCAGTATTTCTGAAGACCAGTTCTCCTTTCGCACATCAAACATCATGGTGCGCCCAGCCAGTGAATAGCTGATTGCCGGCTCTACTCCCATTCTGAAGAGCACGAAATCCTCAAAACACAGGAAATAACGGCTTTGCTCAAAGATTTGCGGAAGGTTTTCTCTCCACCAGAGTATTTTGTTTGCAGTCCCAATCCCTGAAAGCGGCATGCCAGTAATCTCGAAAAAGCGCTTCTCTCCAACTTTTTCCCGAAAAAAAGGCACAAAAGCATCTCCCCGAGCATCAAAAGTCACGATGCTCCTTGCAAGTGCCCTGCCCTGTTCATCAACTGGTACCACTGCTTCGCCCTGGGAAGAAATAGCAATGCTCACTGGCGACCTGCCACCAAGTTTCGCAGTCACCTCCCTTAAGGACTCCTCAATCGCCGAAAAAACTTCCTCAGCATCCAGCTCTAACCATCCTGTTTGGGGAGCATAAAGAGGATACTCCCGATAGGCCTGTGCGAGAATCTCCCCGTTTTCACCAAAAGCAATCGCTTTGCAACCCGTTGTTCCCACATCCAAGCCAAGATAAACCATCCAACTCACCTGTTTAAAGGAGTTCTCTTATATAGCGAAGGATCTCCAGAGCATTGGCCTCTTTTTGCCATTCTCTCAGTTTGGCAACTTCTATCTTCTCCACAATCTGCAACAGGTACTTTATGTTTTCAATGCTCACCTGACAGGCTAAAGCCGGATCTTCTCGATAAGGAAAAATATCGAGGCCCAACCAGCCCGTATACTGAGATTTGTTCAGGTAATAGAAAAATTCCAGCGTTTCTATAAGGTGTACCGTACCAACGGCCATGTCGTCATCCCAATCGCGAAAATTGTCGTTTAAATGTAGAGCAAAGAGCTTCCCGTATTTATCAAGCATAGCTACCACATTACCCGGTGATTCCTTGCAGTTCAGAGCATGCCCAAAGTCTATGGTCACTCCAATGTTAGGAGCGCCAACTGCCAGAGAGAGAACAAGAGCAACGCCTGAAGTGGAAATAGTAGAGTGAGTCCGGGGTTCGCGAAGCTTGTATTCAAGGCTTAACTTGACTCGGGGGTTATGTGAAGCAATCTCCTGCAAAGCATCAACCAGTAAATCCCACTGGGCTCGATAATCGATTTGAAAGGGGTAGTCGAAGCCATCTTGACCCGGCCAGAGATTCATAACTTCGCTCCCCATCTGCTCAGCTATATCCATGGTATCTTTGGCAAGCTGGATGGCCTTTGTTCTTACCTCCTTGTTTTCCGAAATCAGGCTTCCCTTAGCAAAGAAGGGACTCCCAAACAAGTCCACCTCACAGGAAGCAACCTTGAGACCACGCTTTTCGAGTTCTTTGCGAACATGGTCTGCATTTTGAAAATTGAGGGGAGCAGGGTAATGAATCATAACTCCAGTAAGATCCTCAACTCCAGCGATGCGGTCCAGAGCTTCTTCGAGAGTAGAATCCTTCTTATACCCCCCGGTGCAAAAACGATCTGGACAGGACCCAAAAACCCAAACTCCAGTAGCAAATCCTTTAAATTTCATGCCAATCGCCTCCCTGGTTTTAAAAATGTTCAAGAGTGCTAAGTTCCCAATTAATTCCTTTCAACTGACCATATATTTTCTGGTAAATACGATAACGCTTCTCATAAACATCTTCTGGACAGGGCAAGATTTTTTCTTTTATGCGGACCATATTCGCCGCTCCTTCTTCACAACTCTTAAATAAACCACTTCCCAGACCAGCAAGTATAGCAGTACCCAGTGCCACCGCTTCACCGGTTTCCAGGGTGAAAACCGGTTTTCTCAGAATGTCGGCTTTCATCTGCAGCCATACCGCTGAACGAGCTCCGCCTCCTGTAGCTCTGAAATCAGAAACCGCCATCCCAAACTGCTCGAGGAGTTCCACGTTGAAGCGCATCTCAAAGGAAAGGCTCTCCAGGATAGCGCGCAAAATCTCAAAGCGGGAGCTTCCCAGAGTAAGACCCAGAATAGCCCCCCGGGAATGCTCATCAAGATAAGGCGTTCCTGAACCTGCAAAATGAGGCAAAATAAGGAGCGAAGAAGGCCGAGCAGGAATACGTTCGATAAGCACCTGATAGACGTCTTTCCCCTCTTTTTGAGCAATTTGTTTTTCCTCCTGCCCAAATTCATCCCGGAACCAGCGCAGCAAAGAACCACCAGAAGCAATATAGGCCAGAGTAAGATAGTGACCTTCCACAACATGGGGGTAACAGCAAAAACTATTACGCATCATAGCTTCATCAAAAGGGGGATTTTCCCCCAGATTAAGAGCCACACATTCTGAAGTACCAATCCCATACATGGCTTCACCAGCCTTGCTCGCCGCACATCCCAGTACACCGCAGGGTTGGTCATGGCCCCCGCTGGCCACCAGAGGACTCCTGTCCAGTCCAATTTCCTCGGCAACACTTTTGGAAAGCCTCCCCACCACTTTTCCTGAAGGGACTGGCTCAGAAAGACGACTTTTATCAATTCCTATCAGTTTGAGAATCTCTGGAGACCACTCCTTGCGCCGCACATCAAACATCATGGTGCGCCCAGCCAGTGAATAATCGATAAAAGGACCCTCGCCAGTTAATCTGAAGAGCACATAATCTTCCACGCATACAAATTTCCAGGCTTCCTCAAATACCCGGGGCGCGTTATCTTTTAACCAGAGGATTTTGTTCGCCGAATACATGCCGTGAAGTGGCATACCAGTTATTTGGTAAATTGGCCAGTTTCCCAGTTTTTCCTTCCAGAACTCGACATAATGGTGAGAGCGGGTGTCAAAGTTACAAATCACATTGGTCAGTGCCTTTCCTTCCTTAGAGAGGGGCAAAAGCGATTCTCCGTGCGAGGTAACACCTATCGCTTCCAGCGGTTCTCTCAAGGAAGCAACTGCCTCTTTAAGGGCCTCAACGACTGCTTTCCAGATAAGTTCAGGATTTATCTCCAACCATCCCGGCTGGGGAACAACAAAAGGGTATTCCCGATAGGCCTGAGCAAGTATTTCACCTTTGAGGTTAAAAATGACCACTTTGCAACCACTGGTCCCAACATCGATGCCTCCTATTGCCACGGTCTATGCCTCCTTTTTCAGGAAAAATCGAGAACTAAAGGTTGCCAACAACAGCCCACTGAGCACAAGAACAAAAAAGAAAATAGAGCGCAGACCCAGATGGTCACCAAGAAAACCAAAGAGGTAAGGGAAAATCAAGGCCCCCAAACCTCCAAAGCCCACAACAAAACCCACACAGGCAAAGTGGTTCTCTTCAATGCGGGAGGTCAAATGAGCGATAATTAACGGCCAGATTCCCGAACATCCCAGACCTAAACCGCCAAAAGCCACCAGAGCAAGTTCCACACGACTTGTAAAGAGCAAAAACAAAAGCGAAATTATGTTAATCCCGCTTCCTATTCGTAAAAGAAGAGAATAATCCAAAAACCGGGAAAGGAAAGCAAACAGAAAACGACCCATGGTAATCATTGCCCAGAAAACTGCAATAGCTGCTCCTCCCCAGAAGACCGTGCCCTGCAACTCCCGCACCAGATAAGTGCTCATCCAGGAAGAAGAACCAATTTCTGCTCCCACATATAAAAGCATTGCCAGGGCTAAAATACCCAAAAACCCTTTCCACCTGGAAAGAAATTCCCTACTGATTTTTTCTCTCTGTGACACAGATACCCCAAAAAGGTCCCTGGATCTGAAAATCAGAGTAGCCAGAAACATTGCCACAACTAAAAGCAAAATATAGAGAAGACGCCAGGGGACTCCGCGCGAAAGCAGAAAACCGGTGAGAAAGGGCCCTGCGCTTGCGCCTACTCCAAAGAAAACCTGGCTCAGGTTGAGTGCATACCCCTCGTCACCCGGAAAGAAGCGCGAAATCACTGTAGTCAAAGGAGCCTCAAGCAAACCCCCTCCAGCGCCAAGCAAAAGCATTCCCAACGCAAGATAGAGAAAGGAGACAGCCACTCCCAACATGGCAAAACCAGCAATCAGGAAGAGATAGCAAACAAAAAGCACCCACCCTCCACCGAAAAACTGAGCCGACCAACCACTCAGGAAGGTTAAAATTACATAGCTCAGATAATACATGAAAAACAGCCTTCCCCCAAGAGTGGCTGATAGCTTAAACTCTTGAAGCCAGACCGGTAAAACAGCACCATGCATAATCATCGATATGGCCAGGAATAAAAAGGAAACCCCTGCCAGAACAAAGAGCTTGGTCTTACTTTCCATAAAAGTTTGCTATAGCCTCCTTCCAATACTCAACACTTTGCTTCATACTGGGAATGACGCTTTCCTCGCTGAGTGCATGAGCCGAGTAGAAAAACTCGAAAACCAGGATGGTCTTTTTGGCACCAGATTTTTCAATGGCTTCCAGGACTTTCTCGGGAACAATGACTCCCTGTGCATTATATTCTTCAGTAAAAGGCCAGTGACGACTACCCTTGCGGTCCGTCTGCTGAATATGAATGGAAGGAGAAAGATGTGCCAGCTCTCGCAACCAAGCATAGGCGTCCAGATCCCGAGGGTCTGAAGAACGTAGATAGCCATGTCCTACATCCAAGCAAAGCAAAACCGGAAGATACGACTTCTTGTTCACAAGGTCCAGCATCCGCTTGGTTTCATCAATAGTGCAAGGAAGCTCTCGAGGTAAAGACATGGGTTCCCAGAGAAAATATTTTTGACCGCTCTGGCGGGCCACAAAGGTCAAATAGACAATTTCCTCAAGCAAAACTTCAATCAAGAAACCCTTGCGCTGAGGGTCGCGCTCATCAAGCTGACTGAGACTACCCACGTAAATGCCGGAAGCCTCGGCACCAAGGAGCGTACCCATGCGTACCAGCTTTTCGTACCAGCGAAGGTAACACCTGCGCATGCCCGGGTCTGGCTGTAAAAGAAGATTAAATTTATGAGCAGCCTCTCCAGTAGAAACAGTGTCGATGGAGACTCCCTTTGCCTGAGCTAACTCCCGGATGTAGGCACACTTCTCTTTTATTATCTCGTCATCAATGATTACTGGATCCAGTAAATCTACCGAAAACTGCACATGCTCAAGACCCAGTTCATCCTTAACCACCCGGAGCCACTCTTCGGGCTCCGGGAACCTGCCAATAGCGAAACAATTGTTGATGCCCAGCTGTATTTCAGCCATCTATATCTCTCCCTTTACAAGTTTTCGCGCTGCCTCCACAATGTCTTCAGTGAGGGGAATAGAATTATCCTCAAGGTACCGGCTACAGGGCACAGGCGCATCCTTGGCCCCCAAGCGGACCACGGGAGCATCCAGATAATCAAAGGCATTTTCCACAATCTGCATGCCAATTTCAGCACCAGCGCCACCTGTTTTACAACCCTCATGCACAATAATCACTCTACCAGTCTTGCGAATAGAATTACAGATGGTTTCTATGTCCAGGGGCAGTAAAGTACGCGGGTCAACAACTTCAATTTCAATACCCTCTTTAGCAAGAATCTCGGCTGCCTCAAGCGCCCTGAGAACCATTCTGGAGTAAGCGACCACAGTAACATCCTTACCCTCTCTTTTTACGTCTGCAAGACCCAGAGGAATGATGTATTCCTCTTCAGGAACCAGCCCTTTAGTATTGTAAAGCATCTTGTGCTCGATAAAAAGCACTGGATTGTCTTCTCGTATGGCTGCCTTGAGCAAGCCTTTGGCATCAAAGGGAGTAGCTGGCATCACCACTTTAAGACCGGGAACATGTACAAACCAGGATTCAAGGCTCTGGGCATGCTGGGCACCTGAAGAGCGACCACATCCACCTTCAGTACGAATAACCATGGGAACGCGAGCCTTACCGCCAAACATATAGCGAATTTTCGCTCCCTGATTGACCAGCTGGTCCATGCACAGGGTCATAAAGTCCACATACATGATTTCACCCACTGGACGCAAGCCAGTTACTGCAGCGCCAACACAGCACCCCACAATCGCCGCTTCAGAAATCGGAGTGTTGCGGACTCGTTCCCCTCCGAACTCCTGCCAGAGCCCACGAGTAACCCCATAAGCTCCCCCATAGAGCGCAATATCTTCACCAAGTAACACCACGTTTTCATCTCGACGAAGTTCCTCTCGCAAAGCCTCATTAAGTGCTTCCCGATAGGTCAATTCTCTCATCTTTTCCTGAGGAGCATACTCTGAAATGGAACGCACCACTTTGGTACCTTTCTTGCGCTCAATCTCTGCAAAGTCCTCTTCAACATAAACATCCCGAGTAATCTCCTCAAGAGGTGGATAGGGGCTTTTTTCCGCAAACTCAATTGCTTCTTCAACTTCTTTCTCTACTTCAGCATCGATACCTTTAATTTCTTCCTCAGTAGCAATGCCGTTTTCAAGCAGGTACTTGCGAAAGTTCTTTATAGGATCTCTCTCTTTCCACTGTTTTTCTTCTTCCCGGGTACGATAGGCACGGGGGTCACTTTTAGAATGCCCCAGATACCGATACGTCTTGCACTCAATAAGTGTTGGCCCCTCACCACGCCGGGCACGTTCTGCAGCCTGCTCAACAGCTTCTTTTACAGCCAAAACATCCATGCCATCCACTACCACCCCAGGAATACCGTAAGCCTGAGCGCGTTCGGCAATATCCTGAATTGGGAAAGCTTCAGCCACAGGAGTAGACATAGCATAGAGGTTGTTCTCACAGACAAAAACCACTGGTAGTTTCCATACCGAAGCCAGGTTCACTGCTTCGTGAAAGGCCCCGGTGTTCGCTGCTCCATCACCAAAGAAACAAACCGTTACCTTACCCGTATTTTTATACCGAGCAGTGAGCCCCGAGCCAACTGCAATGGGGATGCCTCCGCCTACAATGCCATTGGCACCCAGATTGCCAGCATCCAGGTCTGCAATATGCAGTGAACCACCCTTACCCTTACAATAGCCGGTTATCTTACCATAGAGCTCGGCCATCATCCGGTCCAGAGTAGCTCCTTTAGCAATACAGTGTCCGTGACCCCGATGAGTGGAAGTTATGTAATCATCAGGGTTAATGGCGTTGCAGGCACCCACAGCTACTGCTTCTTCACCAATGTAAAGATGGGTTGTCCCTCTTATCCGATCTTGCGCAAAAAGGTCGCTCACTGTCTCCTCAAAACGCCTAATACGCAACATATCCCGGTACATTTTGAGAAGCTTTTCTTTGGATTCCATGAGAAAACCTCCTTCTTAAGGCTTAACCACGATTTTGAGGAATTTTCCTGTACTTGCTTCTTCCAAAGCTTCAGGCAACTCTTCAAGGGAAACTACCTTGCTGATGAAACGCTTTCCATCAACTCTTCCCGAAGCCATCAAAGAAAGAGCCAGAGCGTTATGTAAAGGTGTAGAACCTGAGGTACCATGCACAAAAATCTCTCGGTAATGGATCAGGTTGGCATCCAGTTGCACCAGGCGGTCATCCCCGGGCAGTCCTCCAAAGAGATTGATTCTGGCCCGAGGTGCAGCATAAAGCAGTGCCTCTTCCTGAGCTTTCTTTGCAGGGGCAGCAATAATAATTACGGTGGGGCCTATGCCTTCTGTGATTTCCTGAAGCACCTTGCCAAGGTCTTCCTTCTGAGGATTCAGGTAATAATCAGCCCCAAAGTGGCGAGCAAGCTCCAGACGGTCTTCCTTAATTTCAGAAACGATAACCCGTGAAGCCCCCAAAGACCTGGCTAAAGCGATGTGCATACAGCCCACCGGACCGGCTCCCACAATCAGCACATAATCACCAACTCCTACCTGAGAAAGGAGCTGACCGTTCAAAGCGCAGGCCAGGGGTTCGGCAATGGCTGCCTCTTCAAAGCTCAGGTTGTCAGGAATCCGGTTCAAATTCCCACCCTCCACTACCCGGCGCGGGATAACCATATACTCTGCAAAACCTCCTGGATAGTGGTACCCCAGAGCTTTGAAATTCTGGCAAAGGTTGGTCTGCCCCCTGCGGCAGAAAAAACAAACTCCACAATGCACGATAGGAGCAACTGCCACTCGATCGCCTACCTGGTAACCAGTTACTCTACTTCCTTTATCAGCAACCACTCCTGCTATCTCATGGCCAATAATCTGGGGTGGATGCACGTTGTGGTGACCATGGTGGAAAATGCGCACATCGGTACCGCAAATGGCGCAGGCTTCGACCTTCAGGAGAATTTCATCATCTGCAAACCGAGGAATTGGTTGTTCCTCAATCCGCATATCTTTTATACCGTAAAAAACCGCTGCTTTCATTTTCTCCACTCCTTTTTGCGCACACATAATTTCTGGTATTCCTCGAGCACCCTGCGAGCAAAATCGCTTTCAGGGTCTAGTTCACAAACCTCCTTCAACACAGCTTTTACCCCCTTAGCTACGATAAGCTCCTGCAATTTCTGTGCTTCCTGGTCCTCAGGCCAGTCATAAAGCAACGCAGCGGCAAGACAAAGTGCCACAAAGTTGGGAAAAATCCCCTGGGACATACAAAGCATGGCAGCCCCCACTATCCTGTCCTGAGGCTTTAGCTTGCGCAGAGGGTCTCTGGCAACCCTCTGCACCGTATCCATCAAAAGCGGATTGGCAAAACGCTCTCTCAAGTCTTTAACCAGCTCTGTGTGCTCCTTAGGATCAAGATCTGGATATTTCTGGAGCAAGGCCTTGCTTACTTCCTGCCAGGCACCGTCCAGGATGCTTGCAATTTCTTCATCATTAATTGCTTCATGAATATAGCGATACCCTTTTAAATAACCCCAATAAGCTAAAACGGCGTGGCCCAGGTTATGAATAAACAATTTGCGGTCCATCTCTGCCACAAAATTTTTAACCGGAACCAATCCCACAATGCGAGGCATCTCACCTCTCACTGCCTTTGCATCATAGGGTAAACGGTAATAGTGCTCGGCAACCAGAAAAAGAGGGTCATCCACACCAAAGCGAGCATCCACAACAGGAACCATACGTGCTATAACCGTACCCACAAAACCAACTTTCTCGGCAACAAACTTCCTCTCTTCTTCGCCTTCCAGATGCTCCAGCACCAGATTTTGCAGCACTTGAGGTGCGTCTTTCAGGTTTTCACAGCAAAGAACGTTAATCGCTTCTCCGCTTTCTCGACATCGCTGGGCAAAGCCTGCAGCTAAAAAAGGCGCAATGGCAGGAAGATTGTGAGCCCCTACCGCAGTAGCAATAATTTTTGCCGCACTTATCGCCTGAGAAATTTTTTCTTTCTCAGAAGGCAAAAAAGCTCTGACTTTATCTATCTTCAAATCGACACTGCTTCCGTCTTTTTTTAGCAACCTGAGTGGATACCATCCCCGACTGTTCAATGCTCTGACCAGTTCCTCTCTTGCTTCCACAAACACCGTTTCCAGGCCTGATTCCCGGAAAAGGTGGGCCATAAAGCCCCGACCAATGTTGCCTGCCCCAAACTGTACGCCAATCAATTGACTTCCCCTCCTAAATAGGCACCGTTTGACCTGATAAACTCGGCAACCTCTTCAAAGCTACCCACACCTTCAGTAGCACCCATCATCTGAACACACATAGCCCCACAGGCATTGGCAAAGCGACCCACCTGATACCAGTCCCAGCCCCTGAGGTATCCAAAGATAAATCCTGCTGCAAAGGCATCACCAGCACCGGTGCCATCAACAGCTCTTACAGTAAAAGGTGGAACCAGCACCTTGTCTTGAGGGGTCATGATAAAACTCCCCTGAGGGCCCATTTTTATAGCCACCACTTGAATCCCAAACTTCAAGAAAAAAGCCCCAATGTCAGGAAGCTCTTCTTTCCCAGAGATTCTGGATGCTTCATCATAATTGGAAATCAGGATATCTAAATGGGGCACAACCGGCTCCAGAAGAGAGAACCAGGAACCGGTGTCATCCCAGGCGGTATCCAGCGAAGTTGTTTTTCCTAAAGCTTTTGCTCTTTTAAGAAGCAAAGCTGTTTCTTCGCCATCAAAACCGGGCATTAAAAAGCTCCCTGCAACATGCACCAATTGGGAAGCGGCAAGCATTTCGTCACTTATGTCCTGAGAACGCAGGGTTCGATTAGCTCCAGGATAATGCAAAAAAGTTCGCTCACCTGAGGAATCAAGCAACACCATGGTAGCCGAAGTGTTTGCCTGGTCAGTAAAAAGTATCCCAGAAGTATCCATACCCCTCCTGCGCAGAGAATTGATGATGAATTCCCCTAACCCATCCCGACCTACTTTACCTATAATCTGGACTTCCTCTCCCAGCTTATGAAGATCTACCCCTGTGTTATGGGCGCAACCTCCAACATGGAGAGACATTTCATCCACAAGCAGGAGCTTTCCTTTTTCAGGAAAATTTTCAATAGGTCTTCCAATCAAATCAGCAACCAGAATTCCCACACAGAGTACTCGAGCCACATCTATACCCCCTTTCAGGAAGCGTTCAAAATCTCCCAAGCAGTGCGCTCATCAGTAATCAATATTTTCACGAAACCCCCCCTTAAAGCCCCCAGAATGGCGGGCACTTTGTTCAGTCCTCCAGCTATCCCAATCACATTCTGCATGGAACGGAGGTCAGAAAGAGGCAAAGCTACAGTACGATCATGCAAGGGAGTGTCCAGAATTTGGCCATTCCGGTCGTAGAACTGACCCACGATATCGCCCACTGCACCTCGCTGACGCAGAAGCTCCAATTCCTGATACTCAATAAACCCGGTAAGGGCGTAAATAGAATGGCGGGCATCCACTGCCCCAATGCCTACTAAAGACCATTTCGCTTTTCGAGCAAGCTCCAGGGTTTTTTGGTTGATGCGCTCGTTGAGGTAAAAGTCCCGTATCTCCTTGTTTTCCACCACTGCCGGTGCATAGAGGTAATAGCATTCTCCATCAAAAATGGAAGCCAGACGTTCACCAATGGTGTAGGGATTGAGGGAAGCAGAAGCCGTAAGTCCACCTACCAGGGTGACAAACTTAAGGTTCTTCACTTTGGCATTTTTCACAGAAAGAGCAACCTGCTTTAAGGTTCTTCCCCAGGCAATGCCCACCAGGTCACCATCACGGAGCACCCGCTCCAAGTACCAAGCTCCCGCCTTACCCAGAACTTCAAAGACGTCATTTTGAGGAAGACAGGGAACCACCATTGCATCCTGCAAAGAGAAGCGCTTGCATATTTCCCTTTCCACACGCAAACAATTCCCAAAAGGAGATTCGATGGCAAAGCGCACAATGCCTATCTTCTGGGCTTTGTCGAGCAAGCGAGCAACCTTGGGCTGGGAAAGGCTTAGCTGTTGAGCAATCTCACGTTGAGTAAGGCCTTCCATATAATGCAACCAGGCCACTCGGGTAATCAATTCCACTTCTTCCAAAGAAAGCTCGCTGATTTTCATTGGAATGAATATTCAAAAAATGAATTTTAATTCAATTATACCACGTTAAGAGAATTCGTCCAGGTTCTCCTAATGACAAATTATTTATAGCCTGAATTAGTATTCCAATAACCCGAACTCAGGCAGAGGCAATTCGAACTCCCTCAAAAAGTAGCGTTGACTACCCAGGCAGTATAAAAAGTTGGGTCACGTTGATAACTTTCAGGTGAGCGAAGAAGTAGCACAGGTTAAAACCATCACTCTTTTGCTTCCCGCTTTCAAAAGAGTTCTCGCCAGGCTCTCCACCGTGGCTCCTGATGTAAACACATCATCGACAATCAAAATCTCCTTATCAACCAGGTCGTGGGGACGCACCACGCAAAAGGCGTTCTTGAGATTTTTCTCCCGCTCTTTGTGGGAAAGGCCAACCTGAGGCAGGGTAGATTTCACTCGCCGCACGCCAGAGAGAACTGGTAGGTTAAACCCCTCTGCCACGTAGCGAGCAAGCAACAGAGACTGATTAAAGCCTCGCTCTCGTAAACGGCTTCTGTGCAGTGGAACAGCCACGATTCCATCTACTTTCCGTAAAAAAGGGTTGCGCTCGAGATATTCCAGCATAAGGTTTCCCAGAAAAGGAAGCAGGGTGGTAATGCCTCGATACTTAAAAGCGTGAATGCACTCTTTGAGAGGAGTTTCGTATAGGGCCACCGAACGGGCGCAGGCAAAAGAAAAACTTTTATGGCGGCAGTACCGGCATATTCGACTCTGGGTGCTATCCAGGGGTCGCCCGCAAACACTGCATATGGAATCCCCAAGCAACTTAACTCTCTCTAAACAGGAATTACAGAGTGGGAATCCTCCTTCGGGAACATAATGCCCGCAGACCACGCAGTGCTGTGGAAACAGAAAATCGAGCAAACCTTCCCAAAGAGAGCTTTTTCGGTGTCTCCAGGTTACAAAATCAATGCGCTTTATGTTTGACTCCTCCAAAACGGTCAGTCACACTGAGTTCTCTGGCAAAAAGAACAGAAAAAAGTGCTTCGGGATTGGATTTTCTCCCGTTTTATTTCCCGACCACAAACAGGACAGTTGGCCTTCCCGTAAACCAGTAGAAACTCCTGAAATCCACCCTCTTCACCCTCACCATGGCTGAAATCCCGAATGGTGGTACCCTGAAGTGCTATAGCCTTTTTTAGAACCTCAAGGATGGTTACAAAAAGTCTTTCTTTTTGACTTGTAGAAAGCGTCGACACCGGAGTTCGAGGGTGAATCCCGGACCGAAAAAGAATCTCGTTCACATATATATTGCCCAGACCCGCCACATAATGCTGGTCCATAAGAAAACTTTTGACCTGAGTCTTCTTGCCTTCAAAGAGCTTCAAGAAGTTCTCCAGAGTAAATTCGGAAGAAAGAGGGTCTATACCTATCTTTTCCCAGAAAACTTTCTGTTCCTGAGAAGTCAAGTATTGCAGGCGACCAAATCTTCTGGTATCCAGGTAGAAAAGCCAGTTCCCGTGAAAGCAAAAAACAAACCTAAGATAGGGTGAGGTAATCTTTTGCTGAGAAAATACAAAGCGACCAGTCATTCCCAGGTGAGAAAGAATCCAGTTACCATCGTCAAGCTGAAAAAAGAGAAATTTTCCCTTGCGCAAAACATCCTGGATCACTTTCTTTTCAACTCTTTCCGAGGGTAAAACAAACTTAGGATCCAGGCTCTCAACACCCAGTATTTCCCTGCCTTTGACCCATTGCAAAAGCTCTCTGCGTACAACTTCAACCTCAGGAAGCTCAGGCATAGACAATCCCTTCAAAAAAGCAACACATCGCGCCACTTCTTTACCAGTGTGACAGTTCCCTTGCCAATTTTCTTCAAAAAACGGAAATCAAAAAGTCCTTCAAAGCTTGTCCAATCCTTGAAAAAAACCTTATAATATAGATGTCAATTTAATTTTTCAAGCTCCTGAGGAGGGGGCCTGGGGAGCTCGCTAAATTTTTCTCTTCACCTGGGGAGCTCCCCGGGTGAGTAAAACTCAAGGAAAAATAACACGAAACCTTCCAAAAATCAAGTACCCCTACCTCAAAAGAAAAAACCCCTTTTTCAGCTACTTCTGGAACTTTTTCAGAAAATCCGCAATAATATTCTTCGAGTATTGCTGTCTCTCTCTATTTGGCTATCTTAAAGAAGGGGGGTAAGGGTGAAACCACATGATCCAGACCATTGACCTCTGTAAAGAATATGACGGCTTCAAAGCGGTGGATAATCTTAACTTACAGGTAGAAAAAGGCGACATCTATGGTTTTTTAGGACCCAACGGAGCAGGTAAGACTACCACCATCATGATGCTTTTGGGCATTATTCCACCCACAAGCGGCAAAATTTACCTTCTTGGTGAAGAATTAAAAGAGGGCAACATCGATGTTAAAAGACGCATCGGCGTGGTTTCTGAAAACCAGTACTTTTACAAGGAAATGACTGCCCAGGAATACCTTGAGTTTTTTGCAGAGCTTTACGAAGTACCCAACGCCCAGAAAAGAATAGACACCCTCATGGAAGCGGTGGGATTGCAGGGTGACAAAAACAAAAAGCTGGGAGCGTATTCCAAAGGTATGCAGCAAAAGCTTGCCTTTGTCAGAGCCCTGCTCCACGATCCAGAACTTTTAATCCTTGATGAACCGGTAGCCAACCTGGACCCCACCAGTATCAAGCAAATTCGAGACCTTATTGAGGAAGAAAATCGGGCGGGAAGGACTGTTTTCATCTCTTCCCATCTTCTTTCTGAAGTGGAGAAGCTCTGCAAAAAGGTGGCTATCATCAACAAGGGGAAACTCCTTGCCGAAGACACCATGGACAATATAAAAAGAAAACTTTCTGACGCCATGCACCTTCAAGTAGAACTCGACAGGGAAGCTACCGAATTGCAACCAGTTCTTCAGTCTTTCCCTTGGGTACGCTCGGTATCCATAGAAAACAATCGCTTAGAAATTGCGCTTAGCACAGACCGCGATTACCGACTTGAGCTTTCCAAAACTATTTTTGAGAAAGGATTTTTCATCCTATCCATGACTCTTAAAGAAATGAGTCTCGAAGAAGCCTTCATCACCATAACTCAGCACAACATATCACTCCTTACCCGAGGGGAGGCACAGCAATGAAAGGGAAAAAAAGAAGACTTGTTCTTTTAGCCACCATTGGAGGCTTGGTCGCTGTCCTGCTGATTGCTTCCTACTTCTCGCTCCGAGTCAACTACGGCATACTGGAAGGTACAGTTATCGATGAGTACTCCAAAGATTACGTGCCCCGATTACGAATCACCATCGCCGGAAAAACCAATCTCATCTTCCGAGACACCTATTACAGCTTCACCAAACTTCCTCCCGGAAAACACGTGCTAAAAGCTGAATCACCGTACTACTTCCCCATTTCTCAGGAAGTAGTGATTAAGCGGGGTAAAAATCGGCTGGACCTGGTCATGAAGGGCAAAGAAATCCCCGACCTGGCTGGAATTATTTGTTTCTCAGACCCGGTGGAACGAGGTGTTCAAATTGAAGTGCGTTACAAAGATTCCAAGGGGATAGGCATATCCGAATTCCCTGGTATGCCCATAAATCTTGAGGTTAAGCTGTATGTGCGAGAAGGCGATGAAGATAACTACAGCCGGGGAAGACTTATTTACGAAGGCCCAGTTGAGCTTTTCTGGGATTCTAAAGCATATTTGGCTAAAAACAAAGGTATTATCCCCTGGGACAAACTATCCATCGACCCTGAAAAGGAAAAATACGGCATCATGGAGCTGGTTCTTCATACACCCCAGGGAGATTTTGAAGACGTCATCGAAGACGTGCAGCTCTTTAGGGAGGAGGAATAAATAATGTCTCGAAGGGGAAAAGTGGTAAGAGTCCTTTTCAAAAGAGACCTTTTGTATACTCTCTATAGCTTCGGCTACTATGCAATGCTCTTTGTCTCCTTCTTTGCTTCTTCGTTCATTCTCAAAAATTTCTTGACCAGCATCAACGAAGAAGACATACTGGTTTCTGCTTACCCTCTTAACTATCCTCTCTACATCACCATAATCATTATTTCTCTGTACCTGGTCATCGTATCGGCTATTTCCATTTCCAGAGAAAGAGAACAGGGAACACTTGAGGTGCTTTTTTACGGACCGGTTACTGCAGGAAGCTTTCTGGCCAGTAAATTTCTGAAAGACCTGTTCCTGGGAATCATTTCACTGGGTTTTACCGCCTGTTACTTCTATCTGGTCAGTGCTTTCACCAACCTGGGTTTTACCACAGGGCTCATTAAAGCCCTGATTATGGGCATATTTCTCATTGCCTGTGTAGTAAGTTTTGGCCTGTTTATCTCCTCCCTCACCGGCCGTATCAGAAGCTCGGTGCTGGCGCTGGTTGCCATTTTGGGAGCCTTTCTGGCCGTACAGCTTGCCTATAACACACTGCTTGGTTTTGAGAAAGAAGCACTCTCTGTCCCCATGCTTTACCTCCGACAAACACTGCACTTTGTCTTTAGAGCCATTAACTGGATATCGCCATTTGCTTTCTTGAGCCGGGGTTTGGATTCCATTGTTCTGGAAAGCACGGCTCTGTACCTTCAGAACATTATCTATTGTGTTATCTACTCCATAATTTTCCTGATACTCTCTATCTACTCCATGAAGAAAAGGGGGGTTAAAGCTTAATGAACTGGCAAAAACTGATCCCATTCGTTTTACTGCTGGCAATCGCCTTAGGAGGCAGCGCTTTTGCTCAGCCCCCGGCTTTCCGCGAGCAATTGGTTTACTCTCTTGCTTCTTTCAACGGTGCAACCTTTAGCAAAAGCTTTTGCCCCCAGAGTGAGGATACACTCTACTTCATTGCCAACCAGGAAAACGTCGTAAATCCTCGAAAAACCATTGTCTATTATTGGCCGATAACCCGCAGATACATGGCGGGCTTCAGTACCTTGAACGAAGATGTGCCGGGAAAAATAGAAATTCTGAAAGACGGCAAAGTCATCCAAACTTTGGAAAAGCGCAAGTACTCTTTCTACTATCCTGAAGGATACTGGTCCGAAAAAACGATTATTTGCCTCGACGACGAAGCGGACACCTACTACCAGAAATACAAGGATGCCGTAGAAGAATTCAATCAGAAGCTAAAAGAGTATTACCAGAAAATGACTGAATACCGCAAAAAGCTAAACGAATTTTTCGAAGAAGTGCGTCGCAGAAGAGAACAGGGCGAAACTGGGCCACTCGATATCCCCATTCCCAAAGAACCTCAACCTCCCGAATTTGTTAAGTTCTACGCCACAGAACCCCAAGAAGCTTTCATAATCAAGCTTCCTCCAGGCCATTACCAAATCCGCCTGGTGCTCGAAGATGGAACCATCTTTGAGGGCAGCGAAAAGAAAGTGGTAGTCTTTGAAAGCCGGCGTAAAGGAGGCATCGGTTACGAGATAATACCTGGTAATCGCTGGACCAAAGAGGAAAATTGTGATGATCCTTCCTGGATTATTCATGCGGTAGGGAAAAACAACCTCTACTTTAAGCCCTTTTACCAGGAAGAATACAACGAGCTTTATCACAACAAACTTCAGGACCCACAAAACATTGGTAGAATAGAACGCTTCAAGTGGGTCCACACCGAAGAAGTGAAAAACGCCTATCTTCTATTCGGAAAAGGGGAAGAAATTATACAAAAAGTGGAAAGGGCGCCTTACTTTGTAAAGCAGGTACCTGGACCCGAGCTCGGTTATGAAATACTCCCTTATGATGAAGAACTCAAAAAACAAGGTTACCAGCCCACCTTCGAAGGTTACAAAATATCGCTTTCGGAAAATTTAGCCAAAACCGACTACACGATTCAAATGGTTGATGCCGAAAAAGGAGAACCACTACCCAAAAGCGAAAGAACCATTCGCATGCTTAAAAAAGAAAATCACGTATACCTTTATCCCATCGCTGTTTTCCCTCTGGTGATTGGTGCAGTGGTTACCCTCTCCAGGCTTCGAAGGGTGGAACGCTAACCATTCAGGGGGTGGCTTTCCGCCACCCCTTACTTGATGAAGTGTGCAGCAACCTCAAACCAACAGAAAAGTTTTAGCGCTCATAAATCAGTCCCCGGTATCTTTTTAGAACATCCTCCCGCCATTCAAGAAATTCAGACCTTATCTCCTGCCACAGGGCAATACCACCACTTCCTGAAAGGAAACGGAGTAGCTTCTCTTGCAAAGAGCGAGCCCTCCCATCCGGAGCAACCAGACGGGAAACTTCCTCTGGTCTGACTTGCTGACCGTTTTCGATTCTCAAAAGAAAACCCTGAAAAGCATTGTGAAAAACTACCACATCGTCAAGAGAAGCAGTAGTCCGCCAACCAAAAAAGGGTGTAAAAAAGGAAAGAAAGCTGAAGCCCACAAAAAGGATAGTCAACCAGTATGCAATCTCTTCTACAGTTTTCTGCCACCTTCGCCAGGAAACACCTACTGGAAGCAGCCAGCCAAGCAACATGCCACACAGAAGGCCACCTATGTGTGCAGCATTGTCTATGGTGGGCACCGCCAAACCAATCACCAGGTTAATAATTATGAACGGCAAGATGTTCAGGGCCAGGCGGTTTAAAGGAGTGTTGCGGTGTTTCATCCCCCCTGCAAAAAGAGCACCTGCCAGACCAAATATCGCTCCACTTGCACCAACACCCACTTGCTGATAATTCAGAAAATAAGAAAAAACACTTCCACTCAAGCCACAGAGAAAATAAATCCCCAAAAATTTCCTTTGCCCAAAAATTCCCTCCACCAGGTGTCCCAATTGATAAAGGGCATAAGAATTGAAAAGCAAATGCCACAAATTCCCATGCAAAAATATGCAAATAACCAGCCGCTGCCATTCTCCATAAGCGATAAGGGGGCCGTATTTGGCCCCCAATCGCAAAAGATTGGAAACTGTAAAACCACCACTTAAAATCGTGGCCAGAAAAAAGATAAAATTAAAGAGAATCAGGTAATTAACCATTGCTTCCCGAAGCCGCTAAAACCTCCTCCAGTTGTTTCCTGGCCTGGGCATCGCTATCAAGATAATGGTTGATTTCAAAGCTCAGCTTGACCAGAAGGTAGAGCCAGTAGACAGCGAAAGTGATAACACTAAGCACGATGAACAAAACAATGTTGCGTCGAGGAATACGGTAAATCTCTATCTGAGCAGTAATTTTTCCCCTACCACGGAGGTAGTTGTAGAATTTATCCTTGATGTCGGAAAGGCGATTGGTGGTTTTGAAAATATGAGAAAGATATACAGCCAGAAAAATGAACCCGATTAAATTCAAAAGGAACGCAAACCATCCTACAAACAGAGCCACCAGATACAAAACGATATATACCCAGAAAGGCCAAACAGGCACCATGAGCTCTTCCAGCCTGCCCAGAATGAAACCAACCTCTCCCCGCAGCGGGTCTTCAGCATGTTCTTTGATGTTGGAGAGAAACTGCTGAGAATTCTTGACGTTGGTGTTGATGGCTTTTGACCATTGGTAGAGAACTATTAACTGGAATATTGCCCCCAGAATACCGAATAACGCCACCATGCCCATTGACGCGAAAGCCCCACCTATTCCCCCAGAAACCGCATAAGCTGCAGCACTCAAAGCAAAAATCACCGCAAGGATAACAAACAAAACAGCAAGAATCGCCATGGCAGTACTTACCCGATCTTCCTCCATAAACTGAGAAAGAGCCATCCTTCTTCCCTCCTTATTAAAGGCTTACAGAATATACACCATTATAGAGTATTTTGGACTAATCTTCATCCAGCCAGCAAATCACCCGATTGCGACCCGCTTCTTTAGCCCGGTAAAGAGCCATGTCTGCCTTACGCAAAGCATCAAAACGGTTTTTGGCTCGTTCCCTACCACACACCCCACAGGAAACTGTAACCACCCCATAAGGGGAATTACCGGGATGCTCGATTTGTAGCTCTTCCACTGCTTGACGCAATCTTTCGGCTACCAGCACTACTTCCTCATGTTGGGTAAAAGCACACAAAGCTACAAATTCCTCTCCGCCAAACCGAGCCACAAAATCCCCCTTGCGCACTTTCTCACTTAATACCTGCCCCAACCGATGCAGCAAGCGGTCTCCTTCTGGATGCCCAAAAGAATCATTATATTGCTTGAAGCGGTCAAGATCTGCCATTAAAATCGCATAATAGACACCGTAGCGAAGGTAGTTGTTCTCCCACTTTTCCAGTTCTTGATCAAAAAAACGACGATTGGGAAGGCCAGTCAAGGTATCAAACAGGGCAATTCTCTGTAACCTCTGGTTGAGCTCCTCAAGCGCCTTGTTTTTCTCTTCCAGCTCCCTGGTATAAAGCGCTACTTTAGCATGAACCTCAACTCGGGCAAGTAATTCTCTCATATCAAGTGGCTTGAGCAAGTAATCATTGCCCCCAACCTCGAAAAATCTGATGCGCTCTTCTTTGTTATCCAGCGAGGTAATGAACAGTATAGGAAGATTGGCAAACTCTTTTTTTTCTCGCAACTTCCGACACACCGTTAACCCGTCGATGCCGGGAAGAACGATATCCAGGATTAAGACGTGATACGAAGCAAGATCCTCAACGTTGAATACATCCTCCCCCTGCTCCAGGGTATGCACTTCAAAGCCCCGCTCTTCCAGAAAGTCCTTAATCATCCAGCGAATGGATTGCGAATCGTCAACGACCAGAACTTTGGGTCTCATCTGAGAAGGCAACTTCTCGCTCCAGGACAAAAGAAAGGTCTTCTTTAAATTTTTGAGTCACCGACCGAGGTGTCCATTTACCACACCGTGAACCCCAAAGGGCTTTAACTTCACCCTCTTCTTCCAGCACCACAACTTCGCAGGAATTAGGACAATCCAGACAGTTAAAGCTGAAGTTCTTAAAGCTTTTTTCGATAACCTCAAACCCCTGAAAGGCAGTCCGCGCTGGAGCATATTCCATAGCCAATATTGCCGCGCCCCAAGCCCCCATTACTCCGTGTTCAGGAGGAACGATGATTTTTTTCTTTCCTCCAAAGAAATCTCGAAATGCCTGCACAATGCCCTGGTTTGCAGCCACACCACCCTGAAAGACAATGGGGTCTTCAATTCGTTTACCGGTAGCTAAGTTGTTCATAAAGTTGCGCACCAGAGCCTCACACAAACCTTTGATAATCTCTGCCTTTCCAAATCCTAACTGCTGCTTATGAATCATGTCCGATTCAGCAAACACTGTACACCTTCCCGCAATTCTTACCGCCTGCTTGGCCTGTAAGGCAAGCTTCCCAAACTCTTCAATTGGTATATTCAGACGTACTGCCTGGTGCTCCAGGAAAGACCCAGTGCCCGCTGCACATATGGTGTTCATTGCAAAGTCTTCCACCACGCCATCTCTGATAATGATCAGCTTGGAATCCTGACCCCCAATTTCAAAAACAGTTCTAACTTCAGGAACCCTGGTCAAAGCGGCAACTGCATGAGCCGTTATTTCATTTTTGATGATATCCGCTCCCACCACCACACCAGCCAGGTGACGAGCACTGCCCGTCGTACCTACCGCTTTTATCTCTCCCTGAGGAGGAAAATGCGCTTTAATGTACTTCAAACCCTCTTTAAGCGCCGCAATGGGGTCACCACTGGTCTTCAAATAACAGCTGGCTACAATATTTTTTCTGGCATCCATAAGTACAAACTTAGTGGTTACCGAACCAACATCCACACCCAGATAAAGTTCCACTTTCACCAGACCTCCACTTTTTCCTTGCTATTCATTTTCCTTCGTTCCAGAACATCTACAAAGGCTTCTACACGGGTAATCAAACCTGCTTCTCCAGAATGCTCATCTATAGCCAGGTGCAGAATAGGGAGATTAAAATCTTCTTTCACTCTGGTAAGAACGCTTTTGGCAACAATCTCTGGCATGCAGGTAAAAGGGTAGAGATGCACCACTCCGTCAAAACCCTGTTTTGCATATCGAATGGTACTTCCCACACTATCTATGCCCTCTCCTCCCACAAATCGTCGCAGATAAGGTTTGGCCATCTGCCAGGCTTCAAGCTTCTCTTTAGATTTGGTAAAGGGCAACGTATGCAGAACGTATTCCACCGTGGAAACCGAATTGTGAACATAAACGCCCAGATCTCCCAGCAACTTTTCAACGTTGAAATTAATTCTTTTTTCCTGAGCTACATACACTTCCCCTACAATGCCTACTCGGAGAAGTTTTTGTGCTTCATGTAATTCCAGGGCATTGATTGCCTCCTCAGCTTCCCTTTTGATGCGTTCAAATTCAGCTTCGCTGCTCACAGAACGCAGGCGGTCAATGGCGCCATCAATAACATTATCCAGAAGGTCTTTATCGACCACCCGGCAACGGAGAGCCCTACGCTGAGCTTCAAGATCTTCTGTGAAACGGAGTATCTTCCAGGCCAGCGACACAGTTCGTTTAAGCCTCAGGGGCGAGAGTACTCTGCCACTCATCGCTCTCAGAGCTTGCAGAAAGGGTATCCAGCCATAACGAGGGTGGTCCAGAAGCACAAAGCGCACTTGATAACCCAGGTCTTCAAGGATTATTCTTTGAATCTGGGCATAGTAGCCGAAACGGCAAGGACCTACCCCCCCTGCCATAAAAAGGGTATCTGCTCCCTTTTCAATGCTTTCTATAAAATTACCCAGAGTGACTTTCAGAGGAAAACAGGCATTTTGCGGAGCCAGCTTAACACCGATATCAATCGTCTTTTTTGTGATGGGTGGTGGATACACTACATCGATACCCAGCGAAGAATACAGAAAACCCAGCGCCACATCAAGATGCAAAAGGTGAGGAAAAGTTGCTTTCAACCTCTCTTCGCCTCCATCGAATCATGTCTACAAAAGCTTCCAAACGAGTTACCACGCCTGCTTCTCCAGTATGTTCGTCAATTTCCAGGCGCAAATAGGGCAACTCTTCTCTTTCTCTTTTCAGGACACGTTCAATTACCTCCCCAACCAGCGAATCCGGACCACACTCGAAAGAAACAAGATGTATCAAACCCTGAACTCCTTCCCCACGATTGCGGATAAAGTGCAAAGCTGTGCCCAGGATTTCATTGGAAATAGTCCAGAAACTGATTTTGGGCACCAGCTTGAGTGCTTTGCGAATATCTTTTTCAGGAAGCATTTCCGAAGTAAACACCGAGAAACCCAGGTCAGCCAGCTTTTGCACAAGGTTCATATTGATGTAGCTATCACTAACCAGATAGGGATGACCGAGGAGAAGAACCTTTTCTGGAAAAGAGGGAAAAGGTTTTTTGCCGTCGATGAGAACTTCAGGAAGTAAACCAGAACGAACCTGTTCCCTGAAAGAACGGTGCTTCTCTTCAGCCAGGGAAAGAGCACGCATCGTTTCTCGTTCACTCTTTCCCAGTTTGCGCCCAATTTCCAGATACCCTTGCAGCCAGCCTCGCACTCCGCGATCCCGCATGTTTACTTCGCTATCCAGCAGATTTTCATCAGGATACCGAAACAGGTTGCGAACAATATCTGGGAGTCCCAGAATTTTGGGGCAATTATACTCGTTTTTATGGAAGCTCACCATTCTGGGTAAAAACAAAAAATCCACCCGGTCAATCAAAGAAAAAACATGACCCAGAAAAACTTTAACTGGAAAACAAATCTCATCAACGCTGTTGGTAAGTCCCCAATGCACAACTTCCTTGTTAGTAGGTGGCGAAACCACCACTTCGAAGCCCAGCTCTTCCAGAAAAGTCTTCCACAAAAAGTAAAATCGATAAAACAACAATCCTCTGGGAAGGCCTACTTTCTTCATTGCGCACGCTCCATCTTGTCGCCATTTAATCTTATTAACATCGTTATATTATATGTATTCCCGTGCAAATTGACAAAGCACTTCCACCAAACTCGAAAGGTCCTCGATACTGAGCGTCTCGTGCGGAGAATGAGCCAGGGCCAGGTCTCCAGCACCGAAAACCACAGCTGGAATTCCTTTAAGGTTCAGGTACGTGGCATCCGTCCATGAAGGCATACCTGAAAAAACTGGCTCTTTATCAAATGCTTTACAAAAAGCCTTCTTGAGAAGAGAAACCACTGGCTCTTTCTCAGAAATGGCAAAAGCCGGGTTTTCATCAAGAATTTCGAAATGTACCTCATTACTCTCCAGCAACAAAACAATCTCCTGCTTAACATCCTGCAGTGTTTGTGGTGGTGCGAAAGGAAAAGAACATTCTATAACGCAGTTTCCAGGAACAACATAACTGGTTTCTCCACCTTCGATTTTGCCAACCATGAGAGAAAGAGGAGGACAAAATCGAGAATCGCTTCCCCAGCTTGTAACCAGTTCCTCACACTTTGCAAGTAGCTTGCAAGAAAAGCTAATCGGATTCACTGCGCTCTTTTGAAAGGCACCATGGCGAATCAGTCCTTCAAGAGTGAGACGCACTTCAACATCTCCAGCCAAAAGATTGGCTATGGAGAGCTGGGTAGGTTCAAGCACCACCGCACCTCGAAACTCACGATGGGCTTCAAAATGCCAGGAACCAGCTCCGCTGGTTTCTTCTTCGGAAAAAAAAGCCAACGCAAAAGGCGCATCCACCCTGGAAACGACATCAAGCAATGCCGCAATCTGTCCCCTTACGTCCACCACTCCCGGACCATAGAAAAACCCGTTTTTCAAAAGCAACCGATTAGGGCGACCACCGTAATACACATCAACATGAGTGGCTAAGAGAAAGGGTGTATCACCCCGGAAAGCATAAAGGTTGAAACGCCCCGGGTCATACTCCTGCCAAAAAACATCAAAACCCCTTTCTTTAAGAAAAGCGGCTATCCAGGAAAGGAGGTCCCGTTCCTGAGCACTTGGTGAATAAAACTGATATAGCTTCTCAAGGATTTCTATTGCCTGCATCTTCAAACACCCTCTCCATACGCACCCACTTTCCCCACTGCCCTTTCTTTCGGAAACCATTGCGCAGATAAAAGTCAATAGCTCGCTGGTTCCTTTCACCCACCCAGAGACCAACCTTCTTTCGGCCTTTCTGCAAGAGATAGCGAAGAGCTTCTTCAAAAAGTATCTTTCCTATCCCTTTTCCTTGAGCAGAGCCTTCCACTACAAACTCGTGAATCTCGCCAATGACTTCCTCGTCCTCTACCCATTCGCTATGTACACCAATGAAACCCACCGGTTTCTCACCTTCAAAAGCTACCAAGAAACCTTCGGGGTCACCCTGGTAGAGCCACTGCAAATAATGCCTGATGCGAGAGGGGCGGTCATAGCGATACTCAGAAAGGTCAGAATAAGCATCCCGATAAATAGCCTCAAACTCAGGCAACCGCTCTTTAAATTCCAGCGGAGAAAGCCTTCTTATTTCTACATCCAACGCCTTAGCCACCGAACACTCACCAGCAAACAAAAAGAGTGTTTCAAGTTATTATCTCACAAATCAGGTCTTCTTTAAAATGGCCATCGAAAAGTAGGGCAAATTACGAGAGTCTCCAGACAGGGGGTAAATCTTTTCTTTGTCCGTGGAGAGGTTTTCTCCAATCCATCCTTTGCAAAAATCCTGTGAGACAAGGAAGTCTCGCCTAAGGAAAAGAGCTAACTTATAAAGGAGAAGAGTATCTGAAAGCTCGAGCAACGCTTTAAATCGCTCAAGAGAAACAGTTCCCGGTACAATACTTACCACCTCATCTCCTTGAGCAAGAGGTATACCGAGGCGGGCACCCATAGCCTGATAAGCACTGATTCCCGGAACTATCCTTATCTCCAGGTCTGCTTTTTTTTGAATCTCTGGAAACAACTTGAAAAAAGAGCCATACAGCAGGGGATCTCCAAGAACCAAAAACACCGCTTCTTTGCAAGAATACCTTGCTATCTCATCCAGAATTGTCTGCGATATTTTTCTTTCATCCCCATCGAAGCAAAGCTGCACCACCTTACAGTGGTCGGGAAGAAAAACTTTTACCACCTGATAAGCTCTACTTGAAGCTTCAGAACCCATCAAAGGGGCAAAAACCAGCTCCGCTTTTTGTAAAACTTCCAAAGCAGCCAGAGTCAACAGCTTAGGATCTCCTGGCCCCACTCCAATTACCCACAACTTCACAGCGAATATCCCCTTTCTACAAGAATAGCATCTCCTTCCACCCGGGCATGTGGAGGTGCCACAATAAGCGTACACTGCATATCAAGCTGCGAGGCTTCAAGATCTTCGATAGTCATCACTGTCTTCTCTCCTGAAGCTCTGACCAGGCCTACCGCAACACCAGAACCTCGATATTTCGCAAAAACCGATTTCAAAAAAGCTATTTTTTCTTCCTTTCCTCGTTCCACCAGGTTGTAAACAGCCACAGCCAGGTCAGTAGCCGCCAGAAGCTCCAGGTCTTTTTTGATCCTATCCCAGGGCACCAGGTAGTCGCTCAAGCTAACCACGGCAAAACCACCTACCAAGGGTGAACCCAGCCTGGAAGCCACATAAAGACAGGCACTTACTCCGGGAATTATCTTCCAGGAAACACCTCGAGATAGAGCAATTTCTAAGGCAGGAGAAACCATCCCAAAAACGCCCACGTCACCACTGCTGACCAGAGAAACTCGATTGCCCTTCTCAGCCAAAGAAACTGCCAGCTCAGCCCGCTTCACTTCTTCACCCATCGCCGAGTATTTCCTCACAACCCTTCCTTCAAGATGCGGAGGTACCAAATCGAGATACCTGCGGTAACCTAAAATCCATTCACTATCCTCAAGGGCTTCCCGAGCCTGAACAGTAAGGTTTGGGCTGCCCCCAGCTCCTAAACTAACCAGATAAAGCAAACCTTTTCTGCACCAGCTCTTTCTACCCAGCGCTAAAGTTATCCCTGGGTAAACGGTTTTAGGCACCAGAATTTCGCACCCCGAAAGAATTAAAGCTGGCTCAACCAAACCCGGGATGTTAAGGTGCTTTTTGGCACAGGGAGAGCTAAAATTCCCTTCAACTCTCCGTAGCTCTTCCTCACAAACTCCTTTCACTGGAACGCCCAGTTTCTCTCCAAGTGGCAACAAAGCTTCTTTTTTGCGCTCTAAAGTAAGCAACTCTTTGATAGAAGCCATAGAATATGCATGCCGCTTGAAGAAATCTCGAATGGCTTCTTCTATCCTTTCAACGGAAACGCTTTTTCTAAAACCAATGCTCACAACCAGGGTGCGCGGCCTGATTGCCACCCAGCCCTTTGCGGCCAAAATCCGCTCTCCAAAAAACAAAAACTCCTGCCCAGGGAGTTTCCCGGTCCACTCCTTCAAAGAGTAGCCAGGGAAAGCTGGGAGGGAAAAAGCCGAGTCAAAAAAGAAATCTACTTCATTTCCTCTAACTAAACGACTCAATATCTTTAGCAAGCTTTCGCGTTCGCCCTCCAGAGTTCCTTCCAGCCGTGATGCCACTTCTTCCGGGGAAAACAAGCCGCGCACGTTGGAAGCAGTAGTCACCACCGCCTCTGCTCCTATGAAATGGGCAAGCGATCGAGCTAAGGGGTTAACTCCCCGCCAGTGGCCACCACAAAGAGCAATGCAGAAGTTGCCTTTTGAATCCACCACCAGTACTCCGGGGTCACTCCTTTTATCCCTCAGAAAAGGAGCTACCAAACGCACAGCAATGCCCAGGCTTCCTACCACAACCAGAATGTCCACCGCATTCCAGAACTTTCCGATCTCTTCACACCGGGCAACTATCACCTGAGCTCCTTTTTCTTTCTCCAGAAATTCCTTTATCTCTTTACCAGGAAAGTCGCTATCCAAAACCTCAACCAGTAAAACTTTCATCCGCGATCACCACTATAGAGGTAGGACCGCATTCCTTCCGATGACAAAAAATCTCCCACCAGAACAATGGCACTCCTTTGAAGACCATGCTCTGAAATCATGCTATGCAACTCTTCCAGAGTCCCTCTCAATATCAGCTCATCAGGCCAGGTCACATGGTACAAAACAGCGCAGGGAGTAGTAGGAGGAAAAGCAGAAAGTAGTTCTTCCTGCAAAGCCTTACTCATGGAAGTGCTCAGCAAAATGGCCATTGAACTTTGATGTTGAGCAAGCTTGCTCAACCTTTCCCGGGCAGGTACCGGTGTCTTTCCAGCAAGGCGAGTAATAACGAGGGTTTGCGAAACCCCGGGAATAGTATATTCTCTTTTTAACCTCGCCGAAGCAGCAAAAACCGAGGAAACCCCTGGTACAACCTCCACCTCGATGCTTTGCTTCTCGAGTTCCCGGATTTGCTCATTAATAGCTCCGTATAGCGCGGGATCTCCTGAATGCAACCTGACCACTTTCTTTCCTGCCTTTACCTGAGAAACCATAAAACCAACGATTTCCTCCAGCGAAAGCGAAGAGCTATCGACCAAGGTAGCGCAAGAAGGCGCAAAATCCAAAACAGCTGGATTGACAAGGGAACCAGTGTAAACAACACAATCCGCCTCTTCAAGACACTTTTTGCCTTTAAGGGTGATCAACTCTGGATCGCCAGGTCCTGCTCCCACAAAGTACACTTTAGGCATCTTTTCTCCCCCACACCAAAAAAATGCTGTTCAAAGAGTGAGCCATTCTTCGTCCCCCTCTTTCTTCAAAACGAGTAACATTCTGTTCAACTATCTGAAAATCCCGAAAAGGCATTTTTTTCATAATCTGCACTCCTTCTTCAAGGGTTTCCAGGGTTATCGCTACAAAAGCCATAATACCTCCCTCAACCAGAAGAGGAAAAGCTCTCTCCATAATAGAAGCGAGACGCCCTCCACTACCCCCTATGAAAACCCTATGGAAATTCTCCCGAGGAATAGCCTGGGGAGCCTCTCCCCTTATTAATCGCACATTACTTATTCCAAAACGCTCCAGATTGCTGCTCAAATAAAAAAGTGCCCGCCCATCACGCTCTACAGCAAAAACCGTTCCTCCGCCAATGCGCCGGGCTATTTCCACAGTAACTCCCCCCGAGCCACTGCCCACTTCAAGAACCTGCATACCAGGGGAGAGCTCTAAAATAGAAATAATAAGCATCCGGTTCTCTTTCTTGGTAAGAGGTATCTTTTCTCTCACAAATTCTTCGTCTTCAAAAAAGGTGATACCCGAAGGAGAAACAAAGGGAAAATAAACCACGTGAAAACGATTCCCACCAAGCTTTTCTCTCACCTCCTCAGGTTTACCCTTGATTATTTTTTCTCCAGGCAAAGAAAGATCACCACCCACCACCACCTCACAGCCAGGGCGCACCCGCTGAACTAAAGCGAGCACCTTGCTGGTCTTACTTGAATCCCCGCTTAAAACCAATCCCCCCCTGCCTTCCTCAAGCACGAAGCGCAACTCAGAAAAATCCTCCTTGGCATGGAGGTTCAACAAAGCAAGATGGTCCCTGGCTATCCTTAAACGAGCACAAAAATACTGAAGAACGCTGATTCCCGGCACAATTTCCTTAACCCACTCTTCAGGGAGATACTTGATAAGACTGAACAGGGTAGAATCTCCAGAAAGCAACAACACTACCTCGCAATACTTTCTGTGTAGGTCTTCAAGAACCTGTAACATTTCTGAGAGCTTCCCCGGCAAAGGGACTACGGTTTGCAAGTCGGGAAAACACTGCGCAAGATCTTCTCTGCACACTACCACTTTCGCTTCCCGAAGCAATTCGTACGCCCGAAGAGTTAGCAAAGTAGGGTCACCAGGACCAGCTCCAATCACAGTGATCCAGCCCAATTTAACCTCTCCCCAGCACGCCAAGATGAAGAGAGAAAACGATGCTTTCCACCCTAAAAGCTCTTTGAACCCTTTCTTCAGCTCGATGAGAAATCTCTCTGGCCAGATATTGCCAAAACTCAGTCGCCCCTTCCCAGGAAGCGATGTGCAAAGCCACTTCCTCCGCAGTACGGGCTTCCCAAACTTTACTCCAGAAAGGAACTGGCAATCCAGCTCGCACCAGATGAGCAAAAAGAATTTCCCGCCGAGCATCGGCAACCAAATGGTGAGTATCAAAAATACCTCCAGCAATTTTCACCATTTTGCCCACCTGCCCCACCAAAAAAACCCTTTCGGCGCCAAATTCTGCACAAGTTTCCAGAGCAAAGCCTACCAGGCTGCTGATTTTTACAATTTCCTCTTTCGCAAAACCCAGCTCCAGAGCTTTTGCGTACCCATAGTTGCCAGGCACCAGACAGATTTTCTTTCTTCCCAAAAGGAAACACTGTTTCAGATGCAAGTAGACGGTCTCCTGAAAAGCTTGATGAGACATGGGAAGAACCAGACCAGTAGTACCCAGAATGGAAATACCCCCTTCTATACCCAGAATCGGGTTATAGGTGTGTTTGGCCACCTCTCTGCCCCGGGGAACAAAGACTTCCACCTCAGCAAAAAAATCCGATGGAAGAATTTCCTTTAAGTTCACTTCAATCTGACGTCGGGGAACCGGATTAATAGCCCATTCCCCAACTTTCACTCTCAAGCCTGGCTTAGTAGCTACTCCTACCCCCTCACCCCCACGAATAAATATACTCTGCTTACCTTTACGCAACCACACCCGTGCCCCAATTTCGATACCGTTTGTAACATCGGGGTCATCACCCGCGTTTTTCACAGCTAAGGCTTCAGCGTAATCTCCTTTTAGGCACACCGTTGCCGCAACCTCCCTCTCCTGACCACACGGCAACCACACTTTCACTTTTTCCCGTCGCTCACCAAGCAAAAAAAGCGCTGCAGCCTTAGCACAGGCGGCAGCATAAGTGCCTGTGCTCAGCCCTTTGCGCAACTCTTTTCTCTCTGCAAACAACCTTTCTGAAGGTTCAGTCACTTCCATCATCCCCAAAAATCCTGGCTAACATGGCGTTTACAATACTTGCTGCTATTGGACTCCCTCCCCGAGGGCCACGTAAAACCACCGCAGGTACTTCGAGCGAAAGCAGCTCCTCTTTGGCCTGAGCAGCCATTATCAGACCAACCGGACATCCTATCACCCAATCCACCGGATAACCTGCCTTGATTCTATCAACCAAGCGCAACAAGCCTGTAGGAGAGTTACCAAAAACGAACCCCCGTATTCCCTTAGCTATAGCAAGCTCCACCGCTGCTTCTGAACGCGTAGAACCAGCCCTATCTGCGAGTTGCCGACATTCCAGGCTATGTACTGCTTCCCAGAGAATCATACCACTTCGCTTGATGAGAGAGGGCGAGATACCATGACACACCATGGAAACATCACAAAAAACAGTATAACCTGGCTTTGCGACGGCTTCCCGGAACTTTTCTATAAAACCCGGCTTAACTACCAAAAGAGAAGCCAAGGAAAAATCTGCACTGGCATGCACCACTCTTTCGATAATAAAACGTCCGTACTCAGGAAGAGCGTAACAATCGAGTAATTTGTTTATTAAAGCAAAGCTTTTCTTTTCAATCTCTTTACCTTTCAAAGAAAAAACCTCTCCTTCCCTTTTCCCGGGCTCTTTCAAGTATCTTAACCAACTCCTCTCCGGTAAGCGGCCTGTAAGGCTCAAAATGTTTTCCGGAAATCAATCCATCAAAAATTCCTGAAGCGACAGTAACTAACACTGCAGTTTGATCGGCACGGCTCAGAGAATTTATATCCACCAAAACGGGAAAGTCCCCGTTTTCTACCTCAAAGTCAAGAAGAATGTAAAGCCACCGGGCAAGTTCCACCCTGGTAAGTGGTTGGTCGGGATGAAAGAAAAACTTTCCTTCCTTTTGTTCGGGAACCGCTGCTCCAGTATGGATGAGGGTCTCTACGTATCTACTGAAGGAATCGCTCCAGGAAAGATCTTCACATTTACCGGCAACATATCCCTCAGTTTTAAAATCCTTCTTGGTGGGCACATACAAAGGTATTCCCAAGCCCCAAACTACGGCTTGAGCAGCTACTGCTCGGGAAATCGCTTCAGGAAAAGCAAATTCCTTCAGATCTTCAAAAATCTCGGGATAAAGCATGCGGGCCAGTTCCTCAAGTCCCCAAGAAAGACGAGGACCAGGTCTGCTGACAATGGCCTCGTCTACTACATAAACCCTACCTTCTTTGACAGCACGAAGAGAGCGCAACTCTGGACGCTCAAGAATACTCTTTCTGGTTACCCGATTCATGACCCCACGCTGGGCAATATAAACGTCGATTTCGTCAGCCAGACTGAGAAGACGCTCAATACCAAAAGCAGCAATGCGAGAACCTGATCTAACCGGTCGTGCAGAAGAAGCAACGTTAATACCACCAGCCAAAGCAATCAACTCATCAACCAATGTCCCTGGGGTAACCGTTTTATAGTCTTTAGCCACACTCTCGAAAAACACCTTCTTCCTTTGCTCTGGAGGGATATTGCTAATCTTGGCGACAATTTTCGTTATTTCCTGATGAAAACTCTCGGAAAGCTCCCTGGCCTGTCCGCTTAAACCGGTAATTGCTCCGAGCGCGGCAAAGTAATCATCAAGATCGGCAAGGTGTTCGGGATTTAAATCGATGACCGGAATACCCACCCCCTCTAACGCCTCTACAAAGCGAGGATAGTTGGTTACAACGTAATCCCGCACCAAAACCGCATCAGGTTTTAGCGCTATGGCTTTTTCTGGATCCGAGCGATAATCAACGATTTTCTTGAGAGCCACTTCAGGAGGAAAGTCACAGGAAGTAGAAACCGCTATCAGGTTCTCTTGGGCACCCAGAAAATAAAGGCTCTCGGTATGAGCAGTATAGAGCGAAATTATACGATGCGCCGGTTCCTCCAAAACAACCTCTTTCCCCCGGAAATCACGAATGGATACTTCGGCCCAGGTTCCCTGGCAAATACAAAACACGACAACCCAGAAAACAGAAATCAACAAAACAACCTTTTTCAGACGCATCAACCACACCCCCTTATTCCACTCTGTATAAAAGATATAGTTCCCCTTCAGGGCTCTCGTAAGGTACCACCTCGATACCAAAAATCCGCTGAATGTTTTGAGGACTCAGAGCTTCTCTTTTATCCTCCCAGAGTTCCACCTGCCCCCCTTTTACAAAGATGATCTGATCGGCAAAAAGCGAAGCAAGATTTAGATCATGAAAAGCTGCTACTACCAGTTTTCCCCCTTGAGCCAGAAGCCGAGCTTTCTTCAAAAAATTGAGTGTAGAAGCAACATCGATGTTGGAAACCGGCTCATCCAGAAGAAGAACCGGTGTTTCTCTCACCAAAGCTCTCACAAAGGCCACCTTCTGAGACTCTCCGCCGCTCAGAGCAGTCACCGGAGAATCTGCAAGATGGAGAATGCCCCCTTCATCAAGGTAATGTTTGGTCAAACGATGATCTTCCTCAGAGTAGGCCCACCTTCCCGAGGAAAAGGGAAACCTACCAGTAAGAACTGTGTAATAAACCGTGTAAGGAAAACGTACAAAAAAATCTTGAGGAACCAGAGCCACATGGCGAGCCACTTCTCGTAAAGATATCTTTCTCATCTTTTTCCCACAAAGTATAACTTCTCCCTCTTGAGGCACGAGGAGACCAGAAATTAAAGACAACAAAGTACTTTTGCCCGAACCATTGGGACCGAGCAAAGCATAGAAAACTCCTCCTGTAAGGCGTAGAGAAATTTCCTTAAACACCCATCCCTCCCCGTATGAAAAAGAAACCTTATGCAGTTCCACTTCAACTTTCACTTCGTCCCTCACGCCAGGAAACTCGTTTAATGAAAAGATAAAAGAAAAAGGGACCACCAATGAGCGTAGTCCAAACACCAACCGGTATCTCTACTCCAAAATAAACTCGAATAAGGTTATCCGAAACCAAAAGTAACAGCGCACCTCCCAGAGCCGAAAGCGGCAAAAGATAAAGGTGAAGCGGACCAAAAGCGATTCGAAAAATATGGGGCACCACCAGACCCACAAAAGCAATTATGCCTCCTACCGACACTGCTGCAGCAGTGCCCAAAGTAGCCACGATCAAAAGCAAAAGGCGAAAAGTCTCAGTAGCCACTCCAGATTGACGGGCTACTTTCTCCCCAAGACACAAAACGTCCAGCGCCTTGGCTGAAAAAACACCCACCATAATTATTCCCACTGCAAAAGGCCAAAGCCACATCACCTCTTTGAGGTGAATACCCACCAGGGTACCCATTAGCCAAAAAACCAGACTTCCCACTTCCTCACCAAAAAGATGCTTCATGAAACTTACTCCCGCAGAAAAAACTGAACTCACTATAATCCCCGCTAAAACCAGACTTTCAGTTCGAAAACTACCCCTTCTCCCGCTCATAAAAAGAACCAGCAAAAGCGAAGCAAGACCGCCCAAAAAAGCAGGAAAAATAGGGTTAGACAATCCCAGATACAGTGCACAGGCTCCCCCAAAAGCAGCTCCCCCAGAAACCCCAAGAGTGTAGGGGCTGGCCAGGGGATTCAAAAGTAAAGCCTGGAAGATACAACCTGCACAACCCAGAATCAATCCAATCAAAAGAGCACCTAAAATACGGGGCAAACGTATATAGAGCACCACATCATGCCACATTTCCTGAGCGGTATCTCTCCCCAAAATAATTTTCCAAACCTCCACTAAGGGAACCTCCACAAAACCTTTGCCTACAAAATAAAGAACACCAAAGAGTAAAACCGCCCCAAGAATGAGGATGCAGGACCAGGCGAGAGACTCTCGCCTGGTCCTGCCTGGCAACTGTCTTCTACGCCCTGCTACGTAAGACATAAAGCTTTAGAGCTTTTCGACGACTTCTTTCGCGCGTTCCACAAAAATCCTGGCAAAAGCATCATATTCCCCCAATCCCTTTAAAACGGTTGACACCAAAAAACCTCGCTGCTTAAGCTGCACTTTCCAGGAATCGCTATGCTCTCCAGCCAAATCATTCAGAGCATGATCGCCAGCAACCAGCATAAAAGGCGCAAGAACTACTTTCTTTACCTTTTGTGCTTCAAGTTCCGTTACCACATCTTCGAAAGAGGGGAAACCCTCTACTGTACCCAGGAAAACATTTTCTCCGAATTCCTTCTGCAACATGAGATACAACATAGAATAAGCAGCCCCTCCAGAATGTTCGCTTCCATGACCCATCAGAACCAACGCCGTTCCTTCCTTAGAGAGGGTTGGAGCAAATATTTCCCGCAAAGCCTGGACAACCTCTTCATAATCAGAGGGATGCTCCAGTAGAGGTCTTCCTAAATAAAGCTCTTCAAAAACCGGTCTCCCATATATATCTTTCATCGCAGAAAAAGCTTGGCAAACGCTTGCTACATAGTCGTAAGTAATCCCTGGAATTACGAAAAGAGGCTGTACCGCAACTTTGTTAAATCCTTCGTCTGCAAGTTTAGCCAGCGCGGTAACGGGACTGTCAATTTTCTGTCCCTTTTTCTCAAGAGCTTTACGTACCATAGAGGAAGCATAAGCAAGGCGCACTTCCAGCCCTGGAAACTCCTTCCTGGCAAGCTCAAAAACATTCTTAATAGCGGAAGAAGCGTCCTCATAAGAAGTGCCAAAAGCAACAAGTAACAACGCTTTCTTATCTTCTCTGGACATTCCAGAGCTTACCCCAACCAACAAACACAAAACCAGCACAATACTTAAAACAATCACCAGAGACCTTCTGAACATACCAATTCCCCCTTTCATGGTTTTTGAAAAAACGAAAATTCGCCCTCTGAACCTCGCAGAGGCCGAAAAAACTTCGTTTCTCAGGCCGGTCTTCTGGCTTGAGGGCTTCAGCCTACTCGGTGCGCCTTCCCAGCTTTTCAGCCAGTGGCTTTGTGCACCTTTCGTTCCCTCTCACAGCGGCGGGTCCGCACCGGATTTGCACCGGTTTCCCGAACACCTGAGAAAATCGCTACTATTCACTTTTAAAATTTTCCGCTATATTATAGCAAAGTTGGTTTCTAAAACAATAGGACATGCAAAATATTCGGATAGGAATAGCTCAAATTGAAAATTTACTAAACGACGAAGCCGCTCTGAACTTGCACCGCCAAATGGTTTACGGAGCTCAAGCAGCTGGTGTGGAAATTCTCTGCTTCCCAGAGCTTTCCCTACATGGATACTCCTTGAATCCAGTCACCATTCGACCCTGTGGCCCGAACAGCCCTCTGCTGCAGTCAGTTCAGAAGCTATCCCGGGAAACCAGGATTACCGTCCTGGCTGGCTTCATCGAACAGGATAAATCTGGAAACCTCTTCATAGCCCACGGCATCTTTTTCCCCTGGGGCGAAAGAAAAGTTTACCGAAAAACCCACTTAAGCGCGAAAGAAAAACGCCTTTTCCATCCGGGCAATGAACTCCCCGTTTTCGAACACCCCGAAGTTTGTTTTGGCATCGCTTTGTGCGTGGAATGGCACCTGCCAGAAGTTATAGCTACCCTGAAAAGCAAGGGCGCAGAAATAATATTTGGACCTCATGCCACACCTTTCCCGCGAAACAATCTCTGGAATAAATACTTGCCAGCCCGCGCTTATGACTATCGGGTATTCATAGCCTGTTGCAACCTGTGGTTCCCCAAAAAAGAGAAATCTGGTGGAGGCTTGATAGTCATTAATCCCCGAGGCGATGTGTTAAGGGAACTGTATCTTCCAGGAAATCAGTTAGCGGTTTTCGAATTTTCGAAAGCAGAAATCAAACGCTATCATCATCCCAAAGCTGAAAACTCTATGCAACATATCCTCTTCCAGGACTTGCGCCGCCCTGAACTTTATCGAACTTGAAAAATCGCAAACACCCTTGACGACTCATACTCCTTGAATTCGAAAAAACAAATTATTTCGCAAAAAAATTTTCTCCATCAGCGATTGACTTTCCAAAATGTGGAGTTATACTATATATGGATGTTTTAAATTGCATTAATCCTACATATTGGGGTTATCATGCATTGTCCTTACTGTGGTGAGCCAGATTCACGGGTAATCGATACCAGAGTTGTTGAAAACGGATATGGCGTGCGCAGACGTAGAGAGTGCCAGAGTTGCCACCGTCGTTTCACAACCTATGAGCGTTGTGAACGGGAACCTTTAGTAGTGATTAAAAAAAGCGGCAACCGGCAGTTGTTCGACCGTAAAAAAATTCTCAATGGGCTTTTAAAAGCCTGTGAGAAAAGACCCGTGTCCACGGAAACTTTAGAGGCCGTAGCCAGCGAAGTCGAGAAAGAGCTCCAGGAAGAGGGCTTTGAAGAGGTACCTTCTTCATATATTGGGGAAAAGGTTATGGAAAAATTGAAAAAAATTGACCAGGTAGCTTACGTACGCTTTGCTTCGGTCTACCGTGAGTTTCGCGATGTAGACCAGTTCATAGAAATCTTAGGCTCTCTGGTTAAGGAAAAGGAAAAGGGGGTTTAAAAAATGGAAGAAACTTATGATCTACTCGCTCCCCGAAAAGTTCAAAAGAGGGACGGGAGAATCGTGCCTTTTGATAGGTATCGCATCGAGCGAGCTATTTACAAAGCTTTTCAGGCTGTGGGAGAAGAAACAGCAAGTGTTCCTGAAGAGCTGAGCAAAATTGTAACCACTAAATTGTTTGAAAAGTTCGGTCCAGATGCAACGGTGAACATCGAAACCATCCAGGACTTTGTTGAGGAAACATTAATCGAAAATGGTTTTTCCAAAGTAGCCAAGGCCTACATTCTCTACCGTCGCAAACGTCAGGAGCTAAGAGAAGCTCTTCAGGCAAGGGTGGATATAGAAAAAATCGTTCAGGAATATCTTCTGCAAGCGGACTGGCGCACCCAGGAAAACTCCAACACTACCTACTCTTACCCGGGCCTGGTGTTGCACGTTGCGGGTTCTGTAATGGCTAACTACACTTTAAACCGCATTTATCCCGATGAAGTCCGGGAAGCACACACTAACGCTGATATTCACATTCACGACCTCTCTTACGGATTAACGGCATATTGTGCGGGATGGTCACTGGAGCAGTTAATCCGTGAAGGGTTTGGAGGGGTAAAAGACAAAATCGCTGCCGGACCAGCCAAGCACCTCTCCGCCTTGACCGGGCAAATGGTGAACTTCCTGGGCACTATGCAAATGGAATTTGCAGGAGCCCAGGCCTTTAACTCAGTCGATACCTACCTTGCTCCTTTTGTACGTTTCGATCGGCTTAATTATCGGATGGTTAAACAACTCATTCAGCAGATGGTCTTTGCCATGAACGTGCCTTCCCGCTGGGGAAGCCAGGCACCATTCATTAACTTTTCCTTCGACTGGATCGTTCCTGAAGACATGCGCGAGCGCCCGGTCATCATTGGTGGAGAAGAACGACCAGACCTGGGTACTTACGGCGACTACCAAGAAGAAATGGACATGATTAATAAAGCCTTTCTCGAAGTCATGCTGGAAGGAGATTACGAAGGGAGAGTCTTTTCCTTCCCCATACCTACTTACAACATAACCCCTGACTTCCCTTGGGAGTCGGAAAACGCCCAACTTTTGTGGAAACTTACCGCAAAGTACGGTGTGCCGTACTTTCAAAATTTTATTTCTACTGACATGCACCCGGGAGACGTTCGCTCCATGTGTTGTCGACTGCAACTGGATTTACGCACTCTGCGCAACCGTTTTGGGGGCCTGTTTGGCTCGGCGGACAAAACCGGCTCCATTGGTGTGGTCACCATCAACCTACCCCGCATTGGCTATCTGAGCAAATCCGAAGAAGAGTTCTTCGCGCGTCTCAAACGAGCCATGTACATAGCAAAAACCGCCCTGGAAATCAAGCGCAAAGTCATCGAGCGCAATATGAAAAATGGCCTTCTTCCCTATACACGAAGATATCTGGGCACTTTTCGCAATCATTTCTCAACCATAGGTCTTGTGGGCATGAATGAAGCTTGCCTTAATTTTCTGGGAGTATCCATAGCGCATCCTGAAGGTAAATCCTTTGCAGTCAAAGTCTTGAACTTCATGAGGGAACTACTCGCTGATTTTCAGGAAGAAACGGGCAATCTTTACAACCTGGAAGCAACTCCGGCAGAAGGTGCCAGTTACCGTCTGGCACGCCACGACAAAAAGAGATTCCCGGACATTATAACTGCCGGTGAAAACGAACCCTACTACACAAACAGCACCTACCTCCCGGTTAACTATACTGAAGATCCCTTTGAAGCTCTGGAACACCAGAAAGACTTGCAAACACTTTACACTGGGGGCACTGTCTTCCATCTTTTCCTGCCCGAAACTCCTCACCCCCAGGCCGTGAAACTCTTCATTAAAAGGGCTTTCGAAAACTACCCCATACCGTATTTGACCATTACCCCTACTTTTTCAGTTTGTCCCAATCACGGGTATTTGTCTGGCAAAACCTTTATTTGTCCCCACTGCAATCAGGAAACCGAAGTGTATTCCCGAGTGGTGGGCTACTACCGCCCGGTAAGGCGCTGGAACCGGGGCAAGCAGGAAGAATTTAGAGAACGCAAAGAGTACCAGCTTGAAAAAGTGAAAGTTTTGGGAGCCTGATAAATCAGGCTCCCAGAGGGCATCATGAACATCTTTCGGGGATGGCAAAAAGTAAGTTACATCGACTACCCGGCCAGAATCGCTACCTTGCTATTTGTAGGCGGTTGCAACTTTCGTTGCCCCTACTGCCAGAATCCAGAACTGGTTAGGGAGTGGCAAGGACTACCTCTTATTGAGGAAAGTGCGGTTCGTGAGTTCCTCTTGAATCGTAAAACCTTTATCGATGCAGTATGCATAAGCGGTGGAGAGCCGCTGCTTCACTTTGAGGAATTACTACCCTTTTTGAGATGGGTCAAAAAGGAAGGTTTTCTGGTCAAGGTGGACACCAATGGGAGTTTTCCTGCCAGAGTAGAAGATCTTGAAAAAGAAGGGCTTGTGGATTACTGGGCAATCGATTTTAAACTCCTGCCAGAAAACTATTCACTGGTTGCTCCACCGGATTTAAAGAAGAAGGTCCTCGAAACCCTGGAAATGGCCTTGAATTTTCCTCTCCACAAAGTAGAGTTTCGAACTACCATTTACCCTCCTTTTCACAACTCGAAAATTTTGGAAGAAATGGCTCAATACCTTCGAGAAGCTCCCCTTTGGTACTGGCAAAATTTTCAAAACCAGAAAACTCTATCTCCAGAGGCACAAAAGGTTGCCCCTTACCCGATAGAAACCCTCAAAGCTTGGGCAAAGGAGATTAACTCCAAACTGGAAAGAGAGTTAGCTTTTGTCCGTGAATGAACATAGTCATTCCAGGTTGGCGTGTCGTAGCATCATTTCCTGATACGCTTTTTCTCTCCTATCCCAGATAAGATAGAGTATGCAAGCGTCAAAAAAGAGAAAAAGCGCGTCTTCAAAACGAGTTCCACTGCCATTTGCAAAAAGCTGAATGCTGGGTGGTGCTTTCTCGCTCTTAAAAGAAACTACCACGTCAGCAATTTTAGCAAGTGGTGTATCAGCCTTGCCGGTGAACGCAACCACTTGAGCACCAAAGTTCTTAGCCTTTTCACTGAAAAGCAAAACTGAGGAAGTAGAACCTGAACCACTGGCTACCACCAGCACATCACCATCACCGATTGCAGGACAATCTACCTCTCCCACAATATACACCCTGTATCCAAGGTGCATGAGTCGCATAGCAAAAGCCTTCAAAATCAAAAAACTTCTTCCCCGGGCCCAGAAAAAAAGGCGTTTACTTTTCCACTCCGATGCAACGTCCTTGAAAAGTCCAGATAGTGCCTTTTGGTCCAAAGTTTTAAGCAATGCATAAGCCTCATCCAGCACTACTTTTAAAACCGAAGAGAAATCAGGTAGATTCGTACTCATCGAGCAGCCTCCTCAAAAGTTTCAAGGTTTCCTCCGGAGCAGAACTCCTGGTCACCGCAGAGCCAACCACCACCACTTCAGGAGAAAGCGCCTCGAGAACCCGAGGCAAAATACGAGGGCTCAGACCACCAGCAACCATAAGAGAAAGGTTGTATTCTTTAAAAATCAATAATTCTTGCAATTCATCAAGAAATGCTACTCCCTTCTCTACCACATCATGGGGAACATGGAGGCAAAGGTAATGGGGAGGATGGGTGAGCAAGTACTGGATTTTTTCCTGGTCAGAAGGCAAAAGATCAACAGTATCTACAACTACTTTGGCTCCTTTTTCCTGGCAGGCTCTGTAAACTTCTTCCAGAGTTTCCGTCCTTGCACCAGCAAGAACCGAAACTAAAGAAGCACCGTATTCCACTGCCATTTCCGCTTCCAGAAATCCCCCGTCAGCGATTTTCAGGTCAGCAAATATGGGAATTGGCTTCTTCAAACATGCTTGCAAAGAAGGTAGTGAAGAAAGACCATATTTTAAGATAAAGGGCGTCCCTACTTCCAGAATGTCTGCCAGTTCTCCAATGGGAGTACAAAGCTCTTGTGCCTCCTCAAAAGAGACAAAATCCAGAGCAACCTGCAAGAGCACTTTCTTCATTCTTCCTCAAGCAACCTCATAATGAGCCCGCTCCACACCTTGGGATAAAAGTAGGTCGATTTCTGAGGCATTCTCTGAAAAGCATGCACTGCTCGTTCCACATCTTCAAGCGGCGTAGGTTTCATAACAAACACCAACTGATACTCGTTTTCCTCATTAGCAATCTGGAAAACGTCTTTGGTACCTCTAAGATAATCGATATAGAGGTTTTTCTTTTGGGTTTCCTCGTCAATCCCCAATATTTCCTCGAAAACCAGTTTATGCAGAACTGAGGTATCAAGGTAGCGATTGACGTCTTCTTTGCCCAGTTTTTCATCCATGATGCGGCGATCCCTCAAAGTAATACAACCCCAGGTTCCCTCCACTTTGTCGTAAACACCTATGGTGTTGGGGGGAGCCTGTTCTAAGAAAAGTTCCATGGATTCCTCACCCTCAAACAGGTGGACCACAAAATACTCCTCACAGCGCTTGAAAAAGTCTTTTATTCTCTCTACCGGCAAACCATGTATCAGGCGATGGGTGGGCAAAACAAGAAGACCCGGATTTTTAAGGTTAACCAGAGTCATCATCACGTAATCCGCTGGTAAATCCCCAGGAGGGTCTCCCAACTTTTCCCGAACTTCCTGACGATACATAAGGCTGGTCTCGTAACGGTGATGCCCATCAGCAAGGATGATAGTCCTCGGGTTTAAAAGCCTTCGGATTCTGTCGATTACCCGGGTATCGGATATTCTGAAAATCCGATGCAATACACCATCAAAGTCCACAAATTCCATAAGCAGGTTTTCTCTTTTTTTGTTCTCTTCCAACAGTGAATCCACTTCCATGGTGCTTTCGTTAAAAATACCAAAAATCTGCTCCAGATTGGCCTCGGTGGCTCTGAGCAGCTCCAGGCGGTCTTGAGAATACTTGGGCATGGTTTTTTCATGAGGCAGGATGATGCGCTTTTCGAATTCTTCGATACGCACCAAAGTGATAAAACCTGTGCGTACTTTTTTCTCGCCGGAACGTGGAACAGTAAACTCCTGCTCATAAACATAAAAAGCGGGCAAGGAATCTCTTTCAATCACTTCTTTTGCCAACCAGTTTCTGAAGAGTTTGGCAGCATTCTGGTAGCCACTATCATCTTTTCCCAGAATAACATGCACAATGTTCTGGGGATTGCGAGCCAGTAGCTCCTTTTTACGGCGAGAAATGACATCATAGGGTGGAGCAACCAGCTCCCCAATGTGGCCCTTTTCAATCAGCCTCTGCGAATAGTGATATCCACGAAAAGGTTTCAAAACAGCCATCGCCCGACCTCCATCACAAATTGCCCGACAACCGGGTGAATTGTTCGTATTCTCTATTTTCGAAAAATAAAGCATGAGTAAAAACGTCCTGAAAATCGGACCTCCCGGAAAGCTCAATATATTGAGCTTTCCGGGCCAATTCCTCACAGCGCTTGCGAAATCGTTCCGAAAGCAGCGCTTCCTTCGCTCCTGCCAGACAAGCGTTGCCTACCGACTCTATTCGCTTTGCTGGCGGAATAAGACCTATTTTAACTGCACTGTGGGGATTAATAAAACTTCCAAAAGACCCGGCCAGAACAACTCTTTGAATGTCTTCCTCCCTTAACCCAGCTTCTTTAAGGAGAATGGTTCTCCCAGCCTGAAGGGCAGCTTTGGCAAGTTGCAACTGCGAAATATCTTTCTGGGTAATCACCAGGCGGGGTTCTCTACTTAGAACAAAAACCTTTTCTCCTCCTTCTTCTTCAATCCGCTCAGAAAGCGGATGAGACGCTGCTTCCAGCAAACGCCCAGTAGGACTAAGCAGGTCATTTTCCAACAACATAGCCAGTGCATCTATCAGGCCAGTACCACATATTCCTCGAGGTGGCTCGCCACCAACGGTTTGCCAGATCAGATCCCCATCTCTGAAAGACACCGAACTCACCGCGCCAGGTGTGGCCCTCATCCCTTGGCGAATTTGCGCCCCCTCAAAAGCAGGACCAGCAGCCGTCCCACAACACCATATCTTCCCCTCATGAACCAGCACGATTTCCCCGTTGGTGCCAATATCTATGTACAGGGTGGTTTCTTCGCTCTCCTCTATTTCAAAAGCAACCAGACCAGAAACAATATCGCCCCCAACATACCCAGCGCAGGAAGGAAAAAGGTAAACCTGAGCTTTAGGATGAACCAGAAGCTCCAATTCTTCACCCAAACCAACACTGGAGCGAACAAATACCGGAACATAAGGAGCAACACCAATTGAAACGGGCGAAACACCCCAAAAAATATGTTCCATGACCGTATTGCCAGCCACAGAAACTACAAAGATATCCTGGAAACTCCGGCCAGCTTTTTCTATCGCCTCTTGAATAAGCTGATTCATGGTAGAAATAGCTGCTTTCTGAAGCGCAACCAGGTTGTCTGGATGCCTCTGAATAGCCTCAATACGAGAAAGGACATCAGCCCCAAAACTGGCCTGGCGATTGAGCGTGGCCCCTCGGTAAAGAGAGGTACCGCTTTCGAGGTCTACAAGTTCACAGGCCAGGGTGGTGGTTCCCAGGTCAAATGCCACACCCAAAAAACCGCCACTTTCTCCTTGGCTGCTTTCGGCAATATGCCATATCTTCTCCCTTCCATACACCACTTCGAAAGATTTTGCTTCCTCACTGCCAATCGAGCCCAGAACTCGAAGATAATTGATATCCCATTCAGGGACCGAGACGGAATCACCGAGTTGCTTTTCCAAAACTTCCTGCAAGGAAAGACCCTCTGCAAGTTCCGGTTTACGCACAACAACGCGCTTCTTGCGTAGTGGTAAATCTCTAATTAAACCCTGATGGTAACCGTAAAAAGCGGTTTGCAGTGAAAAAGTGTCTTCATGCGGAATCCGTACCTTGACACTGCTTTGAAGTTGAATTTGACAGGCCAGTCGAAAGCCCTGGCGAATTTTATCTTCACCAAGATGGCGAAATTCAAAAGACGTGGGGGGAGAGACCTCTCCTTCGATAATTTGAATCAAGCACTTACCGCATAACCCTTTTCCGCCACAGTAAGCCTCTGTCAGCAATCCCTTTTGCTGCAGAACTTCAAATAGACTCTGAGTAGGTTCTAAGACAAAAAATTTACCTTGGTCCAGAATTTCCACTTTAAACATTGCTTATCCTACCTTACCCACCTAAACAGCAACCAGGTCAAGCAGTTCTGAAAAGTTAAATATCAGTGAAAGTTTATCACACTCGTCAAGGGAAAAATAGATTTGTCAGAAAATGAAAACACTTAAAAGAACCAAATTTTGATGAGAAGAGGAAAATGCTTTAAACATGGCCCCGCAAAACAACGCTGCTTTTCGGGGCCAATTCGGACATCAAAAGCGCTGTCATTTTTATTTATGCATCTTTAGGCTGTCCATAGTAAGCATTTTTACCATGTTTTCTCTGATAGCGTTTTTCAAGAAGGTGCGCAGGAAGACCGGGAGCATGGGGGTTAACAGTCAGGGTAGCTGCTGCCATTTTGGCCACCTCTTCAAGTACAACGCTGTTAAATACTGCTTTTTCCACGCTGTCCCCCCAGGTGAAAGGCCCGTGAAAGGCAACGATAACCCCCGGAGTAGCTAAGTAGTCTTTACCCTCAAAGGTTTCCACTATGACCCGCCCTGTATTTTTTTCGAGCTCCTCCACTTCTTCAGGACGCAGTGCTCGAGTACAGGGAATTTCCCCGTAGAAATAGTCAGCGTGAGTCCCTCCCAAGCAGGGAATTGGTTTCATTGCCTGAGCCCAGGCACAGGCCCAAAGGGAGTGAGTATGAACCACTCCACCTATTTTCTCAAAATGACGGTAAAGGTAAACGTGAATCATGGTATCCACCGAAGGGCGCAAATTTCCTTCTACCAGTTTCCCTTCAAGATCCACAATCACCATCTTTTCAGGAGAAAGTTCTTCATAAGGTACACCACTGGGTTTAATTACAATCAGACCCTTTTCTCTTTCAATAGCACTTGCGTTACCCCAAGTGTAGACAACAAGACCTCTTCGCTGCAGCTCGCAATTAGCTTCAAAAACTCTCTTGCGCAATTCCTCGAGCATGTTCATCCTCCTTTTCTCTTAAGAAATCAAGTCATTCATCCGCCAGACATCAACCAGTTTTTCTCTCAAAGTTCTGTAAACGTTATACTTTTCCCTATAAAGCCGATGATGCTCCAGGCGAGGGTAAAATTCCTTGCTAACCCTGAAAACCTTCTCAAAAGCATCCCGTAAATCTTTATACATTCCGACACCCACCCCTGCAATCATGGAGATACCCAGCGCACCCAGCTCAGGAGCCCTGGGAACCACCACCTTGACACCTAAAACGTCAGAAAGTACCTGACACCAGAAAGAACTTTTCACGCCTCCACCCGAAAGGCGTATCTCTTCAAGTTCGGTTGCCAGAGCCTGAAAGCAATCCAGTACCGAAAAAGCCACACCTTCATAAACAGAGCGCAGAATATACATTTCATCATGGGGCAGACTCAAACCAAAGAAAACCCCCCGGGCATGGGGATCGATAAAGGGCGCTCTCTCGCCTCCTGGACTGATATAGGGAAGAAAGATGATACCACCAGCTCCCGGAGGCACCCTCTGCATTTCCTGTTCTAAATGCGCAAAAAAAGCCTGCTTATCAGGAAACCTCTCGCGCAGATGAGAAAAGAAATTGTTCAAAAACCAGTCCAGACTGAGCGTTCCCGACATCGTAGCCATGGAGCGGAGATACAGACCAGGAAGCGGATAGGCAACCGTGATACCTACCCCTTCAGGCTTAAACAGAGCATCCACACAATCAGTTAAAAAAGCATTGAAACAGGTAGTTCCCAAAATAGAGTAGGCTTGTCCTGCCTCCAGTATGCCCAGCGCAACAGCACAGGCCACCACATCCACAACGCCGTTCACCACAGGAATTCCTGCTGGAAGGCCTGTAGCCTGGGCTGCCTGGGGCGTAACCTCTCCAATAACTTGGCAGGGGTCTTCAAAAGGAGGCAACAGGTCTTCAACTTCAAGAAGATCAAAAAGCCTCAATACCTCTTTTACTTCACCTTCGATGGGATAAGGAAGCATGAAAAGGTCTGAAAGGTCGGTTGCAATTTTTCCAGTTAGCTTAAATTTTACCCAGTCCTTGGCAAAAACCAGATGGCGCGCTTTTTGCAAGTGCTGCGGTTGATTTTCTTTTAACCAGGCCAGAATAGCCAAAGGCGAACCAGTAAAAATGCTGTTACTGGTCAACCGAAAAGCTTCGGCATGTCTCCCATCTTCTTTCCAGAGGTCAATTAATTGCTTCGCTCGTCCATCAATCCAGACAATAGCATTTCCTATAGGTTCCAGATTGGAATCAAGTAGCCAGCATCCCGTACCCTGACCAGTTACCCCCAACGCTGCAATGGAAGAGGCAATTTCTTCACCGCAAGAAGTAAGGCAACTACGTATTGCCTGTGAAGTCTTCTCCCAGATAACCTGCATATTTTCTTCGGCCTGATCCTGTTGCTTGCTGATGATTGGTACCTCCTCTGCTTTTGAGGCAAGAACGTTCCCTTCAAGGTCAAAAATGACCACTTTAATCCCACTGGTACCGACATCTACCCCCATGAGCAACTTTTTCATCACCGAGTTCTCCCCACTTCAGAAACTAATTTTTTTTCAAAAGTCAACACACACTTTATAACTTTTTTATCATTTCTCACTTTCCAGAAAGCCTCTTGAAACTGAGAAAAGGGCAACACACAATTTATCAACAAATCCGTCTTGATTAAGCCTTTCTCAAGCAACGACAGTGCTTCGCGAGTATCCAGAGGTGAAGCAGAATAACTGGCACGAATCGTCAGATGAGAAAAATAAAAACTATTTATCTCTAAAGAAACCTTTTCACCAGGTTGGGAAGGAGCGTAAAGCAAGAGCCTTCCACCCCGCTCCAGGCAGTTTATTGCCCCCTCAATAGCCTTCGGAAAAGGTGGCGTCACAAAAACCACATCCGCCAGGTAGCCTTTATTTTGTTCCTTCAAAACCTCTGCCACGTCTTCCTGATTGGGGTCAATCACTGCATCTACCCCCAGGGAAAAAGCGAGTTCTCTTCGAAAAGGATCAGGTTCACTTACCAAAACTGCGCCTGCACCATAGATTCTCGCCAGCTGGGTTAACGCTAATCCGTTGAATCCCGCACCAACTACCAGTACCGTATCACCACGCTTAAAAAGAGAACGCTTGAAAGCCTGAATGCAGCAAGCCAGAGGTTCTACCAGAGTAGCTTCCACAAACGAAACATTTTCCGGAAGCAATAAAAGCCCTTTTCTCACATTTTCGCCCGGAACCTTGATGAACTCTGCAAAACCACCAGGGTATATGTGGCTTGCACGAAAATCCGGACACATTGAAAACTCACCAGCACGGCAGTAGCGACATACAAAACACGGTACATGATGATGCACAAACACCCGATCCCCGACTTTCAAATTCTGAACGGAAGACCCAGTCTTAACTATAACGCCTGCTGGCTCATGCCCCAGGAAGGTTGGTGCTTTAGGTTCTCGATACCAATCCAGGATATCACTTGCACAAATACCGCAGGCTCTGGTTTCAACCAGGACTTCATCTTCTCCAATATCCGGCACCGGCCAATCCTCCATTTTAAGGGTATGGCGGTCATAATAGCGTAAAACCTTCATTCTCGTGTAAGCACACCGACTTCTTTCAAGAAATCCTTATTCGCAATCACACACAGAAAAGCAAAAATCTCGTCACCCACATTTTTTAGCTGATGTACTTCTTGAGGAGGAATGTATATAACATCCCCAAAACCAACTTCATACTCTTTTTCTCCGGCCAGCACTTTTCCTTTACCCCGCAACACAAAAACACCGTGGTCATGCTGATGTTGGTCAAAAACAGTTTGCCCACCGGGCTGGACCTCAAAGTAGCGCACCGCAAAATACGGGGCACCTTCATTTTTGCCGATCAGCCAGCAAACACTTACTCCGCGAGGGTCCCGGGGTCCCTCACCAGAGGGATATTCTTTCCTTTCTACGCCTTCCCAAATCCAACTATCCTTTCCCTCATGCACCAATCGATGCAGTATAGCCATTTAACCTGCCTCCCGGATTAAGGCTTCAAAATAACCTTTAGGGCTTCTCTGCGGCGGACCAGCTCAAATCCTTTTTCCCAACGCTCAAGAGGTAATTCATGAGTAATCAGTTCTCTCAGGGGTAGGTGGTGCTTGTGCAGCAATGCTATAGCTTTTTGCCAGCTCGAAGAGGTCTGGGTTCTCGAACCAGTAACCACCAGCTCCCGTGAGAAAAAATAGGTATCAAAATCCAACTCCACTTCTCGATGTAATATACCCATTTGTACTAATTTACCACGCTTTCTGAGAACTTCCAACCCTTGATGCACAGCGTGAACAGAACCAGAACACTCAAAAACCACGTCCACACCGTAAGGATCGATCTTTTCTCGAACAAATTGATATATATTTATTTCGTCAATATCAATAATCCCCGCAATATTTTGTTTTAAAGCAATTGCAAACCGTTCTTTATCCTGAGCTTTTCCCACCAGAAACACCTGGGCACCGGATAAGTTTGCCACCCAGCTCACCAGAATGCCCAGCGGACCAGGGCCGAAGACCAGCACCTTTTCTGTGCCCTTCAGCGCAGCCTGTTCCATAACACCACGCACCGCACAGGCCAGGGGTTCCAGAAGTGTACCCTCTTCAAAAGAAAGATACTCTGGCAGGCGATAAAGGGTAAATTCAGGAACCACAATATACTCTGCAAAAGCCCCATTAACTCCTGAACCAATACCCTTTCTGTTCACACATAAATTGTACAAACCCTCGCGGCAGTAAGGGCACTCCCCACAGCGCACTACAGTGGTTTCTGAGCTCACTCGCTCACCAACTTTGAAATGACGAACCTGGTCTCCAATCTCGACTATTTCACCGGAAAACTCATGACCCAGTATAACAGGGGGACGCAAAGAAGCAATCCCATAAACATCCGTTCCACAAATACCTGCTGCCCTGACTTTTATTTTAACCTCCCGAGGACCACAACGAGGTTCTTCCACCTCTAAAAGACGAATACTTTCCTTGCTCTCCGTTTCCTGAACCAGTGCCAGCAAAACCAAGGCCTCCTCTTCACAAAGTGTTACAAATGTCATTAAGAAAATTCACACTTGGAAAATATAGCACACCCGCCAGCCGGGTGTCAACGATTTGTCGTAAAGAGCGGAACAAATGGAATCAACGGCACGGAAACCGGATCCAAGAATAAAATACACAAACTAAAAAACCAAAGAAGCCGAAAGACACAAACCCGTGTAAGACAAAATCAACAACACCAAAAGCTTATAGACTCTGTTTTGCTAACCACTTCATCCCAAAAGGGAGTGCTACAGGTCTTCCAGCAAATTCACTCATCATCAACCAAATTATCCGTAGCAGCAACCATTCTTTTTTGTCTGGCCAAACGCCGTCGATTTTGATAGGTAACGCTGAGATAATTGATTACCATCACCAGAATCAAAACAAAACCCCAGGTAAATTCTTTAAAGAAATTACTGAAACGAAGCATGTTAAAACCGCTGGAAAGGAACTGCAAGGAAAGAATGGCCAAAACCAATCCAGAAACTGTTCCAAAACCCCCGCTGGGATTCACCCCACCCAGGATTGATACTAAAACAGCCTGCAAAACGTAAGAAGTCCCGTAATCAGCCTTAGCAGAATTGGTACGAGCTATAACAATGATACCCGCCAGCCCAGCCAGAAACCCAGATATTAAATAGGTTTTCAAAAGCACTAAAGTATTGTTGATTCCAGAAAAACGAGCAGCAGTAGCGTTGGTTCCCAGCATAAAAACCTGAAAACCAAAAGCTGTCTTATTGAGGACTATTGCAAAAACTACAGCAACCGCTGCGAACAAAATCAAAGGTACAGGGAATATCCCTACCACACCGTTACCGATAAACAAAAATTGCTCCGGATATCCCAGCACCGCATAACCCTTGGTAATCACCATGGCAATACCCGTGTAAAGCTGCATGGTTCCCAGAGTAGCCAGAATAGGAGGAATACCCACCCTGGCCACGAGAAAACCATTAAAAAGGCCACACAAAATACCTGTACCAAGTGCAATAAGGATTGCTCCCATAATGACCAGAGCAACCTGGCTTCCCCCTGTCCCCGGCGGCAAAGCAGTAGTCATCAACTTGGCAGCCAGAATACCTGCCAGATTGGCAGTTCCCACTACAGAAAGGTCTATTCCTCCTGTGAGCATGGTCAACATCATGGCAACTGACAGGACTCCCAACTCTGGAAACTGATAGGACATGGAGCGGAAATTGCGTAAAGTTAAAAAAGTATGAGGGCGTAAAAGGCCCATAACCAGAAAAATGGCCACCGCTATGAGCAGCAAACGCAAGATGTTGCTGTCTACCTTCAATGCACCAACTGAGAATGCACCAGAATCCATTCTTCCAAACTTCGATGCTTTTTGTTGATTATTAACCGAGTTACTTTTCATGACCGATCTTCTCCTTATCAGCTTTCTTGAGTATCAAGCAAACTGACGCGATGTGTTCGCCTGCTCCGCCAAGCAGTAAGACCAGTACCAAGTATGATTATGATGCCAACGACTGCAGTCTGCCAGTAAGAAGGAACACCCATCATGATGAGGCTGTTATTCATTATCACTACCAGGAAAACACCCAAAATGGAACCCAAAACTGTTCCATGTCCTCCCGTTATGCGAGCACCTCCCAGAACCACTGCCGCAATAACAGAAAGTTCTGTACCTACCAGGTCAAAAGGGCTGGCAGTGCGGATCAAAGAAGCGTGAACAACGCCAGCAACGCCCGCCAGAAAACCCACGTAACAATACACAAAAAACTGTATGAAAGCAATATTTAACCCAGCACGCTCAGCTGCTACCCTATCCCCTCCAAGGGCGTAAATGCCCCTACCCAGCATGGTGCGATTCAATATAAACCAGGTTATCGGAATAACCAACGCCAGAACGAAAACCGACACCGAAAGACCATTGGTTCCCCCAATCATAGTTTTAACTGGAAAAAGTTCCATCCGTGAAAAACGTACCATGCCTGGAGGAAGAACGCTGATAATTTTGGTTCCTACGAAGGCCAGCAAGAAACCCCTGAACATATTGGATGTCCCCAAGGTTACAATAAGTGTTGGTAGCCTAAAAGAAGAAATAAGCACGGCGTTTATGAACCCGAGTAACGCGCCCAAACCACCAGAAATAATGAAAGCAGACAGGATAGACCCTTCAAAGCCAATACCCTTGAGATAACGAGTAGTAACGTACATAGCAAAAGCTGCTATAGCCGTAAAGGAAATATCAATTCCTCCCGAAACCAATACCATCAAAACTCCTACACCAAAGATCCCCATAACAACGCTGGAACGCAACATATCGTACAGGGTAGCCAGAGTAAAAAAATTAGGGTTAATTGCACCAATTATTAGAATCAAGCCCAGAATGATAAAAGCCAAAAAAAGCTCGTTTTTACTCAGGACTTTGTCAAAAAATTTACTCATTTTTCCTCATTTCCCTTCGTCTTGAAATTTCAAACGAAAGTTGGCGTCTTCTTAGTTTTTGTCTCCAGTCCTTCTTCACCAATCATCTTCTGGGTCAACTCTTCCTCGGTAACCTGTTCACCAGAAAATTCTTCGACTATTCGCCCCCTCTTCATTAAAAGGATACGATTGCAATTCTGGACAACCTCTGGGATATCGTCCGAAATGATAATCACGCCCATGCCCTGTTGCGCCAGAGAACGGATAATCTGGTGGATATCGGATTTCGAACCTATGTCCACCCCAACGGTAGGACCGTTCAAAATCAAAAGTTTGGGCATGGTAGCCAGCCATTTAGCCAGAACTACCCTCTGCTGGTTGCCCCCAGAAAGGCTCTGTACTGGCAAATCCGGAGAGGGAGTCACAATTTTGAGGTCTTTTATCCAGCGCATTATCTGTTGATTCTTTTGAACAAGATCAATAATGCCCATTCTCTTTAACAAACGATAAATGACGCTCACAACTATGTTGTTACCTATGGACTGAGGAAGAAAAAGCCCCTCAGTAAGTCTATCCTCGGGAACATAACCCATACCATGTCGAATAGCATCCTGCACACTGCGAATGCGAACTGGTTTTCCATCAAGATAAATGTTGCCCTCAGTAGCCGGTTGAAGACCAAACAAGGCCATGGCTAATTCAGTACGGCCCGAACCCAAAAGGCCAGTTATACCCAAAATCTCTCCCGGATAAAGCTCGAAGGAAACATCAGTAAAACTGCCCTTACAACCAAGACGTTCAACCCGTAATAAAGGTTCTCTGGTAGCGTCCGGCTTATATTGATAACGACTCTCTTTAATCTCGCGACCTGTCATGTAAAAAACCAATTTAGAGCGATCAAAGCTTGAGCGATCGCCGTCAGCCACATTACGTCCATTACGCAAAATGGTTACTTTTTCCGAAATCTCCAGAACTTCATCGAGCTTATGACTAACAAAGAGAATAGAAACTCCTTCTTGTTGCAATTGCTTTATCACCCGAAACAAGGAACGCACTTCTTTCCGGGTTAAAGCGGTGGTTGGCTCATCCATGATGATCAAACGTGCGTTATGCAAAAGAGCACGCGAAATCGCAATCAACTGTTTATCTGCAACCGAAAGCTCTTCCACCTTGCGGTCGAGAGGAATATTCACGTTGATGCTCTCCACAGCTTTTCGCGCAACATTATGTACCTCTTTCCAGTCCACTAAGCGTCTTCTTTTCTCAAGCAAGTAGTTGAAGGCGATATTTTCAGCCGCGGTAAGGTTGGGAAACAACGAGAAATCCTGATAAATAACCTGAATGCCTTCACGAATGGAATCGATAGGATGAAGTCTGAAAAACTTTTTGCCATTGATAATGATTTCTCCCTCATCGGGGGCCTCTGCTCCGGAAATGATCTTAATGAGAGTTGACTTACCAGAACCGTTCTCTCCTACTAAACAGCGAATTTCCGCCCGTCCAATCGTCAGGTTAACCTTTTTGAGAGCCTGCACCCCAGCAAAAGATTTACTTACATTCTTCACTACCAGGAATTCTTCACCCATAACCTCAAGGCTCCCTTCTTGCAACTTTTATTTTCGCTTCGAAAGTAAGCACACTGCTCCTGTCCTCGAAGAAACAGGGGCTGGCAGTAAAACACTACCAACCCCTGCTGGAATTTACTCGTTAAAAATCATACTGGTCCATGTTGTCTTTGGTTACAAAAACCCAGGCCTCGCCGTAGAGAACGCGTCCATCCATGCGAAGGTTGTTGTAGCCAGGAACTCCCAGGTCCATTCCATCGGTAACTTCCTTGCCTTCCAAAACCATAACTGCCAGCTTGTTCATAGCATACCCTGCATCGGCCGGATCCCAGAAACCAATAGCTTTGACTGCTCCGCTCTCCAGGTACTGTCCACAAAGGGATACCAGACTGGGACCAACTACCGCAATCTGGTCTTGCAAGCCAGCTTCTTCCACTGCCAGTCCACAACCAGGAGCCGCGGTGGAAGCTGCAGTTCTCACACCACGCAAATTGGGATAGGTTCGCAAGAGTTCCTTCATATTCTCGTAAGCACGGGTCTGGTCGTCGTAGTCCTCAAGGGGTGTTTCGGTTACCAGCTTCATTTTGGGATATTTTTCCTTCTGGCGCTCTACGCTTCCAGTAATCCACTCCATGTGGGTCTTGGAAGTAAGGCTGCCCACCATAGTGGCGTATTCTCCCTCTTCACCCATGTAGCTGGCCAGAATATCCATCAATTTGGCTCCAAAAGCGTAATTATCGAAAGCCTCGAGATCCCAGTGAGCATTCTGGATATTGGATGCTTCATGGGTAATAACCACAATATCCTCATCCATAGCTCTCTTCAAAACTGGTTCTACCGCTTCAGGGGAGAAGGGAACCACGCAGATAGCATCTACTCCCTGAGCAATCAAATCTTCAATGATTTGAACCTGCAGGGCGGCATCAGCACGAGGAGGACCCACCAGGAAAGCCTCATGACCAGTATCGGCGGCGAATTTCTTAACACCTTCTCGCATGCGTTCAAACCAGGCGATACCATCAACCTTTACTACAGTAGCAATGGTATACTTCTTTGCCATTGCTGGAACAACCAGAATGGCTACCAACAAAACTACCATTAAGAAAAGAGTTAACTTCTTCATGTGCAACCTCCTCACTCAACTTTGATTTTGCAGTGATTGGTTCCGAGATAGGAAGCGAACCTATCCCAAAAAAGCTTTATTGCAAATTAATGATTTAAAAACTCTTACTCCCTCCGTTCATCTACCTCCTTTCTTTTAATATTTATGAAATTTTGTTTAAAAAATTTTGTTCATTCTAACAGAACGATTTTGATTCTGTCAATTGGACAAAAAGCCTCAACCACAACGTGGGAAACCCCAACCCTACAAACCCTTAAACGCAGCAACAACCTGGGATAAAGGTTCTTGAGAAAATAGGGCTGTTCCTACCACGACCACCTCTATCCCAGCTTCTCTTATCGCACCAATGTTTTCAAGGCTCACTCCGCCATCCAGGCCTACAGGAATCTGATAATCGCATTCCTCAAACAATGTTTTTACCAGCCGAACTTTTCCCATAACTGACCTCTCAAACTTTTGACCACCAAAGCCCGGTTCAACACTCATCAAAAGCACATAATCAACATATTCAGCAAAATACTTGATTCGCTCAAAACTGTCGCCAGGATTAACAGCAAGCCCGGCCTTTTTACCATATTTGTGGATGGTATCCAAAATTCGTATCGGATGCCTGCAAACATCGAGCTGAACAATTATCAAATCCGCCCCAGCTTCCGCAAAAGCAGTGATATAACGTTCAGGATTATCTATTTCGAGGTGCACCTCAAGCGGCAAATTAGTTATTCTCCTCAAATCTTGAACTGTTTTGGGAGAAAAAGCAAAATTTTCCACATAATGGCCATCCATAATATCCAGGTGAACGAAATCCACTCCTGCCCGTTCCAGCTCAACGACCGTATCGCCCAGATAGGCTGTGTCACAAGACAAAAGCGAAGCGGAAATTTTCAAGACCCTTACTCCTTTCAAAAGAATCCACATCGTGTTTTTACCATTTGTAATCCATTACAGGAACATTCAAAAAGACAGGGATGCCCCGCTAAGAGCATCCCCTCCAATTTTAGCGATAAAAGAAATAAAAAGCTCACGCTTTACCAATGAAAATTACACGATTATCAAGATTAAGAGAACTAAACCCTTACAACCCTAAACCTCGACCGCCTCCAGAGTCTGCGCATCGAAGAACTTCAAAAACTCAAGCGGAAAGCCAACCCATACTTTCTGTCCAATCTCTACACTGGTACGCGGAATTTTAGCCTTCAGCGTATCTTCCCCGCTACGAAGGTGTAAAACTAACCTGTTCCCTATTGGCTCGGACAAAACAACCTCAAAGGGAACATAACCCTCGCGGGGCTCAAAAAGGATTTCCAGATTTTCCGGACGTATGCCAATTATAAGCTCTCTCTTTTCTGAATCACCAAGAAAATCTCGAGAAAGATTTTTCAAAACATAAGAAAAGCTACGAGCTTGCATAATGCAAACAGACTCTCCCGCTTGCAAGGAACAGTTTAAGAAATTCATACCTGGGTTCCCTATAAAGTAACCAACAAAGGTATTGCTGGGGTTAGAATAGACCTCCTCAGGAGAATCATACTGCAATACCTTACCCTCATTCATAACGGCAATCCTGTCAGCCAGAGTCAGGGCTTCACCCTGATCGTGGGTCACATAAACCATGGTTTGTCCAAGATTGGATTGCAAGCGTTTCAAAATGGTCCGCAACTCCAACCTCGTTGCAGGATCCACATTGGTAAGGGGTTCATCTAAAAGGTAAACATTGGGTTTTCTTACAAAAGCCCGGGCCAGAACGATTTTTTGTTTGATTCCTGCATCGAGATTATAAGTATCCTGCTTTAAAAGGTGTGAGATTTCAAACACTTCAGCAACTTCTTCGACCCTGCGCCTGATTTCTTTTTTCGGCACTTTATGGGCAACCAGTGGAAAAGCAATGTTTTCGTAAACGGTCATTCCCGGATACACAACCGGAAACTGAAACACCATTGCCACATTTCTCTCTTCAGGTGAAACCTGCGTGACGTCTCTACCATCAAAAAAGACCTTGCCTGCAGTTGGCTCTTCCAAACCAGATATGATTCTCATGGTTGTAGTTTTGCCACAACCTGAAGGACCCAGAAGACTAACCAACCCCTTATCAGGAATCTCCAGAGTCAAGTCTTTAACCGCAACCACTTTATTATCAAAAACCTTGGTAATGTTTTGCAATAATATGCTCGCCATTATCGCTCACCCTTAACAATAAACTCCAGGTTTTCACCGGTAGATGCGGAAAAAAGATACACATCCTCTATTGAAAAGCCAAAGGGCAATTTTTCACCCGGAGAGACTCTGAAAACACCTGGCACAAAGGAACGTAGAGTTAAATCACCAATCTCTATGTGGACAATAGTATCTGAACCCACAACTTCGCTCAAAACTGCTTTGCCTTCGAAGGTGAAATTTTTTCCTTCCACATTACCAAGCACTATGTTCTCAGGACGAATACCCAAAAATATTTCTCTATCTTTTTCGTTGAGCTTTGAGAAATCTCCCCAACCACTGAGGTCCAGTTGCAAAGAAGACCCCTTCCAAAGCACCGAACCTTTTTCCATCTCCAAAAAACCCCTTACAATATTCATTGCCGGAAAACCCAGATAGGTAGCCACAAACACATTGGCCGGATGATAATAGGCTTCCCAAACATTACCCAATTGTTGCACCTTACCTTCGTGGAGAACAAGCAAAATATCAGCCATCGACAGCGCATCAACAGGGTCGGGTGTAGCATAAACAAGTGTCTGTCTGAACTCTCGCTGCATCAACTTAAATTGTACCCGCATTTCTTCTCGTATTTTAAAGTCAAGATTAACAAGCGGCTCATCGAAAAGACAAACACTGGGTTCTTTTACTAAGGCTCTGCAAATAGCCACCCGCTGTCTCTCTCCCCCGCTGATGTAATCAGGCAAGCGGTCCAAAAGAGCATCTATTTTTAGAAATTTAGCAACTTGCAAAACTTTCTCTCTAATCACCTCTTCCGACAGACCTTTTACGCGCAAGGGACTGGCTATATTCTCGAACACTGACATATGTGGGTACAGAGCGAAATCCTGAAAAACCATAGCTATGTTCCTTTTCTGAGGGGGAAGCAAGGTAACTTCCTGCCCGTCAAAAAAAACCTCCCCTTCATCAGGTATTTCCAAACCAGCTATAATCCGTAAAAGAGTGGTCTTACCCGCACCAGGTTCACCCAGAATGCAGAAAAAAGTTCCCCCTTCAATCTCTGCGCTAACTCCCTTTAGAGCAAGGTTCTTACCAAAATATTTGCTTATATTCGAAAGCCTTATATTAATCATCGTGTCTCATTCCCTCAACGGAGATAGACTTTTATCAAATGCTTACGGAAGAAAATTAATATTATTATTGAAGGAATAATCGCCAGAATTGATAAGGCAGCAATCTGGTTCCACATAATTCTCATACCTCGCCTCAGGCTTGGCAAATAAGCGGTATAGAGTAACACATTACGTCCTCCAAGAAGATAAGCGATGATGAATTCATTCCAAATAAATATCCATGTCAAAGCAACTGTTGCAGCAAGTCCTGGGCCAATCAAAGGGAGTACTATTCTACGAGCTGTTTGCCAGAAAGAGTAGCCATCAACATAACTCGCTTCTTCAATGCTTCGTGGTAGTGCATCCAGAAAACCCTTAAGGAGCCACACAGCGAGAGGGAGGTTAAAAGCAGCATAAGTAATGACCAAAGAAAAATAGGTATCGAGCAAGCCAAAAGTTTTCCAGAACCAGAAAATAGGCAAGAGAAAAGCAATAGGAGGAAACATACGAAGAGTCAAAAGGTTGAACTGGGCAGTTTCGTTAGTCAAAGGAGTGTTTGGATAGCGCGAATAGGCATAACTTGCCATAGTACCCAAAACAACCGCCAGAACGGTGGCCAAAATACCAACGATCAAGCTGTTGCCAAGGGCAATTCTACCTGTGCCCTGTAGAACAAATTGGTAAGCCTCTAAAGTAAAGTCTGGAGGGATGAAAGCTGGAGGAACTTTGTATACATCTCCCACATGCTTGAAAGAAGTATTTACTGTCCAATAAATTGGAAACAGAATAAAAATACCATAAACAACAAGACCTAAAATGCCAAGCCTTCTACCCCACTTTCCCTTCTGCATTTCTTAACACCCCTTAAGCCCTCTTGGTTAATCTCCAGAAAATCAGCATTGCAACAACGGCCATAATGCCGAATATCCAGGACATGGAAGCCGCATAACCAACGTTAAAGTAAGAAAATGCTGTTTGATAAAGGTAAAAAGTCGGAAGTTCGGTAGCTGTTCCTGGCCCCCCATAAGTCATGATAAAAACCTTATCGAGAAACTTGTAAGAATCCATGAAACGTAACAGAAAAGCTATCGCTAAGGGAACTCTCATATAGGGAAGAATAATCTTTCTGAGAATCAAAAACTTTGAAGCTCCGTCAAGCCGAGCTGACTCAAGTAATCTCTCGGGTACAGAAATGCGTGCAGCATAAGCAATCAATAAAGGCAAGCTCGTCCACTGCCAGATATCCACTATCATGAGAGTGGTCAGAGCAAGTTTTTGTGTTCTCCAACCAATTGGGGAAAAACCCAGCCAGACCAGGATGTTATTGATGGTGCCTGTATCCGTAACCAGCAAAGTCCACATTTGGGCCACCACGGCTTCCGCCATCATCATGGGAAGGAGAAAAACGACCAGAGCAAAAGTTCTCAAACGTTCAGAACGAATGTACTCAACCAGGGCAAGCGCAATCAAGGTTCCCAAAACAAGCTGAATGGTAACACCAACGCCGGAATAATAAAGCATCCTACCCAGCGAAGCCAAAAAGCGTTCGTCCTTGAGAACCGCAATATAATTGGCAATACCTACAAAGCGCCTTTCGGGAGAAATGGTCGGATTCCAACTATGAAAAGAAATGTAAATTGCCCAAAGCAGGGGAAATATAACTATAGCCAGTACCAGAAGCTGCGGCGGGATGATTAAATAAAGCGGTCTTTTGGGCATTCTCTTGGGAAAGAGCATCTCTCCTTACTTAACCCCCTCTTTTTCCGATTCACTGCAGGAGGCAGAATGCCTCCTGCAGTTTTTTCAACTTGCAACCACCTAAAACTCTAATCCCAGAAACCGACTCTTCTGCCTGCTTCCAGAAATTCCTTGTAGTATTCTTTCTGTTTCTCTTTGCCCAGTTTGTCGCGAATTGCTTCCCATTCCTCAGCTGCTTTCTCAATCGCTTCTTCTGGGGTAACTTCTCCACTCATAGCTCTCTGTACCCATCTCGATAGAGATTCTGTATACTCGGTAGCTCCAGGCCAGTTAATTTCTGGGAACGCAACAGCCAGGTTAGCTAAACCCCCATCCAGGTGCTTGCGGGCCTCTTCAAAAGTGGAAAAAGTGGGTATATTTTCAGGCCAATCGGGAGCAACACCTCGCAAGGGATTGGGCTTGGTATACTGTGCCGCAGCCTCATCAGTAAAGTGAGAATAGAGGTAAGGATCCATGCCGCAGTAGGTATCGGCTACTGAATAGATGCTGTAGACAGGGCTGGATACTCGCAGCATCACATAAAATGCTGCCTGCTTTACTTTCTCAGGTAAGTTTTTGGGAATAATCCAGAAGCGGTTATAGGGAGCCATTGCTCGATGAGTTACCACTCCAGTTTCCGGATCCCTGTAGCCAGGGATCAGAGCGTTGGCAACATCACCTTTAACTTCGGGTTGTCCCATCTGCCCCCACTCATTAATATCTATGAACCAAATCTGGAATACAACCTTTCCTGCCAGCCAGTAGTCAACCGTTTCTGTAAATCCAAAGTTGGACACTCCAGGAGGACAGTATGGTTCCGTCTCTACCATCTTTTTTAACGCAGCCACTGCTTTATCTCTGGGCCATAACGCATGCTCCATATCGTCGCTGAAGTAACGCACTCCGTATGAGGCAGCGATATCAAAATAAAAGACTGAACCATCAGGGGGCAAAAGCCACCACATGGTGGAATACATATCGGGCGGCAAAACATTCTCCTTAAAGAATTTTGCCAGATCGACGAAATCATCCCAGGTTTCGGGAGGCTGCAATTCTTTCCCGAACTGGGCCTTAAACATTTCCTGGTACTTGGGGTTTTCAAAGAAAGACTTGCGATAATTAAAGAGGTGGATATCACCATCAAAAGGAATAGCCCAGTAATGTCCTCCCCACTTCATGTAGAATTCCCGATAAGTTGGAATGATATCGTCAAGGTATTTTTTGACGTCCTCTGGATCAAACATTTCAAAGTAAGAATCAAGGGGCTCTATCAAACCGGTGAGAGCGAAGTCAGCAATGAAACGGGGATTAATCTCAATGATTTGCCAGCTTGGCTTACCTGCCAGCAAGTCGCCCATAACCTTTTCGCGAAGCCGTGGCAGGTCAACCATCTCAGTACGTTCGATCTTAACTCCGCACTCTTTTTCAAGAAGCGGAGCATACCACTCTAAGATCCTACCTGCTCCTGAATCATGGATGGCCCTCAAAGTAATACCGCTGAAATCAACATCCGGATTCTTCTCCCCGGGAGGCAAAAATAACTTGATTTTTGCCTCTCCCAGGGAAAAAGTTGCCACAACCAGCAATGCGACAAGTACAAAAAGGTACTTACGCATGTCAACCCCCTCCATTAAACGTACAAGAAACGTGAAATTCGGATTACCAAACTACATCACTTAAAAAACACCTTTCTCACCACTTCGTGCACCGCTCCGGCATCCATGCTTTCTCTCGCTTTAGAAAGTGCTGCTTCGTCTATTTCATCGAGCAGAGCATAAAGACCCAGGGTATTTTTCACACACAACTCAAGCGCCTTTTCCGGAGCCATTCGATATGGGAAGATGTCAAAGCTCAAGTATCCCTGGTAGTTGCTCTTTTTAACGTAGTAAAGAAACTCCAACGTCTCATAAAGGTTTACGCTACCTGCAACCAAATCGTCATCCCATTCCCGGTACGCATCGTTGAAATGCACCCCATACAGAACTCCTTCTTTGGCCAGGACGGAAACCACTTCCCCAGGATTTTCTTTTGCCATCAGAGCATGACCAAAATCAACCGTAACACCAACATTGGGTTTGCCAAGTTTTTTAATGAGATATATGGCCCGGAAAGCATTCCCCAGGAGCAAATACTGTCGTGGTTCCTTGAGCTTGTATTCAAGAGCAATTTTAACTGAGTTGCCGTATTCAGCAATTTCAGCTACTGACTCAGATAGCAAATTCCAGCTACGTTCATAGTCTGCTTGAAAAGCATAGTCGAATCCATCAACCCCCAACCACAAACCAACCGTCGAACACTCAAAGATTTCCGTCAAATCAATTAATTTTTTCGCTGCATCTATCGCCTCCCTTCTTCTTTTTTCATCATAATGAGTTAAGGCTCCCAGCTGCCACTTTGGAAAAGAATGCGTGTTGAGATTCATTGAACACACAGCCAGTCCATGGTCATCCAGGATGCACTTTAGCTCCTTGGCTTCTATATGCATAAGTTCGTCATCGAAAAATTCAATTGCCCGAACCTCAGGAACCTTAGCAACCCGCTTAATTCTTTCCTTGATATCCACCGGTTCTTCGTAGCCCTGGGGCATAAAACGGTCAGCCACGCCACCCATACACCATATTCCTACTGAAAGCTTTGGTTGATTCATCTCTGCCTCCTCCAGAAGATTTTATGTTACAAATGTAATAAAACTTTTTCTTAAGAAGAGAATAACACTTTGCACTTTTCAAGTCAAGCATCAAGGAGTTATAAAAAATGAGTGGGAAGAAAAGGGGGCTAAAAGCCCCCTAAGGATTTACTCTATCAGGCTCCCAAAGAAAGCTTCAATTATAAAATAGCTCGATGCAGCACCAGGGTCAATATGACCAATGCTGCGCTCACCTAAGCGACTGGACCGCCCTCTCTTAGAGAGCATATCCTTGGTACTTTCCATACCAGCTTTGGCTGCTTTTATTGCCTCCTGTAACATCTCCTGCAAACTTTTGCCTTCGGAAAACGCTTTCTCCATGGCCTGGAGAGAAGGATAGATAGTATCATACATGGTCTTTTCACCAGGCTGCACCTGGCCACGTCTTTGAATGCCCTGAGCAAAAGCCTTCCACATGGCAAGTACGTCTTCTTTGTTCAGCTCTTCTTTGCCAACCACAGCTTTTCCCGCATCCATAAAAGCAGTACCATAAAGGGGTCCCATGGCTGCCCCACCGGAAAAGATAATGGCCTTGCCCGCTTCCTGAAGAAGCGCCCCAATGTCTCTCCGATCAGCAGGAAACTTATCAACAGCTTCTTTTACCTTCTGGAAGGCATTGCAAACACTCTCTCCGTGGTCTGAATCTCCAATGGGTGAATCCAAATCGTTGAGGTATTGGCGGTTTTTTTCAAGATTTTCGACCACCTTGGAAAAAGCTTCTTTGATTTTCTCGAAAGGGATTTTTTCCATGGTCATTCACCCTCAATGTTGAATGAAATGCACCCCATCACAGGGAGCATCGATTAGCCTCTTCAGCTCATCATCCAGTTTAGTCAGAGTTACCGAAAAACCACCCATCTCAAGGGAGGTGAAAAACTCTCCAACATAGGTGCGGTGAACCTTTATGTTGTGGTCAGCAAGAATTTGATTGACTTTACGGAAGCAAATGTACATCTCAAGCAACGAAGTAGATCCCAAACCGTTGATCAACACCACTACTTCGTCTCCCGATTTGAAAGGCAAATCCTCGATGACCTTCAGAGTCAAAAGTTCGCTTACTTCGTCTGCGCTCATCATCTTGGTCCTCTGGATCCCTGGCTCACCATGATGGCCTACACCAATTTCCATCTCATCTTCGCCTATTTCAAAGCTGGGTTTTCCTGTGGTGGGCAAAACGCAGGGAGTATGCGCTACACCCATGCTACGGGTGTTGAAAACCGCTCGCTCTCCAACTTCTTTCAGTTTTTGGAGGTCCGCCCCCTCTTCAGCCAGGGCACCAGCAATTTTCCAGAGTATCACTTCACCAGCAACTCCCCGGCGGTTGTCCATGCGCTCTTTGGGGCTTGAAGCAACATCATCGTTGACCACAACAGTTTCAACTGGTATGCCTTCCGCCTCAGCCAGTTCTTTAGCCATGCCAAAGTTCATGATATCTCCCGAATAGTTTCCAATGCACAACAAAACTCCCTTTCCTCCATTTGCTGCCTTAATAGCTTCATAGGCTCGCTGCACCGGCGGAGCAGCAAAAATATCCCCCACCGCCACTGCATCAACCAGACCTTTACCAATGTATCCGATGAAAGCAGGTTTATGCCCCGAGCCACCGCCGGTTACAATGCCTACTTTACCCTGCACTGGAGCGTCTTTGCGTACCAGTACTCTTTCTGTTTCCAAGCGGCGCACTTTATTGGAATTGGCAGCCACAAAACCTTCCAGCATTTCCTCAATTAGATTCTGAGGGGAATTAATAAACTTTTTCATGCTTTATGCCTCCTTCAAAAACTTTTTCTCGATTTCCCTGATACGCTCAACTTTGGGCAAAGAACGCCCTCCCTGAAAATCGCTCTCCAACCAGGCGTCAACCAGCTTTTTGGCAAGCTCCGGCCCAACAATGTGCCTTCCCAGCGTCAAAACGTTAGAATTGTTGCTTTTTTTGGCTCTCTCTGCAGAATAAATATCATGAGCGCAGGCAGCGTAAATACCGGGAATTTTATTGGCAGCAAGCGCCATTCCAATGCCGGTGCCACAAACCAGAATCCCATACTGGTATTTCCCTTCTTTAATCCCCATGCAGGCTTTTAAGGCGACATCGGGGTAAAGTACTTCTTCGTTCTCTGAAAACACTCCCAAGTCCTCAAGCTCAACTCCTTTTGCTTTCAGGTGTTCCACAATTACCTGCTTCAGGGGATATCCAAAGTGGTCTGAAGCAATGACCAGGTACATAGCCTAACCTCCTCTCAAGGTATGAGCACAACCTTAATGGATTCCTCACCCTTTTCTACCAGTTTAAAACCTTCCATAAAATTATCAAGAGGAAGTCGATTAGTGATGATTTCATCGGCCTTTATTTCGCCTGAATTAAGAAAACGAATTGCCGAAGGATACGCCTTTGGACTCAAATGTGCTCCGCGCAAATCCAGTTCTTTACGGTCTCCAATTATGCTCCAGTCAACGGTGGTTGGCTCATTATAAACACTGAATTCCACATACCTGCCCATTTTCCTTATGGCCTGCAAACCCTGGATAACCCCGTTGGGATGCCCACTTGCCTGAATATACACATCGCAACCATAACCATCGGTAAGTTCCTTTATCTTCTTTACCACATCCTCCTTGGCCGGATTGAGAGCAAGATCTGCCCCCAGCTTCCTGGCTAACTCCAACCTTTGATCCCTGACATCCAAGACAATAACCATCTGGGGATTCTTAAGCTTCGCAGCTTGCAGCATGCCTAATCCCAGAGCACCCATACCAGCAATTACCACTACATCGTAAAACTGGATATCTGCCCGTTCTACAGCATGAATGGCACAGGCCAGAGGCTCAACATAAGGAGCCACTTCCAGAGGAAAGCCGTCCGGCAAACGATAATTGCGGGCTGTAGAAGGGAGTTTCACGTATTCTGCAAAAGCACCATCAGCAACTTTGCCCTGGAAACCGTAAATGTGGTGCACTTCGCACATCCAGTAACTTCCCTCTAAACAAAAGCGACACTTACCACAGGGAATAATTTGCTCTGAGACTACCCAATCACCAAGGTTTAATCCGTACTTCTCTCGGGCTTGATCACCTATGGCTACGACCTGTCCATAAAATTCGTGACCCGGAATAAAGGGAGCAATAATCCAAGCAGGTTGGCCATCTCCTCCCCAGAAAGAAGGAGCACCGTGGTATCCTTTCACATCGCCAGCACAAATACCACAACCACCCACTCTCAAAAGTACCTCATCTTCGTTAATTGCTGGAACATCGACTTCTTCCAAACGATAGTCCCCAGGCTTATAAGCCACTACCGCTTTCATTTTGCGAGGAATATCACTCGTTCTTTCCACTTCTATACACCCCTTTCAAACTAACTAATCCTTATTACTTCACCGGTTTCTCCATCAAACACGTGCATCTTTTGTTTGGAAAAAGAAACCCAAGCAACCTCGCCCTCAGCAGCCTCAGGAAGACCTGGAACCTCAACGTAAATCTGTACGTCTTTCTCCAGGTTAAGGATTACCACTGAAGACTCCCCGTGAGGTTCTATACTGAAAATTTGTCCCTGCAAGGAATATGATTCAGCATCCTCGCTTTTTCCGAGAGTCATATCACCAGGTCTTACACCCATGATTAACTTTTGAGGAGCTTTACTCTCTTTTGCAATTTCCGAACCCAGCCCCCTATCCAGCTCAAAATTGAAAAAAGTCGACCGCAAAAAAAACTTATCTCCTTCTTTAGCTAAAGCACACTCAATAAAGTTCATGGGGGGCTCACCTATAAAACCCGCCACAAAGAGGTTGCTGGGCTTTTCGTAAAGCTCAATTGGTGAACCAATTTGCTGTATCCTTCCTAAATTCATGACCACCACCCGATCAGCCATACTCAGTGCTTCAAGCTGATCATGAGTGACATATATAACGGTCAACCCCCACTCCTCCTGGACCCTTTTTAACTCAATTCTTAGTTTTGCTTTGAGTTGTGAATCGAGGTGAGAGATAGGTTCGTCCATTAAAGTGACCAGCGCATCCTCTCGGACCAGAGCCCGAGCAAGGGACACTCGTTGCTGTTCTCCACCGCTTAAGCGAGCTGGACGGTGGTTAAGGATGTCCTGGATTTCCAGTAGCTCTGCAACCGTATTGATTTTATCGCGTATCTTTTTCTCCGGGTATTTCCGGGCTCTAAGCGGGAAAGCAATGTTATCAAAAACGGTGAGTGGAGGATAAAGAGCGTAGGACTCGAAAGCCATGGCAATTTGACGGTCCCGAGGATGCAGATTGTTTACCTTCCTTTGGCCAATGTAAATATCGCCTTTCGAAATTTTTTCAAGACCAGCAATCATACGTAAAGTGGTGGTTTTCCCACATCCTGATGGACCAAGCAAGCATAAAAAACTTTTATCTTCACACACAAAAGAAACATCCTCTACCGCAAGTACTCTCCCTGATTCACCGAGCTCCTCTCTATAAAACTTCCAAACATGCTCAACTCGCACCTCAGCCATTACTTACACCACCCCACCTAATCAAGTAAAAGAACGTTGCGTTGAGTAATGTTGTCGAAAACCTGGAGTGAAGCTGCAGGAAAGAAAAACTCCCTTTCGCTTCCTGGAGGACACTGGATACCCAAAGCAGCTTGAGCAGTAAAAGTAACGCCCTCTCCCGTCTGAGCAAAAACGATTTTACGGGAACCCCGCACCTCCGAAAACCTAACTACAGCTTTAACAAGCGTTCCAGTGTGTTCTTCCATACGGAAATCCGAAAACTCCAATAGCACTTTACTGGGAAAAACGCCTAAAATCACTTCTTCGAAGCTGCGCTCCATCAATCTCTTCTGAATTTCTGGAGAAAGCGCAAAACGAATACCTTTGGTTTCAAAAAGAATTGCCCCTCCATTTCTTACCAACTGCCCTTGGAAAAAGTTCATGGGGGGATCGCTGACCAGCTGCCCAATAAAACGGTGAGCAGGCCGTTCGTAAATTTCATCCCAGGTCCCCACTTGTAAAAGCGAACCCCGATGCAAAACAGCGATCCTGTCTCCCACAGAAAAGGCTTCCAGATAATCGGTGGTCGTGTAAAGCATGGTAGTTTTCTTTCTTTGCTGCCAGATTTTTAGCTCTCTCCTAAGCTTATGTCTCAGCTTGGCATCAAGATGAGCGATGGGCTCATCGAGCAAAAACACCTTGGGGTCTCTAATAAGACATCTTGCCAAACTAACTCTCTGCCTTTGACCTCCACTGAGTTCTTTAGGTTTTCTGTTAAGCAACATATCTATTTCCAGAAATTCCGCTACTTCCCGTACTCTTTTTTTAATATCTTCTTCAGTAAAGTACTTAGCACGTTTGGGAGAACGGAGAGGAAAAGCGATATTTTCAAAAACTGATATGTGAGGATACAGAGCATAAGTTTCAAAAGCCATCGCCACATCTCTTTCGGAGGGATCCAGATCGTTAACTACCTGACCTCCAATTTTTATGACTCCTGAAGTAATATCCTCTACGCCAGCTACCATTTTTAAAGTCGAGCTTTTTCCAGCGCCCGGAGCACCAAGTATTGCAAGCAGTTCGCCATCATTAACTTTTAAATTAAGGTTATTCACTGCCACCAGATCTCCATACTTTTTAACCACTTCTACAAATTCGACTTCTTTCATCCCGCAGACCTCCACCTTAACCCTTTACTGCTCCAAAAGTTAAGCCTCTAACCAGATAACGCTGAATAAAGAAAGCCAGAACCACTGAAGGCAACAGAGTAACGATCGCTGCAGCAGCCATTTGTCCCCACAGAACCTGTTCATAGGAAATAAAACCCATCAAGGAAGGAGTAACTGGCCTGGTAACGTCGGAAGAAAGAACATGCCCAAATAAAAAGTCATTCCAGGCAAAGATGAAAGAGAGAATGGCGGTGGCTGCAATGCCCGGAGCTACAAGGGGCATGTTGACCTTGCGAAACACTCCCCACCAGGTATACCCATCAATCCGGGCTGCCTGTTCAAGCTCCTGAGGAATATCTTCGAAAAAGCCTCGCATCAACCAAACAGCAAAAGGAAGGGTAATAACCTGGTAGGCGATGATCATACCATGATAGGTCCCATAGAAACCAAGTTTCCTGAAAATAATGTAGAGCGGAATTATAACTATCAAACCAGGAGCGAAACGGAAACTCAACAGTGTAAAAGCAAAGTTTTCTTTCCCTCTGAAATCAAAGCGGGCCAGAGAATAGGCAGCAGGAACACCAACCAGCATACTGAGAGCGACCGCTCCGGAACAAACAATGATACTGTTGAGAAAATAGCGGGGAAAGTCCGTTTTCACTGTTTCATACTTTCCAAGCCAGGCCTTTCCAAACAAAACAACCGAATAATTCTCAAGCGTGGGATCAAAAACAAACTTAGGAGGATAAGCAATAACATCCACTGGTGTCTTAATGGACATCAAAAATATCCAGTACAACGGAAAAAGGGTCCACAACATTATTAAAACTAATCCAAAAATGGCCAGAGCCTTGCCAACAGAAAGTCCGTCGTCTCTCATTCTCTCTCACCCCCTATCTTCCGTGCACTTCAGCCACGGCTTTTTTCCACTGTTCAACAATGAAATAACTCAAAACGTAGACAATAGCCCAGAGAACAACTAGGTGGGCAAAGGCATAACCCATATCCGTCCAGCGAAAACTGTGATAATAAGCCTGCACTGTTAAAGTCATAGTAGCACTGGCAGGTCCACCTTTGGTAGCTGCGTAGATTATGTCAAAGTGCTTTAAACAATCCATAATCCTGAACAACAATACGATAAGAATCACCGGCTTTAAAAGCGGGAGAGTCAACTTACGAAAAACGAACCAGCTTGAAACTCCGTCAACCGCCGCAGCTTCATAAGGTTCTTTCGGAAGATTTTGCACTCCAGCCAGAAAAATCATTCCACAGAAGGGGATAAAAACGTATGCATCGATCAAAATTACTGACATGAGGGCTGTTTTTGAAGAACCAAGCCATTCAAGGCCAAGAAATCCTGCAAGTTGCAAAAGATAATTTAACACCCCCTGTATGGGTGCCATCATGAGTTTCCACATAATGGCCGCTACAGTTGGAGGCAACATCACCGGAACCAGAAAAAGAGTGCGATAAATTCTCTGGCCCATCAACCCCAGATTAAGAAGATACGCAGCAGCAAAGCCCACCAGAACTTCAAAAGCAACGGCTCCAATCGTGAAAAAGATCGTCACCTTTAAAGAGTTCCAAAATTCTGGGTCTTTCATCATTTTTATATAATTGCCTAAACCTATGAAAGCCTTGGTTCCGGCAGTAAGATTAAGATTGGTAAACGACATGGCAACTGAATAACCAAAAGGAACCAGAATGCCTACCGTTAAGGCAAAGGCCGGCAAAAAAAGCCAGAAAGCGATGTTCTTCTTTTTGGCAACTTGCTTTAGCATTCTCATCAAGCTCCCTTCTTTAACCTCCTCCTGGTCCGCCAGAAGGATGGACCAGGAGGAGGTTAAACGTACTTTGGATATTTACTCCTTCTTTTCTCTCCACTTTGCCATGAATTCGTTGATCTTTGCAGCTGCGTCGTTGAGAGCTTCCTCTACAGTCTTTTTGTCCTCATACGCTTCATGTAAAGCCTCAGCCCAGATATCGCCAACCGTGGTAACGTCTGGATTGGGCATCCAGGCAACATCTCCATACTGAGCATACATTGCGTCAACCAGTTCTCTGTATTCACCAGGTTTGGTTCCCCATTTCATAGTCTTTTCAATAACCGCCGGATTTTCCCACACGGATTTACGAGTAGGATTGAAGTTATCATGTTTAAGAGTTGCGTCAAGCATGGTCATAGGGGCAGTTGCCCACTGCAAGAAGAGCCATGCAGCTTCTTTATGCTTGGACAGCGAACTCATACCCAGCGACCAGGTCCACATGTTGGATTTGATGGTTCCGTCCGGTCCCTTTGGAGGAAGAGCATATCCAACTTTACCAGCCACTACCGACTGGTTGGGATTCTCATAGGTTGCGGCAAAAAAGTCACAGTCAGTAATTTCATAGAACCTGCCAGCCGCAAAGCTCTGCTTTGCGTCATACCAGGTATAATTTGGCCAGCCCGGAGGTCCTGCTTTTTTGAGGATGTCAATCCAGATCTTGGTTATTTCGATCGCTTCAGGGGTATTGATTGCCGCATACAAATCCGGAGTCAGGTCTCGCTGGCCGTAGCTCAAGAAAGCAGTGAAGTAACCTGAGTGCACTGTTGACCAACTCTTAATACCCCTATTTGCAACCCCATAAACTGGGGGACGTTCTTTTTTACCCAACTCAGCTGCCTTGGTCAAAACGTCGAGTAACTCTGGATAGGTCTGAGCCACAGTCAGACCCCATTTTTCTCTCAGATCGTTCCTGTAGGCCTGGCAATAAAACTCAACCATCACCGGGATGGCATTCCAGCGGCCCTGACCCAGGCCACCACCAATGGTCCCATCCCACATGTTGGCACGCAAGGGCTTGTCATAAAAGTCCTCTCTGTCATACCACTCCTGGTCAGTAAGGTTGGGGTCATTCCAGTATTTGTTCAGATCTTCGATCCATCCTGCATACTGGTAACGCCACTCAAACATGGGGGAAGTCATATATACGTCAAAAATACCTCCGCCACTGGAAAGGTCAATCAATAGCTTTTCAAAATATTCTTCCTCGGGTAATATGACATAAGCTACTTTCATACCTGTAAGTTCCTCAAAAACTGGGATAAGGGGGCGTAGTGATTCTGTGAAAGGATGCTTATTCAAACCAATGGTTAACTGAGTACCTTCGTAAGCTCTCCAGTTGATTTTGGCTTTCTGACAGTACGAAAGAAGATCTTCCTCCTGAGCAAAAACCACCGCGCTTAAAAGGAAAATAGCGATACCAATAACTCCTACTACTTTCAGAAAACGACTCACCAAACATCCCTCCCATTCAAATTAATCAATTAGCCAATGCAAACACACTGTTAAAGAGTTTTTGCATATATCCCAACTCTTTTTCTATACTCATCACCTCCCGATTCAGACTAATTTATTACTTCTGTTAAATAACATCAGTCATAATTTAAGGTAAAATAAAAACATTGTCAAGCAAACGCAATATATTTTCAGAACAAATTTGGAAAAATTTTACCTAATCTCCAGGTTGGATATTGAAACCGCCTCTTTTAAGGACTTCTCGAGCAGTTACGCTATCAATCACCAAAGCGTTGACCAACCTACCCCGCAATGCCCCCAAAATAGCATCAACCTTTTCCAGGCCTCCTACCACTCCAACCACCCAGGGAACCTGGCGCAAGTCGTCAACCGACAAAGCAATTCTGCGTTCGTCTCCCGAAAAATGCACAATTTCACCTTGTAAGTTGTAATAGGTTCCCACTACATCGCCTACCGCTTTCCTATTTACAAGTTCCTGAAACTCCTCTTGAGTAATTGTTCCAGTGCGAATAAGCGTTGAGTCTGGAGAAACCCCACCAATACCGACCAGAGCCACATCCAGCTTCTCAGAAAGCGTTGCCCTAATAGTGGGATCCTGAAGCATAGCCTCCTTTGAAGCTCGGTCTTTGGTGAAAGCAGGTGCCAGAAGATACACCACCTTTGCCTTGAGAACCTCTCCTAATCTGCGAGGTATCTCAGTGGCCATAATATCTCCAGAAACCCGGCTCATACCTCCCATAATCTGGACAACGGTCAGGTTAGGAATGGACACACTGGGACGCATCAGGCGAACTACTTCATAAATGGTTCTTCCGTAAGCCACACCGATAGTATCTCCAGCCTTCAAAAGCCGAAGCAAAAAGTGTCCTGCTGCTGCCCCAACGATTTTCCTTGTCAGCTCACTTTCCAGGGTAAAGGTTTCCACACATCTTACCGCTCGCAGGCCAAAAACTTCCTGAAGTCGATCCTCGATTTCCTTTTCGCGCTCTCTGGTGGGATCTACAATTCTGATTTGCACCAAACCTCGGTCTTTTGCTTCCTTCAAAAGACGGGAACAAAGCTGTCGGGAAACACCAAATATATCTGCAATTTCAATGATGTTCAGCTCATCTTCATAATACATACGTGCAATCTTGGCCATCAACTCAGGATTATCAGACTTCGGTCTCGGCAAAGCTTCTCTCCTCCGACCAGGTCATAATTTCACATATTATACCTATATTTGAAGTAGAGGGAAAACCTCCTTCAAGCTGTGGTAGACCTTTTTGTAGGCAATATACTTTTCTCCATAACCCTCGACCGTTTCCGAGGAAGGCTCAAAAGACTGTAATCTTCGAATGAACAAATCACAAACCTCTTCAAAAGAACCAAAGGCTCTTGAACCCACACCTGCAATAAAAGCCGCTCCTGAAGAAGCAGGATCTTCTATGTTGGTAGTCTGGGTGGTGATACCAATTACATCAGCAAGAATCTGGCACCAGAGAGGGCTTTTAGCTGCTCCACCCGAAAGCACCAAAGTTTCCCCAGTAAGCGAAAAACTTTTCAAAATCTCCACTGAGTCTTTTTGACTGAAGGCAACGCCCTCAATGACTGAACGAACAATATGTGCAGTTGTGTGCCGATAGCTCAAGCCCACAAAAACTCCCCGTGCCATAGGGTCAGAATGAGGAGTGCGCTCCCCAATAAGATAAGGCAAAAACAAAAGTCCTTCACTACCCGCAGGAACGCTTTCGGCAAGCCTGTTCATTTCCGAAAAACTCAGGTCAGGTTTTATGACTGAAAGTGCTTCACGCAACCAGCGGTAAGAACCACCGGCTGCCAGCGTACAACCCATCAAAAACCATTTTCCTGGCATGGAATAACAAAAGGAATGCAAACCCCGGTTTTCAAAGTCAAGCTTGACGTCATCAGTTTTCGCCATAACTACACCTGAAGTACCTAAAACACAAGAAATAATGCCATCTCGGATAACCCCCAGACCTATACCGCCTGAGGATTGGTCCCCTCCACCACCCACCACAGGAATGCCTTCGGGAAGACCAGTCTCCAGAGCAGCTTTTTGTGTAATCTGGCCAGTTATTGTCGTTGACTCAACGGCCTGAGGGAGAAGGCTTTCATCGATGGAGAAGATGCTCAAAATTTCCTTTGACCAACAGCGATTCTGAACGTCAAAAAGGAGGGTGCCCGAAGCATCTGAAACATCCGTAGCATATACCCCCGTGAGCTTAAAACGCAAAAAATCCTTGGGGAGGAGAAATTTACTGGTATGCTTGAGATTTTCAGGCTCGTGCTTGCGCAGCCATAAAATCTTAGGAAGCCAGTAGCCGGGAAGAGGTGTATTTGCTGTCATCCTCACAACCCTCTCCAAGCCCAGTTTACTTTTAATCTCCTCATTCTCCCGGTGACTGCGCTGATCACACCAGATAAGACAAGGGCGAACTGGGCTACCTCCCTTATCCATGAGCACCAGACCCAGCATCTGCCCGGAAAGACCTACGGCCTGGATTTCCCTGAGATTGCCGAGCTTCTGCGCGAGTTTGTGTATCAAGCCCACAAAACCCTGCCACCAATCTTGAGGATTCTGTTCGGCGCTGAAGGAGTCCGGATAGGAAACTTCAAGAGGAACACTATCGTTGATTATGTTTTTCTCCTTTAAATCCAGAACGGAGGCTTTTATTGAAGAGGTGCCAAGGTCCACTCCCAAAATATACCGTCCAGACACCATTTTCGCTCCTTCCAATCAGTAGTAAAGTACTCCTCCGTCCACATTAATGGCTTGACCAACGATAAACTCGGACTCATCAGTACACAGAAATACCGTGAGCCCCACCATATCCTCGGGAACACTCACTCTGCCTTTGGGCGTTCTCTCTATAAACTTTTTTCTCTTTTCAGGGTCAGCAAGATTTACCTTGCCCATTTCAGTATCCACAAAACCAGGACAAATAGAGTTAACGTTTATCCCGTACTGGGCAACTTCTTTGGAAAAAGCGCGGCTGAAGTTCATAACTGCAGCCTTGGTTGCCGCATAAGCAGCCTGATAGCGATCTCCATCTTTAGCACCTATGGAAGCCACGTTGACAATTTTCCCATAGCGCTGGTCAATCATCACTTTACCTATGACCTTGCACATTAGAAAAACGCTTTTTGCGTTAACAGCAAAAATGCGGTCCCAGTCCTCCTCGCGGTAATCAACCACCAGACCAGAAATCATGATTCCAGCATTATTGACTAAAATATCGATTCTCCCAAACTCTTCCAGCGCAGTATCTCTGAGTTTATACGCAGTCTCTATCTTGCTCACATCGCCCTGAACAAATATCGCCTTTCTTCCCAAATCCTGAATTTCCTGGGCAGTTTGCTGTCCAGTTTGTTCGTTAACATCGTTGACGATTACCGAACAACCTTCTTTCGCCAAACCAAGAGCAATCGCTTTTCCAATCCCCTGACCCGCACCAGTAACAATAGCCACTTTGTCTTTAAGGCGCATAAAAGATCCCCCCTACTGTATGGTGTAGCCACCGTCTACAACCAAGGTGGTACCGGTAATCATGTCGGAAGCATTGCTTGCCAAAAACAGGGCTGCAGCAGCGATTTCTTCGGGAAGAGCAAACCTGCGTAAAGGTATCTTCTGCTTCATAGCCTCTCCAACTTCTCCCGCCCAAGCTTTCTTGCCCAACTCGGTAAGCACCACGGTGGGAGCAATGGCATTCACGTTAATACCAAATTCGCCCCACTCAAGCGCCAGCACTTTGGTCATAGCAATTAAACCAGCCTTGCTTGTGCAATACGCAACATGCCTATCAAGAGCAACGATGCCCGCCTGGGAAGCGATGTTGATGATCTTGCCGCTTTTTCTTTTGATCATTTCTCTTCCCACAAGTTGAGAGAGCAAAAACGGAGCCTTAAGATTGATATCCATTGTCTTATCCCAGGCTTCTTCAGAAAGATTTTCAGCATCATCGAGAATGGCTACTCCAGCGTTATTCACCAGGATGTCTATTTTTGAAAAAACATCCATTGCTTTCTCTACCACTCCAGGAAGCGAGGAAAAATCGGTGAGGTCAGCTACAATAGGAAGCGCTCTCTTGCCCAGTTTTGCGACTTCTTCGGCCAAATTTTTTACTCCTTCTTTAAGGTCAACAAGAACAAGGTCTGCACCTTTACTTGCAAAAAGCAAGGCAATGGCTTTGCCAATACCCTGGGCTGCTCCAGTAACCAATGCGGTTTTATCTGTGAGGTCAAACTCTGCAAATTGAAAACTCATTCATCCACCCCCTCCTTAGAGTTTATCATACAAATGTTAGTTATCATTTGGTAAAGTAACAGAAAACTATTACTTTGTCAAGCCCCCGAGTTGAATCATCTAAAATCTTGATGAACTCCTATCGTTGCCTCAACTAAAAATCTTGATATAAACTATTCTACCTCCAGGTGATTTTTTTAAAACAGGAGGTAACGAAATGGAGCTCACCATGAATACCAGAAGGGAAATCATTAAGAAAATGGCACCCGAGTATCAAAAAGCCACTAAGAAAGAAAAAAGAAAGATCTTGGATGAACTCGTCCATCTCACTGGATACACCCGGACGTATGCCTCCTGGCTCCTTTCTCATCATAGACGGAAAGTCTATCTCACCGGACGAAACGGCAAAAAGTATCGAGTCATTGGATCCATCACCAAGGTAAAAAGGAACCGAAAAAAGATCTATGATGAGGAAGTCCTTTCTTCTTTAAAAAAGATCTGGCTCATCTTTGATTGCCCCTGTGGGAAAAGACTCGCTCCCTCACTTCCTTGGATGATCAAAAAACTGGAAAAGCATGAGGAACTGGTTCTTTCCCAAGAGGTCAAAGCCAAACTTCTTTCTATTTCTCCAGCGACCGTCGATCGGCTTCTCCAAAAGGAAAAACGAAAGCTCACCTTCACCTTTCGGTCCTACACCAAGCCCGGAACGCTTCTCAAACACCAGATTCCAGTTCGAACTTTTGCTGATTGGGATGAGAAAAGACCGGGATTCTGTGAAATGGATCTGGTTGCCCACGATGGCGGAAACCCCAGTGGGGATTTCTGCCAAACTCTTGATGTAACCAATGTCAATTGTTCGAGATGGTTACCTTGAAAAATGATTCCATTCCTCACCCTAAGGAGGTGAATTTGGTATAGAATTTTAAATGAGGCAACGAATCCATTTCATCAAGATTTTTAGGTGAGGCATCACTGCAGCATCTTCAAAAGAGCACAAACAAGGCTAAAACTTCACTCAAAAACCCAGAAAGCGAAAGAAAAGATTACCCCGAAAACGGCAAAACTCTCGAAATTAGTATTTTCCGGGTAATCACACCCACTCAACCCAGAAAAACAACTAAAAACAGCATATTAACTCTATTTTGGAAAGAATTTGTTTCTGAAGTCTTTCAGGCGGGAACGAAACATCTGATACTCCCGGACGGCTTCCTCCTGAGCTATTTTTCTTGTTTCATCAATTTCATCCAGGTTTTCAAAAAGTAAAGAAATTAAGCTCTCATCGAGGTTCCCCTCAGAAGCCAACCTGCCAAGAATTTCTTTCACTTCAGCCCTGCTAAGCCCTTTCCGATAAGGGCGATCTTCACAAAGAGCCACAAAAACATCAGCCACTGCCACAATACGAGATTCTAAAGAAATTTCTTCACCCTTTAAACCAAAAGGATACCCCCCACCGTTAAGACGCTCGTGGTGTTCAGCTGCCCACCGAGCGGGTACACGCAAAGAGGGTACGGAAGCAAGTGCTCGATAAGTATAGTAGGGGTGAGACCTCACAATGTTATGTTCTTTCTGAGTAAGGGGTCCGGCTTTTTCCAAAATCTCCAGCGGAATAGCAAGCTTTCCCAGATCGTGCAAGAAGGTAATCCCAAAGAATAAAAACCGTTTGTTTTTCTCCAATCCAACCAGTTTGGACAAAAAAAGCGCTACCTGGGCCACACCCGCAGAATGAGTTACTGTGAAGGGACTTCTGAAATCGATGAGATGTGAAACAAGCTTCACCAGAGCCAGGAAATCACTGGGATTCACACACTTTTTTTGCGGTGAAGCATTTTCCAGGATTATCCGGTGTAAATCCCGAGACGAAAAGTCAAACCACACATAATCCCTGGCAAGCAAGGAAGAAAAGGCCTCGAAAACTTCAGGATGGAAAATTTCAGGAACATGTTCCCTCAAAATTTCCCCAACCCGGCGCACTTCCTCCAGAGGTTCATTGTCTGCTTTAAAAAGAATACTTAATCTATCAGCAAAATGCAGGACGTGGCTCTCCAGAGGAACCCTATCTCCCTGCCAGTAGGAACCCTTTCCTCCCTCCCAGGGAAGATGATGGAAAAGTAATATCCGGGAAATTTCGGGAAGGAAAGAAAACTCCTTAAAAAGCAAATGAGCTACGAAAGCATGGTAATGAAGATTACTGAACTCAAATTCCAGGGCTTCAAGACGTTCTTTCAAAGAGAAAGCACCACTGTCATGAATTAACCCAGCAAAAAGGAGCTGTTCCTGTCCTCTCTCAGGAAATCCCATAGCTTCACCAAGACGATAAGCAAGATACCCTACCTTCAAATGGTGATCAAAAAGACGAGGACTAACCAGATCCACCACTTCGGCAAGACAAAGGAGCAAATCAAATAACGGTATCGCAGGAAAGTCTAAACCCTCATCCAACTCTTCTTCAAGAAAAGAAGAAAAAACCAGAAAACAACACCCCCTTTCATCTCCAAACATCCAAGATCAAGTAGTCTCACTCTACACCAGAGGCAAGCTTTAGCTTTTCTTCCACGGCTTGCAAATGTTTTAACAGTTCCTTTGAGCAATCAAAGGTCTCCTTGTAAAGGGATTCAGCAGAAATTTTATCTCCTCTTTTGATCGCTTCAATGACCTCCTCACCCAGGCGGTGCAGTCTGTTATGAACAGTTTCAATTTCTCTCCACTCTTCTACGATAGCGTCACGGTTTAAAGGAACTGAATAGTAAAAATGCCCGAAAGCGCATTTTCTTGAATTCACTTGCAAAGGATAAACTTGCATGGTCTTGACCATTTCCTCCAGAAGCTTCATCCACTCACCATGAGCACGACGAGCCTTTTCAATTCTCTCAATGATTTCTTCATCGGTTACCCTGTGTAGGCCTTTTTCCAATCCTTCAAACATCTCAGCCACTATTCCCGAGATGGTATCATCAATATGAGAAGCTCTTTTAGAAATACTGTTAACCTTACGAGCATAATCATTAGCCTTCTCAGTAAGCTGACTCAGGTGCTCTGCGTCTTTACCCAAAGATTCCATAGCCTGATTCACTTCCAAAGCCGATCGGCGAATTTCATCCGCAAAGTGATTAACTTCCTCGACATTCCCGCTTATCCTATCAAACATTTCCACTGTTTTTTCGGTTGTATTCTGAACCAATTCTATTTTTTCGCTGATCTTTTCGCTTGCTCCAATGGTACTTTGAAGGCTTCTCTCGCTTTCTTGAGCAGTATCCTGAATGTGTTGCATAAACTGTCGCATTCCTTCCAGGTTTTTACGTGTGTTATCTGCCAGCTTGCGAATCTCCTGAGCTACCACCGCGAAACCACGTCCTGCATCACCAGCTCTTGCCGCCTCAATAGCAGCATTAAGCGCAAGAAGATTAGTGCGCTCTGCAACTTCCTCCACACTATCCACTATCTTCTCCACTTCCTTGACCAGATCGATTAACCGTTGACTTTTTTCATTCATAATGTGTGCTTCTTGTAGCAGAGCATCTTTAAGAGAAACCACTTCCTGCAACAGAGAAATACTTTCATCGTTTTGCTTGTGCAACGCACGGGTTTCGTCAACCAACCTTCCCAGATTTTCTGAAATTTGACTAATAGCCCGATTAACCTCATCCATACCAGCAATAGTTTCTTCTACTACTGCAAGATTGGACTGGCTAATGTTGTTAATTTCCTCAGCAAGCTCCGATATAACCCCAGCAACATGAGCCATTTCTACATCAAAACTACTCAGAGAAGCTGCAGCATCAAGCAGCTCTCGCGAGCCTTTCGACATTCTCGCCTCGTTTTCAAAAAGCCTTTTAAAGGCGTTCAAAACCTTTACATGCAGGGGATACACAACCCGAGGTTCCCGGGGACGCTCCCCTCGAAAAAGTGCCTCCACATAATCAAGAATTGTCGCAGCTTCCTGACAGTGTTCAAAGCTCAATTCTTTTGCCACTTCCAGCCCTCCTTCAACAAACGAAATTGCCGTGTACTTCCTGCAAAAGTTTTGTTAAGAAGCCCGCTCCGAGCTTCTTTAGAAAATCAACATAAAATATTTTGCCAAAATGCGCCTCTTAACCACCATAGAGAGCTTTTATCAAAGAAATCTAACAATCTAACTACTAAAAATCCTGTACATAAAAACAAGATGGGGCGCATTAATGCGCCCCATCTTGTCGAGAAGCTCACCCCTACTCCGTAAAAACAGGACCTACATTACCACTACCAGCAGGGGCCAGCCCTTCTCTGGAGGGGAGCCTTTCGTCCATCAAAAGCCCGAAAACCTGGTCTATCTGTATCTCCAACTTTACCGCCAAAGAAACCCCAACCCGGGAAAGCCGGGAAAGAAGCTTTGCTAAGCTGCTCTGGAGTAAGGAGATTCAGAAACTCTTTGGCATATTTGAGGTGTACTTCCTGAATCTTATCCCACAGGTCAAGCAGTTGAGAAAGTTTTTCCTTGATAACCTCACCAGACTCACCTTTTAAGCGAGCCTCCTGAAGGTCCATCTGAATCTGCTGAAGCTCAAGACGCAAAGGTTTGAGTTCCTCGAACATCTGAACCCTTAATTCATCAAATTTTGCTTCCTGCTCATCGGTAAGGTCAAATTGTTTGTCAAGGAAAGAAACTATCCCTTCTTCCTGCCACATCCAGCCCCTGCCTGGTCCAGCCAGAGCAAAAGCTGAAAAAGCAACTCCAAAAACCAGCATCGCACCAACCAGCAAACCAATTAGAGTTTTTCTTTTCATCTGCCTCTACCTCCCTTGTTCGCTTTTTTGTAATGCAACTCCATAATACAGGGGAGCTGAGGCAAAACAAGGAAAGGAGTGTGAAAATTCTGTGAACAGGTAAAGTCAATTTAGGCGCACGATAAAATAATTGAGAAAGCTGGCCAGCGAAACCCAACCCAGATAAGGCAGGAGCAGATATCCAGCAAGATGCGAAATACGGTAAAAAGAAACAATGCAAGCCAGAATGAGCACCCAGAGTACCAGGATATCCACCAGAGCCCATTCCGGACGGCGCAATCCGAAAAAGAACCAGGACCACAGAACGTTAGCAACAAGTTGCAAGCAATAAAGATAGAGCACTACCCTGTAACCTGCAAAGTTTCTCTGCCAAACAAGATAAAAAGCAATCCCCATTAACACAAAGAGCGTGGTCCAGACTGGAAAAAACAACCAGTTGGGAGGAGTAAAAAAGGGTTTACGCAACGCTGGATACCAGTCTTCAAGTGACTGAGAAGTGAATAGAGAACCTGCAAACCCGGCAACCAGTGGAATAGCCACAGAAATGATGAACTTTAAGTAGGTTAACATGGCACTTCCCTCCTTTTTCAGGATTATAACACTTCGAAAAACCTTTAGAAACCTTCTTTCGGTGAAGTCAGCGAAAAGCTATAATAGGAAAACGATGCTAATCAGAATAAAACAGGGCACTTTTCTATTACTAATCACTGCTTTTATGTGGAGTACCGGGGGCATGCTCATCAAGTCGGTTCCCTGGCATCCTCTGGCCATAGCTGGCACACGAAGTGCCATTGCTGCTTTGGTGTTTCTGCTTTATTTACGTCATCCCCGCTTTACCTGGAGCCTCCCTCAGCTTGGTGGAGCCTTGAGCTATGCAGGAACGGTAGCCCTTTTTGTAGCTGCTACCAAGTTAACCACGGCCGCTGCTGCCATTCTACTTCAGTACAGTGCTCCCATTTACGTGGCCCTGCTTTCTGGTCCTGTTTTGAGTGAGAAAACCACCCACAGGGACTGGTGGGCGATTTTCACGGTCTTTGGAGGAATGCTCCTTTTTTTCTTGGATAAACTGGAAGGGAGCAACCTGCTGGGAAATCTTTTAGCCATCGCCAGTGGCTGGGCCTTTGCTTTGCTGGCCATATTTTTACGGCTCCAAAAAGACGGCTCGCCTTTCGAATCCGTCCTGCTTGGAAACCTGCTCACTGCACTGATAGGCTTGCCTTTTATGCTCCGAGATTTTCCTCTCGACCCCAAGAGCGTAACTTCACTACTTCTCCTTGGGACGCTTCAAATTGGCTTTCCATACATCCTGTACGTGAAGGCAGTGAAAATGGTAACTGCTCTGGCAGCCTGCCTTATTCCCATAATTGAACCCATACTTAACCCGCTGTGGGTATTCCTGGTTATCGGGGAATCCCCAGGCAAATGGTCATTGCTTGGAGGAGCGCTGGTTATCTGTGGAGTAACCTGGTGGTCGCTGAAAAACAGAAAATAAATCGAACACCTGAAATGCTTAAAAAAACCAGCGAACCTCCCTTTCTCAAACCACTCGCCATCTTGACATCGAACCTCAGTGCTTTAGAATAAAAAATGTGATTGCCCAAAACCAGTACTTCATTGGCACTTGTTCCTGGACGGATAAAACACTCCTTGAAAGTGGTTTTTATCCCAAACAGGTCAAAAGCAGCGAACAGCGTCTACGCTACTACGCTACTTGTTTCAACACGGTGGAAATAGATTCCATTTTCTATGCCCTACCTTCGCTTCGCAATGTTTTGAACTGGATAGAGCGAACCCCTCAAGATTTCCTATTTGGTGTTAAGGCCTTTTCTCTTTTCACCGCGCACCAGACACCCTGGAAAACACTTCCCCTTACCCTGCAGGATGCTTTACCTCAAAAGCTAAAAAGCAAAGATATTATCTTCTGGAAGGAATGTTCCTCAGAATTTCAAAAAGAAGTTGTCCACTACTTTTCTTCACTTCTTTTGCCTATGCTTGAAGCAGGTAAGCTGGGATATTTGCTCTTTCAACTTCCACCCTGGTTTTCCAAAACCAGTGAGAACCTGGAACACCTTTCAAAGTTGCGAGAAAGCTTTGCCCCCTTTCCCATAGCCATCGAGTTTCGCAACCGAAGCTGGCTTAAAAGTAAGGAAGAAGCACGACATACCTTTTCCTTCTTACGCAAAAATCAGATGAGCTATGTGGCAGTAGACGAACCCCAGCTTCCCTGGACAGTACCTCCGGTGGTCGAGGTTACTTCCCCAACCATGGTAATTCGCTTCCACGGACGAAACAGTGCTGCCTGGCAGAAGAAGAACGCCACGGTATGGGAACGGTTTAACTACTTTTATACCAGAGAAGAACTATCCACCTGGAGCAGAGTCATTCAGGAAAAGTCAAAAAGCGCAAACCCTGAAAGAATCTTTGTTATGTTCAACAATTGCTTTCGGGATTATGCGATACGCAATGCCCAGATGATGCAAGAACTTTTATTTCAGAATCTTTGAGAGAACCCTTCTCCGAAAAACAGACAATCACTTCCTCTACCAGAAGGCCCTCCTTCTTTAGAAAACTTCCTATGTTCAACCAGGAAAAAACGAGTTTCTCTTTTGCTCTCAAAAAATGCGCCCTGCATCGACAATCAGAAGACCCCAAACCCGGGTGAAAAACCGAACAAACTCCAATTTCACACAAAGTACGAACCAGCTTACATTCAACGTCACCTTTGAACACTGCAACCCCCTGCACCTTTCCTCCCTCAAGTAAATAATCAACGTGCCAGAAACGCTTTTTCTCTCGTCCAAGATGTCTTCTGATCCGCTGATAAATACCCCTTTTAGCTCTGCCTGCATAAACATACCACCCTTCAGGCAGGAAAACCTCACCCAGTGCCCCAACTTTTACCCATACATCTTTATCAAACCTGACCAACAAAAGATAGCTACAGGGAAAATAGGATTTGGCCATTGGCATTAACTCCGCTATACTTTAATTGTAAACTTCACTTTATGGGGAGGTCAAAAATGTTTTCTCCCACAAATAAGAAAGTGGTCGTAACTGGTGGAGCCCAGGGTATTGGTCGAGCAATAAGCAAAATATTTGCTGAACAGGGAGCCCTGGTTTCTCCCTGGGACATAGACCAGGAAGCGCTCGAGGACCTGCAAGATGAATATTCAGGACTTGCTTCTCGATTTTTGCCTCTTCCCTGTGATGTAGCTAGCGAAACGGAAGTCAGAGAAAGCGCAACGCACCTCGCTAAGGTGTGGAACCGGGTCGATATTTTAATCAACAACGCAGGAATAAATATTGTGAAACCGCTTGAAGAACTGAGCACTGAGGAGTGGAATCGGGTAATTGCTACCAACCTGCAAAGCGTTTACCTTGTAACTCGCTATCTTCTACCATTGATGCCCCGGGGAGCAAGTATCATCAACATCGCCTCCACACGGGCATTGATGTCAGAACCTAACACCGAAGCTTATTCCGCCTCAAAGGGTGGAATCCTTGCCCTGACTCACGCTATGGCCATATCGCTTGCTCCGCGCGGAATCCGGGTAAATGCTATCTCACCGGGGTGGATTGAAACCTCCAATTGGAAAAAGCGGAGCATCAGGAAAGAACCGTTGCTCCGGGACATCGACCACCTGCAGCACCCTGCAGGTAGAGTAGGCAAACCCGAAGATATAGCCTATGCCTGCCTATTCCTATCCTCCGAAGAAGCTTCCTTTATAACCGGAGTGAACTTGGTCGTCGATGGCGGTATGACGGTAAAGATGATTTATGCAGAGTAAAAAGGAGGGAATTACTTTGGAAATAATCGATATTTCTTTACCCCTTGAGTCCACCATGCCCTCTTACAAGGGAGAGGTCAATAAAAAAGCAAGACTTGAAAAGGTGCGCAGCATAGAAGAAGGAGCCAATGAGACCCGTATCACTTTCGAAAGCCATACTGGAACCCACGTTGATGCCCCTCTGCACATGCTCAAAGATGGAAAAAGCATTGACCAGATTCCCCTGCAAAACTTTTTTGGCCCTGCACTGCTAATTGAAATAAGAGGTAAAGAGGCCATTGGAAAGGAAGAATTACTCCCCTGGGAACCCTGTATCCTCAAAGATCATTTCCTACTCATCAAAACTGACAACTCGTTTCAGGATCTTTCGCGCGAAGATTATGTTTACCTCACCCAGGAAGGGGCTTACTTCTTAGCAGAAAAAGAGATTAGGGGAGTTGGGATTGATTCGCTGGGTATTGAGCGCAGCCAGCCCGGCCATCCCACCCACAAGATTTTGCTTTCCAAAGGCATCCTGATCATTGAAGGGCTCAAGCTTGATGAGGTGCAATGTGGAACATATTTCCTATCTGCCTTTCCTTTGAATATCAAAGGATGCGATGGAGCACCAGCCAGGGTGCTCCTCTGGAGGTTCTAAATGAAAACCCTCATCTTTTTTGGAGGAACAGGCAATTTGTTCGTTAACAAAATATTCCCCGCCCTGGTCACCATGTATGCCAGGGGTGATCTTGAGAACGTCCAGGTAGTAGCCATAGGACGGCGATTCAGCAGTCAGGACGACTATCAAAATTTTTTGCTCAAAACATTAACTGAAAAAGACCCTGCTCTTTTGTCTGAAGACTCCATAAGAGAATTCTGGAAATGTCTCCACTACCTCCAAGGTGACATTGAAGACGACTCAACCTTCGTTAAATTGAACCAGCACCTTGCAGCATGTTGCACTGAAGCAATCTTTTACCTCTCTACCCTGCCCAACCTCTACCAAAATGCCTTGAGACAGATAAAAAGCTTTTTCCCAGAAACGCTTCTCAAAAACGCCAAAGTAGCTTTGGAAAAGCCCTTCGGTGACAATCTGCCCAGCTTCCAAAAATTAAAACAAACCCTGCAGCAAACATTTCTGGAAAGAAACATCTTCTATGTGGACCATTACCTGGGGAAAGAAATCGTCCTCAACCTGATAATCCTGAAAGCCGAAAACTGGTTCCTGGAAAGGCTTCTCTCCAGAGAATTCGTGAAGGAAGTTCACATTGGCCTTTGCGAGCGAGAGGGAGTGGCAGAGAGAAAAGTATTTTACGAGCAGACCGGGGCCATTAAGGACGTTCTACAAAATCATCTTCTGCAGCTTCTGGCCCTAATCGCTGTGGATGCACCTCCTTTATGCGAAACTGATCCCAGAGAATGTGCCAGCTTTCTGGAAGCGCTGGCTTATGAAAAAAGCAAGTTGCTTTCCAAGATACATCTCCCACCACCAGAACACATTAAACTCGGACAATACACAAGCTATCGCGAAGAAACCGGATACCTGAACTCAACCACGGAAACTCTTTTTGTAGTTCCCCTTTTCGTCGCTACGCCTCGCTGGAGGGGGGTCCCCTTTTACCTGATTTCGGGCAAAAAAATGGCTGAAAAGCGTTCTTTTATAAAAGTGATTTTTTCCTCACATCTTGACTACACCAACGCCCTTTATATGGAAATTCAGCCCGAAGAAAGGATAGATCTCTATCTCAGGCTCAAAAGGCCAGGCACCACACTCTCTGCGATGGACACCCGTCTCAATTTTAGTTACGCAGGTAACTTTAAGGGCGCATCTTCTCAGGCTTACCAGAAAATCATACTGGATATACTGAGCGGTGACCGGGCACTGTTTCCAGACTCCTCGTTCATCGAAAATGCCTGGAGACTTACCGACCAGCTCAAAACGCTCCTTGATGAGCATCAGCATCCCTTTTTCTTTTATCCAGACTACACGCTGACTGCAGAAAGTTTACTCACCGAAAGGAGGTCAGAAAATGCAATACCGTAAATTTGGAAAACTGGATTTTGAGGTATCCATACTTGGCTTTGGAGCCATGCGGCTTCCTCTCTTTGATAAAAACGATGAGTCAAAAATTGATGAAAAAGAAGCAATCGCCATGATTCGCTACGCTATTGACCAAGGAGTTAACTATGTGGATACCGCCTACCCTTACCACAAAGGAAACAGTGAAATCGTGGTAGGTAAAGCATTAAAGGAAGGGTATCGTGAAAAAACCAAAATCGCCACCAAGTTGCCTACCTGGCTGATTCAATCTGAAAAAGACCTGGACAAATACCTTGCCGAACAACTCAAAAAACTCAGCACTGACTATATCGATTTCTATCTGATACATGCACTTGACAAAAACCGCTGGGAAACAGTTCTCAAACACCGGGTTCTCGAGTGGGCCGAAAAAGCGATGGAAAGAGGAGATATTCTCCACCTTGGCTTCTCTTTTCATGATGACCTCCCAACCTTCAAAAAAATAGTTGATGCATATCCCTGGGTGTTCTGTCAGATTCAATATAACTATCTGGACGTTGACTTTCAGGCAGGAAGAGAAGGCCTCCTTTACGCCCACTCCAAAGGGCTGGCAGTGGTAATCATGGAACCCTTGAAAGGAGGCAATCTGGTCAATCTCTCCGAATTTGCCCTGCAGCGCTTTCGAGAGGCAAACCCCCATCGCAGTCCTGCCGCCTGGGCTTTGCTCTGGCTGTGGAACCAGGAAGAGGTAACCACAGTCCTGAGTGGTATGAGCACCATGGAACAGGTCAAAGAAAACATCGAAATCGCCCGAAACGCCCACCCAGGAATACTCACCCAAGAAGAGCTGGAAGCCATAGATGAAGTGCGGGCAATCCTTAAAAAAGAAGCGCCGATTCCCTGTACCACCTGCCACTACTGCGTCCCCTGCCCTCAGGGAGTAAACATTCCCTTCCTCTTTGGTCTTTACAATCAAGTTTTTCAGTTCCAGGATAAAAGAGAACAGGCAGAAAAAACCTACTTTGGGTTCCTCAAAGAAGAAGAGCGACCAGGTAACTGTGTTGAATGCGGCATTTGCGAAGAAAAATGCCCCCAGCAGATACCTATACGAGACTGGCTTAAAAAGGTTGAGCAATTCTTTGAGAGGAAGAATTAATTGCCAATCTGAAAGCGCCCGGAAACAACTTCCAAAAATTCCGGGCGCTCAAAGTCGATATCGCTCACCAGGCCTTTGCTCTCAATCGAGTTGTGATCAAACAAAACTCTGACCAGGGACTGGGCAACCACTTTTTCTTCATCCGGATAATACACCAACTCTTCACCAAAAAGACGATCCCCGGAAGCAGACTCGGCCTCAACGCTACCTTTGAAGCTAAAAACATCCTCTACCAGATCCAGCTCTGCCTCGCCAGCACGAATTGTACTCCGCAAACTACCCGTTTCATCAAATACAGAAACCAGAACGCCTCCTTCACAGCGCATCCGGGTTATGCTCTTGTCAAGCTGGGCCTGAGGTGCTTCCAATAGCCATTTGAGCAAATCACCGTCCCAGCCTCTGACTATCATCCCCTGGAGCTTGATTCCCAACTCCGCTGCCTCTTCAGTCTTTTCAGCTTCAGCCTCTGTCTCTGATTCCTCCCCCAATCTCTCGGGAGAACGCAAAAGAAAGACCAGGACTAAAGATGTGGCCACCAGAAAAAGCACAACAATCAGTACATTGAACAGTCTGCTCCGGGCAAACCGTTTCATACTTTTACAACGCTTTCAAGCCTCAGGTCTCCACCTCGTAAGGCCAGCAAGCTAAACCGCCGTCCATAACTTTCACATTCTCAAAACCAGCTGCCTTAAGAATTAGAGAAGCTTCATAACCTCTCAAGCTAACTGCACAGAAAACAACAATTTCTTTGTCCCGGGGTAAAGTGTCAAGTTTGCTGCGCAGTGCACCAAGGGGAATCAGAGTACTACCCGGAATACGAACTTTTTGGTACTCAGCTGGAGTGCGAACATCCAAAAGCAAAAAATCTTCGCCCCGCTTTCTTTTACGCTCCACCTCAAGGGGCGAAATGCCTACCATTTTACCTTCAAGTTTATTACGAACCACATTGGCTGCCACACAGATATTGTCAATTGCTGAAGCATAAGGAGGAGCATAGGGAACATCGAGGTTGGAAATTTCTTCAATCGTTGCCCCATAGTGAAGCGCTGTAGCTACGGCATAAACGCTCTTGGTAACTTCCCCTTCACCCAGGAACTGTCCACCAAGCAGTTTTCCACTCTTTTTATCAACTACCAGTTTAGTGATGACTCTCTTTGCGCCCGGGAAATAGTGCGCCCTGTCTGGAGCTGGAACCAGCGCATATTCGACTTCATATCCCATCTCCTTTGCCTGACGCACACCCAGACCGCAGCGAGCAATGGTGTAATCAAAAAGTTTAAAGATGACCGAGTTGACGGCTCCTCGAAAGGCTTCCGAACCTCCAGCAATATTAATTGCCACCACTCTTCCTTGCTTGTTGGCCAAAGAACCCATAGGCATGTACGCACTTTTTCCACAGACCAGGTTTTCAACTTCTACACAGTCTCCACAGGCAAAAATGCAGGGATCGCTGGTGCGCAGGAAAAGATCCACTTTAATGCCTCCGTTGGGGCCAATCTCAAGACCCGCCTTGCGAGCCAAATCTGCGTTGGGACGAAAACCTGTAGCCAGAATGACCAGGTCAGCCTCATAGGAACTTTTATCAGTGATAACCCTTTTTACCGTACCACCTTCTCCTTCCACTCTTTCCACTCGTTCTCCCACTTTCACAGTAACGCCTTTCTTCTGGCAATAGCGGCGCACCAGAATTCCCATATCCTCATCAAGGATGGGTAAAATCTCGGGAAGAACTTCAATAATGGTAACCTCCAGCCCGCTTTTCACCAAGCTCTCAGTCATCTCCATCCCAATAAGTCCACCGCCTATGATCACCGCCTTTTTGGCCAGCTTCTCCCGAATGGTCCAGCGAATTGCTTCAGCATCCTCAATGCCATGCAGAGTGTAAACATGACCAAGATCCAGGAGCTTCAGTTCAGTATTCGGATTTTCCAGATCCACTGCCTTGATAGGAGGAATGGCCACTTCAGCACCGGTAGCCAAAACCAAGTAATCGTAAGTAAGCGAAAACACCTCTCCGGTATCGATACGGCGGGCTTCCACTTCTTTCTTTTTGCGGTCTATGCGCAACGCTTCGGTACGATTGTAGACTTTCACGCCTTTCATCTTTTCAAAATACTCGGGATCCCGCATCACCCCAACCGGGGTTTCCATTAACTCTTTCTGCTCTTTGATATCACCGCCGATGTAATAGGGAAGTCCACAACCCGCATAAGAGAGGAACTTCCCCTTTTCCAGAATGACCACCTCAGCCTCCGGGTCCAGTCGCTTCAGTTTTGCAGCAACTTTGGGGCCAGCCGCCACGCCACCTATAATGACCACTTTCTTCGACATATGCTTCACTCCTTTCTATCCACGCAGTTTTCTGACTTCGTTGTATATGCTACCCAAGCAAAAAAGCGCTGCCCCCCCAACAAACGTGCCAAAACCAGCCAAAACAGCTCCTGCTACCCCTCCCATCCACATCCAGGGTCTCATCTCCTGCATGGGAGGAAACTCCTCTCCCTCAAAAGGAGCAAACTCCGAAGAAGATTGGAAAAAATGCATAAAACTTCCCAGTCCCAGTACCGAAAAAACCGCCACTGCAATTCCAAAAATCATGACAATGATACCCACGATTCTCAAAAAAGTACCCATCTTTACCCTCCCCAAGAATTAGGAATTCTTTTTCAAAGCCTCTTCTTTGATCAAGATGATTTCTTGATCGCTGATTTCCCGACCAAAACTACGCAGCCCTGAAACTTTAAAACCATGTTTTTCAGCAAGACGGGTAATTTCTTTTACCTTCTCGACCTCCACCTCCTTACCCAGCGTGTAATCTTCAAAACGTCCCTCCAGGGTTAAAATCATGGTTTCCGCCATGCAGGCATAGGCTTTACCAGGTGGATAACCAAAATCCATCCCGAAATCGGGATCTCCAGGAACATCCACCACGCCACCTTCGATAACCAGCACATCCTTCCGTTGCTTCGCCACTTCATGAGCCACGTTGCGGGGACGGGCCACATCGCAAATGACAGCTCCCCGGGCAATCCAATCGGCACGGATGATGCCTCCAATAGCCGAAGTTACGGTGAGAATAGCTCGCGAATTCCTAATGCCTTCCTCTACGTCCACAAAGCCGGGAACCTTGATTCCCAGCTTATCTTCTATTTCTTTCTGGACAGCACGTACTTTATCAGGGTCTCGCCCTACCAGGCGTATTTTTTTTCCTTCTTCAGCCAGAATGAGTGCACAAGCTTTACCAATGGACCCAGTCGCACCCACAACCGAGATTTCTTCCTCATTCAAATCAAGGTCCATCTTTGAGGCCGCTATTTTCAGAGCCTCAATAGCCGTAGCCACCGTATAGCTATTCCCGGTAGTGACAGCAATATCCAGCCCTTTTTTAACAGTAATCCCTCCATCCCCGGCTACGGAAGTAAAAGCTCCCAAACCAATGATTTTTGCCTTTTTCTCCTGGGCCAGAAAACCACACTCGCGAATTTTACGAGCCACAAAAGGAAAGGGATACTCAAGAAGCACCCGGGGGGTCATAGGTAACCCTACGAAATAACCTTCTATTTCCTTGCCAGTAGCCCGAGAACGAACTCCGTGAACCTCGGATAAGATAAAAGGCTTCACCCTGGAAGCCAGAAATTCCACCGCTCTGGAAGGAAGAATTTTTAGGGGCTTGAAATGATCCTTGATATCCTGAGCAGACATGGCGTGGATTATAAATGCGAAACGGTCTTTATCCATCCTCCATCACCAGCTTTAAAATTTTTATCCCTGACAGGATTTCTGGAGTGCCTCCAGCATGGCCTGCAAGTTTTCCTGCATTTTCTTTTTGAGGAAAGCACTTATCAGACCTCCCACCAGGGGAAGGCCCAGGTCGTACTCGATTTCGAGCTCTACCCGAGTTTTTTCTTCTCCCGCCTCGACAAAGCGCCACACTCCTTCGTACTTTTTGAAATCGCCACCCGTTGCGTAAAAACGGCACTCCCGGGCTGTGTCATCCCAGACATCTCTTTCAGTCCACTTGACTTCCCGACCCTGAAACTCTCCTTTCCAGAAACTCTCTACCTCGCTTCCTTCCTGTTTCAATATCTTAACTTCTTTAAGATCTGGCAAAAAACTTGCCAGCCGTTCGATATCTTTGGCTTTCTGGTAAACGTCATCCGGGTTGCCTTCAATCACTATTTCACCACGTACTCTGGCCATTGAGCTCTCACCCTCCTATTTCCTCCAGAATTCCCTGAACGCTTTTTAGTGATGCCTCGAAAACCTCAAGCACCAGATCCAGCTCTTCTTTAGTAATCACCAGCGGTGGTTCCAGACGTATAACCTTGGGATTGTTCAGGGTATAAGCAACCAGCACCCTGCGCTGTGCCATCTCCATGGCGAGAAGCGAAGCTACATCAGAGTCAAAAAATTCAACCCCGACGAGCAAACCCTTACCGCGTACCTCCTTAATGAGGGGAGCAAACTGGATAGCCAAGCCTTGAAGAGCAGAAAGCAGGTATTCCCCCTTGCGAGCGGCTTGTTGGGGAATTTCTTCTTCCTGCAAAACCTTAAGCGTCTCGATTCCCGCTGCACAGCTCAGGGGGTTGCCACCCAAAGTTGAACTGTGGATAAAAGGATTGTCCTCGAAAACCGTCCAGATCTGGGGGGTGCTCATGAAAGCCCCCAGCGGCAGCACTCCGCCTCCCAGCCCTTTGGCCAGAGCCAGAATATCCGGCACCACTCCATAATGCTCGCAAGCAAACATAGCGCCCGTTCTACCCAAGCCGGTTTGCACTTCATCCAGAATCAACAATGCTCCTCTCGCATCACAGATTTTGCGTACTTCAGAAAGGTAATCAGGCGGAGGGAGGATGATGCCACCTTCTCCCTGGATGGGTTCAAGAATCACCGCAGCAGTCTGCTCATCAACAGCCTGAGCCATAGCTTCTGCGTCTCCAAAGGGAACCTGATAAGTTTCCGGCAAAAGCGGTTCAAAAGGCTTTTTATAAACTTCACGGCCGGAAACGCTCAACGCTCCCATGGTTTTGCCGTGAAAACCGCCCAGGGCTGAAACCAGCTTTTTACGCCCCGTGTAAAAGCGCGCCAGCTTGATTGCTCCCTCCACTGCTTCAGCACCGCTATTACAGAAAAAGGAATACTGGAGCTCTCCTGGAGTGATTTGCGCGAGCATCTCAGCAAGGTCGGCCTGCTGGCGATTAAAAAGGGTGCGGGTGGACAGCGGAAGGTAATCGAGTTGCCTTTTCACGGCTTCAACCACCCGGGGATGATTGCGACCCACGTTGAAAACTCCAAATCCGCCTATGCAGTCAATATATTGGTTGCCAAAAATATCCCATACTTTGGCACCCTTTCCCTTCCACTCCACAGTGTTAAAGTTGGCAAACTTAAAAAGGCGAACCAAACCAGGGTTGATAAATCGAGCATATTTTTCGACTGTTTCCTCCACAAAACGCTTTTTGTCTTCTTCGCTGCATTGCTCAATCCAGTCCATTGTAATCGCCTCCTCAAAAAGGCTCGTCATTTCACCTCGTTGAGTACTACCACCCGAGGCCTGAAACCTGTCCTGTGCATGAGAGAAAGATACTCTTCAGGGGCAATCTCTTCGGGCTTTCGCTCCAGCAGAGCCACAAAAACTGCTTGCAAAACGTTGGTACCAAAAGACCTGCCCTGGATTTCAGGCGTGGTGGTTATCAAAAGGTGCACCCCCATACCACGCAGTTCTTCAAGGTCTTCCGCAGTAACTGTATTAGTGATGATAATTTTTCCAGGTAATTTCGGGGGAGCAAAACGCCGGATATAAAGAAAGTCTCCCCCCACAACATCGGAGCGCTCAAAATAGAAAGGGAAGCGAGGGGTGCGTTCTTCCTGCTTCTTTCCCGTGGGATAGAGAACATCTATGGGTAGGCGCCTTAAAACCGGCATCATCAAAACGGAAAGGAAACGAAGCGTCCACAGCCTGCGCAAGGCAATAGGAATACCCAAAGCGAAGGGCATATCGGCAATGAGCAGAGAACAACCGGCACGGTGGAGGCCTTCAGCCAGACCATAGCGGTCCATACCACTCATGATAAGGGCAATTTTTCCTTTCCAATCCACCAATCCCTCGCGCTGCAAAAGAAGGGGAATTTCACATTCCCAGACACCTTTCAGTTCACCACCATCAACGATAGGCGTTTTGCGAGCTCCTTCCACCAGCCGGGCAACATCCTTCACCAGGTAGCGGTACTTCCCAGCCCGCAAATAGAGGTCTGCTCCTCCCAGTCCAAAGGCATCGACTTTCCCATCCAGTTCTCTTAAAAGCTCCTTAAACCGCTCTTTATCACCATCCACGCCTATTCTTTCTATAATGACTTTCTGGCCTAAGAGCTCGATTTCTGCCCGGTGATTTCTGCGAGAAGAACCCAGGCTAATACTAACCACTCTCTTGGGCTTCATCCCTCTCATCCTCCACAGCTTGAAACACCAGACTACCCTCCAGTGTTGCACCTGGCACAATTCCTGCGCTTTTTGCAAGCACTACACCTCGCATAACGCTACCTCTGAGAAAATAGGCTTTCCCCACCCTGGAATTTGCATCGATTTCTCCCCAGAGTTCCAGATACCTGGCCTCCACCCTTCCCTTAACCTGGCCGCCCCTGGCAATCAACAAAGACCCACAGCTGACCTCCCCATCCATTGTGCCATGAATCAGAGCAGCCTCCTCGTTTTTCAAGGTGCCTCTGACCACGCTTCCCTCCCCCAAAAGCAGCATTTCTTGGGGATTTATGCGCTCAAGTATTGAGTTCATCGATAATCCTCAACCCCTCAAGAGTCAAAACCGGGTTAAAAACATCCACGAAGTCGCAGTAACGATGCAGAAAAATACCCCAGCCACCAGTAGCTATCACCCGAGCTTCCTGTGAAAACTCCTCCTTCATGCGTCTGACGATTTCCCGGCTCAGACCAATGTAACCAAAAAATATCCCTGCGTGCATTGCTTCAACGGTGTTCCTGCCAATGCAATGCTCGGGAACTTCAATGTCCACCTTGGGAAGCTTGGCTGTCTTCTCATAGAGAGCCTCACGGGCCATGCCGATTCCCGGCGCTATAACCCCGCCCAGATACTCTCTTTTTCTGGTAATAGCGCAGAACGTGGTAGCCGTTCCAAAATCAATCACGATGAGGTCACCACCATAAAGGTGAGATGCAGCCACAGCGTTGACTACCCGGTCTGCACCCACTTCCCGAGCCTCTGCCTTTATAGCCAAACCCGTTTTTACTCCTGGACTCACTTTCAAGACTGAGAGTCCGTTTTTCTTAACGAAAAGTAGGTCTAGGACGTTCAGAACCGGTGGCACCACACAGGAGATGGCCACCCGTCTGATTGCATTGAATTCTATTCCACTATTTTCCAAAAGGTTCCAAAAAAGAAGATACCACTCGTCTTCTGTCCTCCGGATAGAGGTGGAAACCCGAAAAGAACAAAGAAGTCTCCCTGCTTCAAAAACACCGAAGTTAGTGTGCGTGTTACCTACATCAATGCAAAGGAGCATACAAGTTCAAACCACCTTTTGCAAAACACGTACTATCGGATACACAATGACTGCCGAAATTAAAAGCTCTAAAGAACCATTCAGCGCAAAAACAGGCAAAACCTGCTGCCAGGTAAAGTACTTCATCAATACCATCAACCCTAAAACACCAACCGTGTTGGTGAAAGTACCAGCTAAGGCTGCTACCAGAATAGCATATCTGTTTTTGCCCAGCAACGCAAAAACGTAGTAGGCAACCACTCCAATCAACAAACGAGGGACAAAACAGGCCACCAGATTACCCAGAAAAAGGTGCATGGTAAAAAACCCCAAAACCAGCCCGACCAGGGCTCCTACCAAAGGACCACCCAACAGACCACCGATTATGGCCGGAATGTGCATTACCGTTGCGTAACCGGAAAGGTTAGGAACGGGGATCAAGCCCAGGGGGGTTAGACCCAAAATGGCTGAAATGGCTCCCAAAATACCAGCCAGAAGGATTTTACGCAGAGGCAATCGGGAATAAACCCCCGCTCCAGTTCTTCCAGATACCGGACGGGACATGAAAAATCACCTCCATCGCCGCCACTTGAGGGTCGGCGTTTTTACTTTTATTTAATTTAAAACATTATATCACTACATGCAGGTATACCTGGAGTCCCCTTAGCCCGACGCGCTGCATTAACAGTGGCTTTTCCTACTCCCTCATAAACAGCCCTTACAATTTCAAGGTAACCTGCCCTTTTTCTTTTTCTGCCAGCAACCAGAAAGGCCAGGTCACCGTCATAGAGAGTCGCCAGAGGACGTACACAGAGGGCAAGGGCTGAATGCACCACTCCCGAGAGAGCTTCCAGTTCCTCCCGGGAAAGCTCAAAAGAGAAAAAAAGCAAAAGCAAAGTGGTATTGAACGGTGAACCTGAAAAATTACCTGACGTACCGAAAAAGCCCACCGGCTTCCCACCTGCGCCGCGCACTCCAGCCAAAAGCTTTCCTTCAAAGGGGTCATACACATCACCAAGAGCATTACAAACCACAAAGCTATCAACGTAGCCTCCACTCACTTCAACCCTCGACCAACCAAAGCCGCCTTTCATGGCACGACCTAGACCTAAAGCTTTGCCGACTGTAGCTCCCGCACCAGCTCCTACACTGCCTTCTTGGGGCGGAAAAGAAGCTCGCTGAGCAGCCAGATAACCCCACTCCGGAGCAGGAAGAATCCCTCCTGAAACTTCAAGGTCATAAATAACCGCCCCAGGCACAATGGGAACTGGGCCAGCTTGAGTAGGAAAACCTTTTCTCTGCTCTCTGAGGAAAGCGACCACTCCCTCTCCAACACAGAGACCAAAAGCACTGCCCCCGGAAAAAAATATCGCGTCAACACTTTCCACCAGATTACCAGCCCGAAGCACTGAAACTTCTCTTTCACCAGGAGCTTTTCCCAAAACCGAGGCTACCGCACGGTTGGGCTCCGAAAAAAGAAAAACCGTACACCCTACCAGGGCGCTTTGATGTTGATAATGGCCGACTTTGACACCACTTTCCAGTTCGATCATCTTCAGGAAAGTTTACACCCACAATAAGGACAAAGCTTGAAATCTGGAGACACCTTCTTGCCACAGTTGGGGCAGACTCCTACTGCTTCTGGTTTTTCTTTCAGGGCCTCCGGAGGCATATTTTTCTGGGTTTCAGCAATGGTTTTTTGCCAGGTAGCAAGTTCCACCATGCTGTCGAAGTACACTTCTCGTTCCCGCTGCCACTCGTCCCGATAGCGCACCAGGAGATACTCTGGTTTCTGATTAATGCGTCTTCGGTTAAGAAACAGGAGGCTCCTGTCTCTGTGGAACAGTTCCTTTTCCGGAATCGCTTCAACCGCAGTAATAGAGCTGAGGGGGATTCGAAAAATCACCTTTTCAAAAGGAGGGGCGATGCCAAAAATATTGGGGCCTTTTTCAAAATTTTCAAACCACAGGCTCCTGGACATTAAATAAAGGAGGCCCTCCGTTTTGGTTTCAAAGCGAGGATGGCCTCCCAGATAGCGTGCAAACGAAGAAAGAACTTTTTTTTCTCCAAACTCTCTTTCTTTTTCCGCCCAGAACTCGGTTACATTGACTTCCTTGCCCCGGCGCTTTACACTCCAGACGATAGCGCCCAGCAGCAAAAACCCTATCAGCAACAAGTACCCAAAGGCATTCATGGGAATTACACTAAGATTTGTTGTTGCTGCTCTCGGAAGAACTACTACTACCGCAGGTCGAACAACTGCTGGAGGTGCAGGAGCTGCAAGAGCTGCTGCTTGAGTCAGAGCTGCTTCCCGAAGAACGGTAATCAGTGCAATAAAAACCGCTACCTTTAAAAACAAAACCCACGCTTTTACTGATTAAGCGTTTTACTCTCCCCTTACAAAAGGGACACTCCTGAACCGGTTTATCGCTGAATGATTGAAACTCTTCAAAAGTTTTGCCGCAATCTATGCACTGATACTCATAAATTGGCATGACCAACACCTCCAAAAATCAAAAGCCCGGCAAAGGAGAACATCCCCTACCGGGCTTCTCCCTCTATATTATACCCTATCAATACTCAGGCATTGGCGGAGTCTGCTGTTTTTCTTTCTCCGGTATTTCAGTTACCACGGACTCAGTGGTAAGCATTACTGAAGCCACACTTGCTGCATTCTGAAGTGCAGTTCTGGTCACTTTGGTAGGATCAATAATTCCTGCTTCAATCATGTCCACGAACTCTCCAGTGAGTGCGTTGTAACCCATGTTGGGATTGTCAAACGACTTGATGCGCTCGACAATTACCGAACCCTCTTCTCCAGCGTTTTCGGCAATCATCTTGGCGGGTTCATCCAGAGCTTTCTTGACAATCAGAGCTCCAATCTTTTCATCGCCGTCAAGCTGCAGTGCGTCAATAGCCTTAGCTGCACGAATGAGCGCCACACCACCGCCAGGAACAATGCCTTCCTCAACTGCTGCGCGAGTTGCATGGAGTGCGTCTTCAACTCGGGCTTTCTTCTCTTTCATTTCAGCTTCAGTGGCTGCACCTACCCGGATAACTGCCACACCACCAGCAATCTTGGCCAGTCTCTCCTGCAGTTTTTCACGATCATAATCGGAAGTGGTTTCTTCGATTTGGCGCTTGATCTGGTTCATTCTGGCTACTATGTCTTCTTTCTTGCCAGCACCCTCGACGATGGTGGTGTTTTCCTTGTCAATAACCACCTTGCGAGCCTGGCCCAGATCCTGTACCGTAACGTTTTCAAGCTTAATGCCCAGGTCTTCGGAGATGAAGCGACCACCAGTCACGATGGCAATATCCTCAAGCATTGCTTTCCTGCGGTCTCCAAAACCAGGAGCTTTCACTGCAGCACAGTTCAAAACGCCCTTTAGTTTGTTTACAACCAGAGTGGCCAACGCTTCGCCTTCCACGTCCTCAGCGATGATCAGAAGCGGTCTGCCCAGCTGAACTACCTTTTCAAGCAAAGGCAGCAGGTCTTTGACTGCTGAAATCTTCTTCTCATAGATGAGAATCAACGGATTCTCTAAAACTGCTTCCATTCTTTCTGGGTCAGTAATGAAGTACGGAGAAAGATATCCCCGATCAAACTGCAGACCTTCCACAACCTCCAGAGTGGTCTCCAACCCTTTGGCTTCTTCAACAGTGATTACTCCATCTTTTCCTACTTTTTCCATAGCATCAGCGATGATGCTACCAATAGATTCATCGTTGTTGGCAGCAATGGATGCAACCTGTGCAATCTCTTTGCGATCGCTGACTTCCTTGCTCATCTTCTTGAGCTCTTCAACCACTGCTTCCACTGCTTTGTCAATACCACGTTTGAGCAGCATGGGGTTAGAGCCCGCAGCAACATTGCGTAGACCTTCCCTGTAAATGCTCTCAGCCAAAACGGTAGCAGTGGTGGTTCCGTCACCGGCAACATCGCTGGTTTTCGAAGCCACTTCTTTAACCAGCTGCGCACCCACGTTTTCATTGGGATCAGCCAGCTCTATTTCCTTAGCAACGGTAACCCCGTCTTTAGTGATAGTGGGTGAACCAAATTTCTTTTCAATAACCACGTTTCTCCCTTTGGGGCCCAGAGTAACCTTAACAGCATCGGCCAGAGTTTTAACGCCCCGCAGTATGGCTTGACGTGCTTCTTCCTCAAAAATTATCTGTTTGGCCATTATCCGCTGACCTCCTTTCTCCTTTGTCGGTTATTCTTCAATAATACCCAGTATATCGTCCTCGCGCATGATGAGATATTCTTCTTCATCAAGCTTCACTTCGGTGCCAGCGTACTTGCCAAAAAGCACCTTGTCCCCTTCTTTGACTTCCAGGGGTTTGCGATTTCCATTTTCGTCAACCTTGCCCGTACCTACGGCTACTACTGTTCCCTGCTGGGGCTTCTCTTTGGCAGTATCCGGAATTATGATACCACCCTTGCGTACCTCTTCTTCCTCCATACGTTTTACCAGAACTCGATCTCCCAGTGGTTTAATCTTCACTTTGGTGTCACCCCTTTCCTAATTTTTTCTTAAGACCGCTCATTATTCTAACTCGGAAGGGGGGTTTTTGCAAGCTAAAAGCAAAATCAATCAAAGTCAAAATTATGTCATAATGGCAAAAAGTGGGAATTGTTTTTGTCAAAATGACAAAAGAGGGTTCTTTACCTTGCCAAATTGACAAATCTATTTCTTGGAAAATTCGTTTTCCGCAAGGTCATACTGCTCAATCTTGCGGTAAAGAGTGCGCAAGCCTATACCCAGCATCTGGGCGGTTTTGCTCTTGTTGAAGCGGTTGGCTCGCAGGGTTTCCAGAATAAGGATTTTCTCCGCTTCTTCCAGAGTCATACCAACCCGCACCGGCACAATTTTCCCAAAATCTGCGCCCTTGCGAATTTGAGCTGGAACGTCTTTGGCTGTTAAAACCTGGTTCTGGGAAAGTATAACCATTCCTTCAAGAACATTGCGGAGCTCAATGACGTTTCCCGGCCAATCGTACTCCATGAGCACCTGCAGCGCTTCTTTGTCAATAGCAATAACTTCCTTCCCGGTTTCCTGTGCAATTTCACGCAGAAAGCGCTCTATTAAAAAAGGAATATCTTCTTTGCGCTCCCTCAAAGGGGGTATCTCTATCTTTACCGCACTCAAAAAATAGTAAAGGTCACTACGAAAACGGCCTATGGCTACTTCCTCTTCAAGGGAAGTTTCCGAAGAAGCGATGATTCGAAAATCTTTTGAGCCGCCTCCAAAACGGTATTCTTCCAGAAAATCAACCACTTCAGCCTGAACGGGGAAAGGCAAAAGATGCACGTCTTCAAAAAAGAGAGTTCCCTGAAATTCATCGGGCAACTTTTTATGAGTCTCTTCGGTCTTCAGCCACTCAGCCCTTTTCAAAAAACCAGACGGCAAACCAGGACACAAGACCTTGAAAAAGGGACGACCTTCTGGAAAAGAATACTGATGAATGGCTCTGGCTATCAGTTCCTTACCCGTTCCCTGCTCTCCAAAAATCAGGACCGGTCTCCTCACCTGAGCCACCTGGAGCACCAGGTCGAAAATGCGCTGCATCTTTTCTGAAACGCCTGTGATTCCAGCAAAAGAGAAACGAGTGCCAATCCTTTTCTTCAGGTCTTTGTTCTCAGCGAGCAGATTGAGGTGCTCTTCAGCTCTCTTTATGGTGGAAAGAAGGCGCAGCGGGGTGAGCGGTCGGGAGAGATAATCATAAATCCCCTTGTTAAGGAGACTCCGCACGTAAAAGGGGTTATCGCTACCACCCACAGCGAGCACCACCACTTCACCAAAGCGTTCCCGCACAGAACGCAAAAACTGAAATCCTTCCTCAGCAAGTATTTCTTCTTCAGCCAGCACAATGTTTATTTCCTCTCGCTCTAAGCAGTTCAAAGCCAGGTTCCGGTCGCGCACCACCACTACATAGTAGCCCTCGTCTCTCAAAATATCCGCGATTTTCCCCTGCAAAAGAGGATCTTCACTGACGATTAAAACCTTACGCAAACCCATCGATGATCAAAGCTCTTCCAGCAAAACCCTTTCACCTTCAATTACTGAACTTTTAGCAGCAAGAGCTAATCGAAGGGCTTCAATGGCCTGCTCTGGAGTTCCTAATCCTGGAGGTGTATCCTTCTCAATACATTTCAGGAAATAGGCGAGTTCTTCGCGATAGGGATCTTCTGCTGCAACTTCGACCAGTTTTCGTTGCTCACCTCGCCGATAGAGAAAAAGAGGGCTGCTTTGAGCACGCTCTTCAATATTCACGCCAGCTCTGAAGGTCCACTCCAGAACACCCTCGCTACCCAGGATTCTAAAGCCACAGGTGAAAGGGAAATCCCCCTGCATCATCCAACCGCCTTCTATAGAAGCAACCACTCCATTTCCGTATTTAACAGTAGTAACCACATGATCAAGAGAATCTTCCCGGAAAAGACCCCTGGCAAAAACCTCTTGAGGATTACCCGCCAACCAGTTTACAAAATCCAGGTCATGGATGTGAAGATCCAGAGATGCTCCCCCACTCAAGTGAGATTTTAAAATCCAGCTGTTTACCGACCAAACAGGAGTTACCGAAAGCCGAAAGGCATTTATTAAAATTGGCTGACCAATTGCCCCACTAGCAACAAGTTCTCTCGCTTTGACGTATTCACCCCAAAAACGCAACACATGACCAATCATCAAAAATACGCCATTATCCTCACACACTTTTTGCATGGCAAAAGCATCTTCCAGGCTCAGAGCAATTGGCTTTTCACAAAAAACATGCTTTTTTTCCAAAGCCGCCATTTCTGTATACTCGCGATGCAAAAAAGTGGGAAGACAAATGTCTACTGCGTCTACTTCTTGCTCGCTAAAAAGCTGTGATAACGAGTTGTAATGAGGTAAGGAATATTTTTTTTGAAATTCAGAGGCCTTAACATTATTAACCTCAAAAAAAGCAACCACTTTTGCTCCTTCTATGTTCTTCCAGGCTTCCATATGTACCGAAGCGATAAAACCTGCTCCTAGCAGAGCTATTTTTTTCATCTTTAACACCTCACTTATCAATTGAAATGAGATAGTCTACATATTTTCGATAATCACATTTGGGGCGAGGCTCAAAACGCAGGTAAACTTCCATAACTTCTCTCTCATTAATCTTCCTTTCTTTTCGGCTTTCCAAAAGACCTGCAACAATCTTTGCCTGCGTTTCATATTCCTGCATGGCATCACGAATAACCTGTTCAGCTTCATAAGGAGCCTTAATAGCCAGGTTAGCACGTATCTCAGAATTCCTACCCTGCAATAAAGCGTCTTCCGGAGAAAAATCACTCCATACTGCATATTGTAAAAAAGTGGAAATGGAACGTGCTTCACCCCAATCAGCCATTACCGGATCCCCAGCCTGTGGCCCATCAAAAGCCCCCACCATAAAAGTAGCTGTATGGTCAAGATGCTCTTTGTAACCGTTAGGCAAGAGGAGACGAGTTGCACCTATACGACGAAGAAGCGGCAATACTTTTCTAAAGGTACCTTCCTCCTTGCCCGGCAGATGCCAGCCAATAAAAGGCCACACACTATAATCTTCGTAATCCAGACGGTGAATTCGCACTTCAGGTATACCCAACTTAGCATAAGCTCGAATAGTCTCCCTAAACCTCAGAGCAGTAATCAAGTGCTTGTGCTCAATCAGGCTGTAACCTCCTGAGCCATTACAGAAAATTACAACGTGTACTTCACCTCCGAAAACTTGAACCGCCTGAAGAAGGTACCCAGGACCAAGAATGGCATCATCATCATGAGGAGCAAACACAACCACCCTCTCTTCTTCCCCACGCCATCCGGGAAAAAAGAAACTAATATCTTTACTATGTTCCTTACTCGTCAGATTGTAAAAAGTGAAATCTTCTCTCCTCACGGTGTCAATCCTCCCCTGCTAACAAATAAATAAAGATAGTTTTTTAAACCTGTATTACGCGCTTTTCCAAACAAGACCTGTATATAGCCTCTATAACCTTCATGTTCCTCAAACCAGCTTCGTAGCTCAGCGGAAAAGAACCTCCCTCAATTATCCAGCGACTGAAGTCGTCTATTTCCTGCGCATAAAGTGGCTGTGCTTTTAGATAAAGTCTCTGCCATCCCTCTTTATCCCTCGACTGTTTCGCATCGTAACCCCTGTCTAACACCTCAAAGTAGTATTCCAGTTCCCCACCCGGGTCCTGACCAATACTGTGACGAGTCATAACAGCACCTCTCGTACCATATATTTCGAGTAAATTATGACTCGCCCGGTCAGGAACATTAAAATAATTATCCACAAAACCTTGTGCTCCATTTTTGAATTTCAAGAGAACCGAGCTAACGTCTTCTACCTCATAGTTATGAGTAATCGTATCTACAAAACCAAAAACTTCTTTAACCTCTCCAACCAACCATTCAAGCAAATCGATGCAATGACAACCCATATCCGAAAGAGCTCCTCCTCCACTCTTTTTCAATTCTTGTCTCCAAGCTCCGGCAATAGGTGGATACCAGCAGGTAAGCTGAGCTCTACAGGCCACTATCTGTCCCAACTTTCCTTCGCTTAACCATTCTCTAATCTGTCTGTGATAAGCGTTATATCGCATCATAAAAGCCACGCCAAATCGCAGGCCGCTCTGCTCTGCAATTGAAGCAAGCTTCTCAGCCTCACTCAGAGTACGAGCTAAAGGTTTCTCACAAAGAACGTGCTTTCCACTCTGCAAGGCACTTAAAACATGTTTATAATGAAAATGCACTGGTGAAGCTACATACACTGCTTCCATTTCTTCCTTCAAAAATTCCCCCAAATTAGAAAAAACCTTAACAGATCTTAACTCTTGCTGCATCTCATTGAGAACTTCAGTATTAACATCCATGATAGCTACAATTTCGCTTTTTTGAGCATAATTAAAGACTTCCGGAATAGTCCTCCGCCGAGCAATACCACCGGCCCCGATTACACCCCATCTGACTTTCATATAATCATCTCCAGGTCATTTTTTGAAATAATCGTACACTTTCTCAAAAGCTTTTATCATCAGTGTCACATGCTTATCCTCATAAACCGGATGACAGGGAAAACAAAAAGTTCTTTCTTCAAGCCAAGCAGCATTTTCGCAAACAACCTGGTCGTACCGAACACTCTTCGGATTGGTATATTCTTTAGATTCGAAAGGGAATTTAACTCTTCCAAAACCATTGTGCTCAATAAAAGCTTTCTCCTTGTACATCTGAGGCCAGAGTACTGGCGCAACTGGTACCCCCTCAGCCTCTATTGCTTGCCAAAATTCCTTAATGGAACAACGTAATTTTTGAATGTCCAATACCACCGGAAACAACCAGAAAGACACGAGCTTATCTTCTTTTCGATGTGGAGGCGTGTAAAGGACCGCTTCGTGGTTCTCAAAAAAGGACAGAAGCTTCTCTCCTATGCGTATTCTGCGTGGTTTATTCCAGCTATCAAATCTTTCTAATTCGCAAAGACCTATGATAGATTGAATTTCGGTCATGCGATAATTAAAGCCTACTCGCTCATGGATGTAAAAGAGCTTCTTTTCCAACTCTAAAAGACGCAGGCGTTCTCTAACATCATAGCCATGATCCCGGAAGGAACGAGCACGCCAGGCAAGTTCTTCATCGTTAGTCACTACACATCCACCTTCTCCTCCCGTGGTAAAATGTTTAGATTGACAAAAACTAAAAGCACCCAAATGGCCAATACTTCCTACTTTTTTTCCCTGATATTCACTTCCATGGGCTTGCGCACAATCCTCTATAACAAAAAGATTATGTCTGGTAGCTATATCCATGATGGGTTCCATATCACATGGAATGCCGTACAGGTGAACCACTATTATACCTCTGGTTCTGGACGTTATTTTTCGCTCCACATCTTCTGGATCTATAGTATGGGTTTCTCTTCGCACATCAGCAAAAACCGGGATTGCACCCGCTTGAAGAACACAAAATGCTGAAGCTATAAAAGAATATGAAGGAACAATCACTTCATCCCCTGGACCAATTTCGCAAGCAGCTAAAGCAGTATGCAAAGCTGATGTCCCATTAGTTGTGGAAATACCAAACTGACATCCACAATACTCAGCCCACTTTCTTTCAAACTCCATTCCTTTGGTACCCGTCCAGTAATTAACTAATCCTGTTTCCAAAGGTTTCAATGCTTCTTTCTTGGTTTTTTCAGAAAAAGAAGGCCACATTGGGAAACTTTTCTCATTAACCGGTTTTCCTCCATGGATTGCCAATTTTTCCACTTCTTTCCCCTCCCTTCAATTAATTCTGTACAAAGCTCTAATACTCTATTGATATATTCTCTCAGGACATGTGTATCTCTACGTTATCAGCCACCCCACCAAGCATGGTGTAGGTTCCTGGCAGAGTCTGCAGGATAGAGGCAGGCACCAGGGTGTTCACCCTTCCGTGAGCAGCAAGACGGGCTATGAAGCGCTGCCAGCTCACTCCTCCACCGATATAGCCATCCAGCCAGAAGCTGCGGTCTTTAGCCTGCACAATCTGAGCAGGACCAATGGTGGCTGCTTTGGGTGGTACCCAGGACCAGTCTCCACTGAAAGAATGCAATGCATTCTGCATGATGGTCATGGGATGCAGCTCCACGATGCGGGGTCCAGCCTGCTTGAAAGCTTCCAGATCATCGCCAAACTCAAAACCAAGATGTGCTTCCCAAAAAGCAATGTGACCACACCAACCCACACCACCGTAGCAGCAATCTGCGCCACCCAGGTCAGCAATCATTTTGGCGTAATCATTCAGAACTTCTTTGGTTGGGAAGTGAATGTTTCTTTCGGGAGGACGGAGCTTGGGGTCAATCTTTGAAAAGAAACCGTCCCACATGGCTTTCTGGAAAGAACCCGGCCAGGTGGGAGGAGCCGTGTTGCCTTCCTCGTCAGCGTATTCATCCATGTTGAAGGTGTACACGTGGTCCATGGGAATGCGCAACCTGTTAATCATCTCTGCAGCAATGGGGTACTGGGGCATGGGGCCAACTGGTAGAATGAGTACCAGCTTTTGATTTTTTTCACGAGCCTCCACAATGCGAGTGACGATGTCCAGAGCAAACTGGAAATAGAAATCTTCTTTGTTCTCGATGATGCGGATTTTGAAGTCAGGGTTGGGATGTTTGGTGATTTCTTCTTTGGTTATTTTTCTAACTCGCTCACATTCTTCCCGATCCTGAAAGGGGATAAACTTGGCTAAAGAGTAACGGAAAGTGGTCACAATATCTACCTCCTTTTTATCCTTTAATCGCTCCCCCTGCTAACCCCTGAACCAGCTCCTTCTCAATGAACAAGAACAAAAATACTACCGGTAACAGAGCCAGTAAGGCAGCAGCCATAAGGTAGTGCCACTGTACAGTCCAGCGCCCAATAAAATTGTACAGTCCCAATGTAAGTGGTCTTTTCTCCATCGAAGTTATGAAAGTTAGAGCAAACATAAATTCGTTCCAAGCGGTAATAAAAGTATATATAATCGTAGTAACCAAGCCAGGCATGGCTACTGGCAAAAGTACCCTTACAACCGACTGTAAGCGAGAGCAGCCATCAATTAAAGAAGCTTCTTCAATTTCTTTGGGAATACTTCTAAAATAACCACTCAATAACCATATAGAAAATGCAAGAGTAAAAACTCCATTAGTCAAAACCAGAGCAAAAAGATTATCGAGTAAACCCAACGAAGAAATAATCTTAAAGAGAGAAATAATCACAATAACAGGCGAAAACATCTGTACTACCAAAAATAGATACATTACGAGACTTTTACTCCGGAAGTTAATTCTGGCAGCCGCGTAAGCAGCTGGTATACATAAAGCCATATTTAACAAGGTCGTTCCAGCAGCAATGATAAAACTGTTTCTAAAGTAAGCACCCAAAGGATATTTACTCCAAATATCCACAAAGTTTTGTAATCTTACCTCACGGGGAATCCAGTGTGGAGGATTCGCATAAACTTCTTCAAGAGGTTTAAAAGCAGTTGAAACCATGACAAAAAAAGGGAAAAGCAAAATAAGCAACAAAAACACCACAATAGGGTATATAAAGTATTTCCCTCTGCTTACCACCGCTTTCACGACCTTTCTCTAAAATACGCCCTCGCGTAAATAATACTTACAGCGAGCAAGATAATAAAAGTGATAACCGCCATCGAAGCAGCCGGGCCAAAACGCAAATATTGAAAAGCATATTTATAAATATAGGTAATTAAGATGTCTGTTGAATTAGCCGGACCGCCCTTGGTAAGAATATAAATAACGTTAAAATCATTAAAAGTCCACAAAGTAGAAAGCAAAGTAGCAACTGTTAAAACACCACTTAAAAGAGGAAGAGTAACAAAACGAAATTTAGCAAAAGAACTTGCTCCATCAATGTCTGCAGCCTCGTAAAGTTCTGTAGGAATAGCCTGAAGCCCAGCCAAAAAAACTAAAGCCATAAATGGTATGCCACACCATATATCTACCCAAAGATTGGCAAAAAAGGCCGGTTTAGGATAGGCCAACCATACTGGGGGGTTTTTCCATATACCCAGCGTTTTAAGAGTATGATTTAAAAGCCCAAAATCATTATTGTAAGTCCATTGCCACAACATGGCACTTATAGGAACAGAACTTGCCCACGGAATAACCACCAAAGATCGAGCAACCTTTCGACCCCAAAAATCGGTGTTTAAAGAAAGAGCAATTACTAAACCAAACGCTGTTTTTACAGCTACAGCAAGCGCTGTCCAAACACAAGAGCGCAGAATAATTGTCCAGAATTCAGGTCTTCTAAAAAGAAAACGATAATTTCCAAGACCAGTGTACGAAACTAAGTTTCCAAGACGATTTGTTTTGAAAAAAGACATAAGAATCACGTAAAAGATGGGATAAAACATAAATACCATCAAAAAAGCAACTGCCGGTAACAAACACCAAAAAGCTATTTTTGCCTCCCTCGCTATCATCTTACGAAACATTCCCGCTATCACCCTTTTGAGAAGGTGTAGGGAGGGAAAACCCTCCCTACACTCAAAATGTATATTTAAAAAACACTTAGAAACCTCGCAGAGCGTCAATTTCTGCAGCAGCATCATCCATGGCTTGCTGCGGAGTCTTTTGACCCAAGAAAGTGGCTTCTATGTTGCTCCAAATAATGTCATTACATTCAGGCCATTCGGGCATAAGTGGCCATCCTTTAGCATTGGGAATTTGTTGAATCATAACTTTATAAACGGGTTTCTGGAAATACGGGTGATTGGCCAGAGATTTGGTCACGGGTGGGAATCCTACCAGCTTGTCAAACTCTAAACGCCATTCGTCGGAATAGAAGAAATCGAGGAACTTTCCAGCTGCTTCCTTGACCTTAGAATCCTTGAACATCACGATTGAATCGGTAACAATGAGGGTGCTTTGCGGTTTGCCTTCAAAGTGAGGCATAGGAGCTACATCCCATTTGAAAGGAACGTTGTGCTGTTCAAGCAACGTTGCAGTAAAGCCACCTGAAAGAATGATACCCAGGTTACCCGAAATGAACAGGTTCTGGACTTCATCTCGCTTATAAGCCGTAACTCCTGGTTGTGTAACCTTATACTTATTTACAAGGTCATTCATAAATGCTAAGGCCCCGACACCAGCTTCATCGTTAACGGTACATTTTCCGTAACTTCCATCAGGAAGAATTTCGAAGAAATAGCCTCCGTTACCAAAAAGATAATACGCGTATTCAGTGAGCTCAACATACTTTTGACCTATCATACCCACTGCATAAAATTTATTTTCGGGATCGTTGATCTTTAGGGCAATCTGGAGCATCTCCTCAAAGGTTTCAGGAGGTTTGTCAATAATGTCAGAACGGTAATACATAAGACGTGTGCCCGCTGCTACGGGTAAGCCATAAAGAACTCCCCTCACTTTGCCTTCCAACAAAGCTGGATCAATATTGTTTTTCAGATCTTCACTCAACCACTTTTCTATGGGTTCGATAACGCCCATATCTAGCAACTCCAGCAACCACCTGGTACCGATAACCGAAAGATCAGGGGGTTGTCCTCCTGCCACATAAGTTATTAACCGGTCATGGAATTCATTCCAGGGAGTAGATATTATCACCAGATCGATATCCGGATAAGCTTTTTCAAAAGCTTTTTCAAGATTTTCTGCATATTCAGGCGTTAAACCATCATACTCCGCCCACATTACTCTCAACTGATTCTGAGCCCACGCCACCGAGGAAAAAGCAAAGAACAGCACAAGCACTACACTCACAACTAAAAGTTTCTTCATGAATTTTCCTCCTTTCTTGTCAAGAATAAACGTAGAGGGAAAAACTATCCTATAAAATTACTCATTCTTTTCTCCATCACCTCCCCTTACAACTCAAAATCAAACCATTCCAATAATACAATCCAAATTAAAAGATATATTAGCCAGCAAGGCTTCCGTGTGAAAACGATAGGGAGGAATAAATTCTGCTATCAAATAGCCGTCATAACCAACATTTCGCAAACATTTCATGACGCTTGGCCAGGAAACATCGCCCTCGAGCGGAAGACAGAACCCATTTATATTACCTACATTCAGCTTAAAATCCTTTATATGAACTTTAACAATCCGTTTGCCCAAGATTTCTATCCACTGTTCTGGATAACCAAAAACGAGAACGTTACCAGTATCAAAATGCGCTTTTACGAAAGGGCTATTAAAATGATCTACAAAATAAGCAAATTCCAGAGGAGAAAGCAGAAATTTATTCCACACATTCTCGATACCCAAAACCACATTTGCACTCTGTGCATATGGAATCATGGCTCCCAAGCTCTCCCAGACCCTCTCTAATGCATCCTGATAGTGAACTATTTCCGAACTAGGATCCCATGGTACGTTTACGTACCCCGGAATTACCAACACAGAAGAAGCACCAAGTTGAGCAGCCATTTCAATAAGGTACTTGATCACATCTTTGGCTTTTTCCCTCTTGGAAGGATCATTCGAAGCCAGATTATACTTCCAAAGCAATCCTGTGGCTAAACTACAAATTTCTATACCCAAATCCGAAGCAAGATTCCCAATTCTTTTGAGTTCTTCAGAATTAGTTTTAATAGGAAAAATTCCGTCTTCATCGGGGCATAATTCCACACCCTGAAACCGATATTTCGAAGCACGTTGAAGCACTTCCAAAACAGGCATATCTTGCGGAAAAGACCATTGATTAATACCTTTTTTCATAATCTCCCTCCTATATACATCTAAAATTATGATACTACACTATGCTTTTGACAAGCTTCAATAAACCAAATAACACTATCAACTGGCACCTCTGCGCCAATCGTATTAGAAGGTGAAATGACAAGAGCTGGGGTATCCTTAAAAATTTGTTCTCTATTTTTTACCTCAGCTTCAATATCCGATCTTCTGCCAAAAGGAAGTGTATGCTGTGAACTCACTGTACCCCAAAAAGATATTTGAGAGCCGAATTTCTTTATGATTCCTGACACGTCATGACACTCTGGTTGTAGAGGATGCAAAACATCAAAGCCCACCTCGATCAGATCGGGAAGGATTTCTTCAATCCTACCGCAGGAGTGCAGGAAGAAAATACACTCTGGAAAATCACGACGTAAAGAAGCAATAATCCTTTGCCACCAGGGTTTAAAAAACTTACGCCATAGAGCAGGGGGAATTTGCAGGCGATCCTGCATACCGTAGTCATCATAAAAACAGAGCAAATCCACACCGCATTCAGCGTGCTTTCTGGCAAAGGAAAAGGTAAAGCTGGCTACTTTCTCAATAAGGGCACCAGCCAATTCTGGCCTTGCAACAAGGTCAATCATGAAGTCTTCCATGCCCCGCAGCCAGTGACACCACTCATAGATACTTCCACAGTAAGCAGCAGAGAGATAGCCTCTTTTCCGTATTTCCCAAGCCCGTTTACTCACTATACCAATGCTTTGCTCATCAATACCGGGAACAGGGTAGTTCTCAATTTCTCGCTGAGTACATTCTCCAGAGAGGGGAGAGAAAATGCGCTCACAGCTCGGGTCATCTGGCCAAGGTAAAACACCTACACCCCAGGGAGAAAAAACAACTTCCTCAGGAAGTTCTATAGTAAAAAATTCTCTACCAATACCATTGGGGAGCATCCGCAAGCCATAATGCGCGCTGGTAGTGTGATAAAGAGGGTCGCTTTTCTCAGAGTGGGCAATGCGTACTTCAAAGTCAAAGTGTTCAGCCACATCACGAATTCCTGTCTGAGCAACAAACTTCTCAAAAAAGGGAGGCGTAAAGGAGGGCGTAGCACCAAAAAACAGGCTCCAGGGGATACGGTCTACTTTGCCTTCTCTTTTCAGGACTTTTCTTATCCGTTCTCGAGGTTCCATAATGCTCCCCTCCTTGCTCCAGAATTTTTTGTTTTGCAATATCAAGCAAAAATACGTTCCACAGTTAATGCAGCAGCACCAACCAGACCTGAATCACGCCCAAAAAAGGCCTTTCTAACTTCCACCTTTCTGCGGTGTAGAGAGGCTGTGGTTTCCCAAACCACTGAGGCAATGGTTTCCAAGAAAATAGGGTGTGCCAGGGATAAGCCTCCTCCAATAACCACCACCTCAGGATCCAGAAGGTTAACCAGGTTAGCAATCGCTCTACCCAGAACAGCACCAGTTTCCTGCCACAGGTTGAGTGCAAAAGTATCACCCAGACGGGCTGCTTGATCAATCACTTCGCAAGTAAGTCCTTCCGAGTCACCGCTCATGAGCTCAAGGATTGAGGTTTTACCACCTTTTTCGATATAGGCCCGGGCCTTTTGCACCACCGCTTTAGCTGATGCGTAAAGCTCGACACATCCTCGGTTACCACAGGGACAGGGAGGACCATTGAAGTCGATGCTGGTATGCCCAAACTCTCCAGCTCCGTGCCGATATCCTTCCACCAGTTCACCGTTAGAAATGATACCAGCTCCTACACCATTGCCTCCTACACCATTGCCTACGTTGATGTAAACCAGGTCCTGGACGTCCTTGCCGACCCCAAACCACTTCTCACCGAGAGCACCGGTATCCAGACTGTTATCCACAAACACCGGCCAGGGAAAGTGAGAGGCAAGCATCTTGCGCAACGGTACGTCTTTCCAACCCAGGTTGACAGCTCTTATGATTTCCCCCTCCTCGGGGTCGATAACTCCCGGACAGCAAACACCCATGCCGATGATGCGGTGAGTGCTGTAGTCCCGTAAGAGGTCCGAAATGCCTTCCACGATTTGATGAACAACCTGCAGGGGGTTGGTGGAAATCAGGGGAGCTATTTTCTTGGCCTTCAATTCTCCATTCAGGTTAGCTAATCCCAGATGTAAGCGACGAACCCCTATTTTAACGCCAATCACCCAGCCCCACTCCTTGTTGAAATGGAGCATGGCAGGCTTCCGACCACCAATGGATTCTCCCAACCCTTCCTCCTGAATCAAGCCTTTATCTTTGAGTTCAGCAATCAGGGTGGTTATCGTGGAAAGACTAAGATTTAAAACCTTAGCGAGAGTAGAACGATTAGTTGTTCCCTGACGATGGATAAAGCGGATAGCTCTTTTTAGATTTTCCTCTCGAACCCTTTTCTGATAAGTGAGATTCATTAGGAATTGACCAACTTTGTTCTTTCAATGAAAAAAGTGTTTGAGTAATGATAGCATTTTTCTAAAGCTATTGTCAACAGATACGGATAATTTCAAACACTTCCCCAAAAAGAAAACTAATATCTCTCTGTTGCTCCAAAAACGAAGGCACAAATGAAGCACAGAAAGCAACAAAAAAATTGGTTTCACCTACACTACTCAGGCAGCCCACAAGAAAATAAAACTATACCTTTACAACTTTTTACACGAACACTTCTTTGGCTGTGGAACCTAACGAAAAAACTACTTACCTTCTCCTGAGTTTTTCCAGATTACTGACCACCACCGCAACGACTATAATGAGACCAACAGTAAAGGTTTGAAAATAGGAAGAAACGTTGAGAATGTTGAGACCATTCTGGACAATTCCAAGCAGTACAACGCCCAGAAAAGCACCCAGAACCGAACCTCTACCTCCTTCAAAGGTAACACCACCGATGATGGCTGATGCCAGAGCTCGAAGTTCATAACCTTCTCCTGCATTAGCCAGGATATTTCCCAAGCGGGAAATCAGCACCAGGGAAGCCAACCCTATCAATACACCACTCAAAGTATAGCTGGCAATTTTCAAGCGGTCTACATTGATGCCAGAAAGGAAGGCAACCTGCTCGTTACCACCCATAACTACTAACCGACGGCCAAACTTGGTATTGCGCAGCATAAAATGAACCACTAAAACCACCACGAAAAGGACCATTACTGACACAGGAATCCCCAAAAATCTTCCACGCCCCAGAAAAGTAAAATGCCCTCTGAGAGAAAGAAAAAGGCCACCAGATATAACTAAAGCCAGACCGTAATAAACATAGCTCATGCCCAGCGTGACGATTAGAGGAACACATTTACTTTTACTAACAATAACCCCGTTGATTAACCCACATCCTATGGGGAGCAAAAATCCTGCCAGAATCGCCCAAAAGGGAGATATCCCAGCCATAACCATCTTGCAAATAACCACTCCGCTTAAGCCAATCATGGAACCAATAGAAAGATCAATTCCCCCGGAAATAAGAAGTAAAGTCATAGACATGGTGGCTATACCCAAAACTGCGATCTGTTGGAAGACCGCTAAGAGATTTCCTTGGCTCAAAAACCGAGGGTTTAAGGTTCCAAAAAGTACCGAAAGAATAACAATAACCACCATCAAGAAAAAGGTCTGGCTGCGGAATACTGAAATTCTTTTACTCGGAGAAACCACATCTTCCACAGGTTGGCTTTTATTATGCAGGTATTCATGCTCTTTCACTGGCAGTCACCCCAAAAGCGGAAGAAATAATATTCTCTTCATTCATTTCTTCAGCGGAAAGTTCTCTAACAATTTTTCCTTGACGGATAACCAGAATTCGGTCGCAAAGGGCAACGAGTTCTGGATTTTCTGAAGAAATAACGATAATCGATTTTCCCCTTTGTGCAAGATCAGCAATCAAACGGTGAATTTCACCCTTAGCATTAACATCTATACCAATGGTGGGTTCGTCAAAAATGATAATTTCCACGTCCTTCAAAAGCCATCGAGCTAAAATTACCTTTTGCTGATTGCCACCACTTAAAAAGCGAACCTCTTGCTCCAAGGAAGGAGTTTTAACTTCAAGGCTCCGAACATATTCTTCCACAATTCCCCTTTCCCGAGGAAGAGAAATAAAAAATCCCCGAAAGTGGTCATCCAGCGACGGAATGGTGGCGTTTTTAGTCACGCTCAACCCAAGAGCAAGGCCGGTTCTCTGTCGATCCTCAGTTATGTAACCAAGACCACAGCGAACGGCATCCCGCGGAGAATGGATTTCTGCCCGAGTACCCTTAATCCAAATCTCTCCAGAGTAACGCTTTCTAAAACCAAAGAGAGCCTGAAAAAGTTCAGTTCTTCCCGAACCAACAAGACCAGCAACTCCCAGAATTTCACCTCGATGCAAGGAAAAAGAAACCGGTGGAGAAGCAGGAGTAAGTCGCAGATCCTTTACCTCCAGCACCACATCGCCAGAGGGCCGATGCTTTTTCCTCTTAAAAACATTCACGCTCTTTCCCGCCATCTCCCGAGTCAGGGTAACAAGATCTACCCTTTCTTCTCGGTGATTATGGCAGGCGACTCTAAACCCATCGCGCAGGACCGTAATGCGATGAGCTATCTCCAAAATCTCTTCCAGGCGATGAGAAATATAAATGATACCAATGCCCTTCTGAGCAAGATTTTTTACAAGATTCAAAACCATCCGGGTTTCGTTAATATTGAACACTGCTGTGGGCTCATCCAGAATCAAGACCCGGGGTTCCAGAGCAATGGCCCGAGCGATTTTTACCAGCTGTTGTTCCGCAACACTAAGGTTTTCTACTCTTTCTTCAACAGGTAAATTCACTCCCAAAGATGCAACCAGAGATCGTGCCCGAACAAGGGTTTCCCTGTGGTTAATAATACCCCACTTCGAAACAATTTCTCTTCCAGCAAAAATATTTTCCGCCACGCTTATTTGAGGTACCAGAATATTTTCTTGGTAAATGGTTTGAATGCCAAGCAACTGGGCCAGATGAGGAGTTAAAAAGTGAAACCGTTGACCACGAACATTAATCTCTCCCTTATCGGGTTTCAAAAACCCAGAGAGAATTTTAATAAGCGTGGATTTACCCGCTCCGTTTTCACCAACAAGGCAATGTATTTCCCCTGGATAGAGGTCCAAAGAAACCCCTTTTAATGCCTGAACTCCGGGGAAATGTTTGGTAATATCCCGAGCCTCAATAAGTGTCTGCAGCGTCGCTCTCCCTCCCTTTTTGCCCCGGCGTTAAGCCGGGGCAATCTTGCTAATCTAAACCACCAATATAGGCTACCGCTCTTTCATAGGTTTCGTCTGTTACTTCCCAAGGAATAGCTTCTGCCAGATTCTCCTTTGTAATAGGAATGATAGGTAAAGGAATAAACTTCGGTGGTTTCACGCCTTTAACCACGTACTGATAAAGATTTTTGAAAGTCAGAAGTCCCTGCAGAGAGACAGGAGCACTCATAGTCGCGTCAATTTCCCCTTTGGCAATCATTTCCAAACCATGTGGCCCACCTCCAGTAGCCACAATTTTTACTTTTCCAAACAATCCTGCATCCTTTAGAGCATTAATAACCCCTGTGGCCATTTGTTCGTTATTGACAAAAATTACATCGAATTCTAAACCAGACTGAATAGCGTTTTGAGTAACATTCATGGCTTGTTCAGCACCCCAGTCGGTGGGCTGCGTACCAACCAACTCTACCGTCCCATACTCCTCGAGAGCCCTGTGGAGACCCTGCTCGTAGAGTTCAGTAATGCCCATTCCCGGCGCACCCATGACATAAAAGAGTTTACTGCCCGGATAATTTTCACTGATAAATTTCCCTGCTGCATAGCCAATATCATCATACTGACAGGCTACACAAGAAATATAATCCAACGAGGTGTCAGCAGGAAGGGAATTTTCGAAGGTTATAGGAATACCAGCGCCTTTTGCCATTTCGTAAAGAGTTACGTCCAGTTCCGGGGTCATGGTAAAAACAGAAATGCCATCCACTTTTCTGGCAATAAGATCTTCCATTGCCGCCACAGCTTTTTCTAAATTGCCTTCTGGATCAAGGACAATTGTGTCAATACCCTTTTTCTTAGCAGCATACTCAAAAGCGAGAATGGAATAGTTATTCCAAACATCTTTTCGGCTATAAGCAATGTAACCAAATACCAGCTTTTTTCCTTCCTGGGCAGACACAACTCCTAATCCTATCCCCAAAAGGATTGATATCACCAAAAATAACCCTATCAAAATTACCCCTTTTTTTGCCATCTTAAAACCTCCCTTGTGCAATCGTTTTTTCTGCAACATTTAGAATACGCCAGACTTATAGAGTTCTATCACCTCCTTTGTTATGTATGATTATTGTATTTTACCATTTGTTCTCTTGGTGTTAAGAACTTCCAAACAATTCCTGGAGTCGCATTAGATAAGTAAATGATTCCTGAACTGCTTGGTCAACGAATTCCTTCGGGTGGTCAAATTTTCCATCAAACTCAATTTCTACACTAAGAGGAATGGAGTGCTTTTCAGGCGGAAGTGAACCAAGGATTTTGCCAAAATTTACTTCTCCCCTCCCCAAAGCGGGGAAATCCCACACTTTATAACCTCCTCTTTTGTCCTTAAGATGAATATGAACTAACCAGGGAAAACATAAAGCGATATCTTCCTCAGGACGAACATTGCCGTAAAAAATTGCGTTACCAGTATCGTAGTTGATCCCCACAAAAGGAGAACCTATCTCACGAACAATCTCCCGGGCTACCTCGCCACTTTTAAAAAAATCTCCGTGAATCTCGAGCCCAATCTGAACTCCCACCGCCTCAGCATCCTTAGCTAAAACCTGAATGTTGTTTAGAAAAGCTTCCGTATCTTTCTCGTTTTCTATCGTTCCAGTATTTACTACTTTTGCCCCCATCAAATGTGCAAAGTGAAGGGTTTTCTGGAGATATGCAACTCCATCACTTGAGGCGAGGTCAGAATGAGCACTCAAGCTTATTACCTGCAATCCAAAAGAGTTGAGTTCTTTTTTAAGGCCCTCCAGATCTTCCTTAGAGTACGATTCCAAATCAAAATGGTTGGTCCATCCTTTTACACAGGCCAATTCCACAAATTTAAAGCCGGCACGAGCAATACCAGAAAGGGCCTCCGAAAGAGAAAAACCGTGATAAGTATTGGTTGAAACCGCGAGAAAGGAGAACACTTGTGCTCCCACCTCCTTTTTTCATCAATTATAACCTAATAATAATTTATTTTTCATCAATTATAACCTAATAATTTATTTGGAAAACCATGAAACAAGTACAAAGGATGACATTTTTGGAAATTCAAGCTCGAGTTTCCCAACTTAATGGACACAAAACGGTTAGTGTAAATTTATCGTAGATCTATGAGTTCTCTACGTTTAACCCTTAAGGCTTTGTCTCAAGAAATCTCCTGGGTTTCTGTGATATAGAGGAAAGGAGATAGTCATCTCAACGCCATACCTTCTGGATGGATGCGAGGTTTAAGAGGAAAGAAGAAACCATGTTCCAAGTGCAATCGGAAAAGAAGAGGATTTCAGAAAATGTACCTATAATAAGTTGACGCTATCCACAATCACAATGCCGTTGACAAAGAAGAAAAAAAGAATTATCATTTGTTTATAGCTGAGATAGTTCGTTTCTAGAACAAACAAAATGTATACCTTTACCGCCTCTCGAATAAATGAAGTGCATAAAAAACTTGTTTTCCGTCTGGTATGGAAAAACAAGAGCTTATCCCGAACCCAAATAGGCTCCTTTTTTGGATTTAGCAAATCTACTGTTTCACAAATAGTAAAAGAATTAATAGCAGAGAATCTATTGATAGAATCAGGTCGTGCAAAATCTTCTGTTGGCAAAAAACCTGTCCTTCTTTCTATAAACCCGGATGGACCACGCTTGATAGGTTCCTTGGTGAAAGACTCAGGAGAAATTGCTGCAGCTCTTATAAGCTTGAATGGTTCGATACTTCACAAAGAAAGCTGTACAGCTCGAGATGCTTCACCCAATCAAGTAGCTCGTGAAGTAGTACATTTAATCCAAAAAGTACTGCAAAACTTTCCCCAAGAAAACATTTTGGGTATAGGAATAGGGGTGCCGGGTATAGTACATCACAAACAAGGCACGATAGAGTATTCTGCTCATTTTAGCTGGAAAAATCTTCCATTCCTAGAAATGGTAAAGGAATATTTACTAAAGAATGTTCCCGTTGTCATAGATAATAGAACCATTGCTGCCACTTTGGGAGAAATGTGGTTCGGTCTAGCCCAAGAGAACAAAAATTTTGTTTGTATCAACTGTGGAGAGGCCCTAGGCATGGGCATCGTTATCGAAGAGCGGGTATACAGAGGAGCAGAAGACGGAGCAGGAGAAGTTGGACACATCGTTTTAGATAATAGTCAAGAATCATGTTTCTGCGGCAAAAAGGGTTGCTTAGAAACCTCTATAGCATTACCCAAAATTATGGAAAAACTAAACGGTAAAAATTACTATGACACAGAAACCGCTGTTCAAATATTAACTGAGAAAAGAAAGGAATCCAAGGTTAAAAAATCGTTAGAAGATGCTTTTCTGCGTCTTGGCGATCTCGCGGCGGTCGTTGTAAACATATTGGCTCCCGAGAAAGTGGTTTTTACTGGCGCCTTAACCCAAGTTGACCCTCTATTATTACTTGAAAAAGTTAAAGAGAGATTAAACGAAAGAGCTCTTGAACCTTTGGCCAAAAAAGTTAAATTAACAATAAGTCCTCTGCAAAGAGATAAAGAAGTGTTATGGGGTGCTGCCTTAGTGATGGAGCATCTTTTCAATCTCTATGAATTTACAAAGGAGGACACCAAATGAGAAAAATAGGCTTTGGAATCATAGGAGCGGGGATTTGGGGAGAAACACATGCTAAGATTTATGCGTCTCATCATCTATCGGAATTAATTGCAGTCTGTGATACAGTGGAAGAAAAAGCTCGCAGTTTGGCCCTCAAGTACGGAGCTAAAAATTACTACACCGATTTTGAAAAAATGTTAGAAAATTCAGAAATACAGGCAGTAGCCATAACTACTCCTGATTTCGCACACCGCGAACCCTTTATAGCCGCTTTAAAAGCTGGAAAACATGTTATAGTAGAAAAACCCCTGGCAACCACCAACGAAGACTTACAAGCTATGAAAGAAGCTTATGATAACTCAGACTGCCGTGTCATGGTTGATTTTCATGCTCGCTTCAGTCCACCTTTCGCCATAGCCAAAGAAAGCATTCAAAAAGGTGAATTAGGAAAAGTTATTTCCATGTATTATCGATTAAACGATATCATTTATGTCCCGACCCAAATGCTCTCCTGGACGAGTAAATCCTCCGTACTCTGGTTTCTTGGAAGTCATACCATCGACACCCTCCGTTTTCTAATTGATAGTGAAGTACAAAGGGTTTATTCCGTCTCAAGGTCGGAAGTGTTGATAAAAAAGAATATTCCTGTAGCAGATATATATCAAAGTATCCTAGAATTTGAAAATGGTACCATTGCTACAATTGAGAACAATTGGATTGTCCCCAACACCAATCCTCATTGGAACGATATCAAATTAAACATACTAGGCAGCAAGGGAATGATCAACATGGACCTTACCAATAACCAAGCTTTTGAACGTTATCTCGAAAGTAAAAGTGATCACCCAGATATTTTAGTAATGCCTACGATTCATGGAAAACCTATGGGTTTCGCCCACGAAAGTATACGCGATTTTATAGAACGATTAGCCGACGGAAGAGAATTTTTGGCCACTTTTGAAGATGGTTATCGCGTCAGCAAAGTAATACTGGCCTTAATGGATTCAGCTGAAGAAAGATTACCCAAAGAAGTAAAGTATGATTAAGAAAGGAGGTGGAGGGAGACAAAAAAAGAGCGGGGAAACATCCCATAATTTTAAGAAAATTTAAGAAAATCCCTAAGGAGGTGTTTTTCGTGCGGAATATTTTGGTAGGCATTTTAATGATATTGGTTGCAGTATTTTCCATTAGCATTCTTTGCTTTGCCCAATTGCCACCAGAAGTCGAAAAATGGGTAAATGCAGTTAGAGAAGACCTTGGAGGAACAACTATAACTTGTGCCTTTTGCCCTCACCCCACCACCGATGCGATGCAGCAGATGGTCAAAGAATTTACCGAATTGACTGGTATTAAAGTAAGATGGGATATTATCGAAGAAGGCTATCTAAGACAAAAGTTATTGATAGAACACCAAGGAAAGACGGGAGTATACGATGTGCTTTTAATTGATGCTTTCAATCTTGCTGAATATGCACCAAGCGGCGTAGCCATCGATTTAAAACCTCTCTTAGAAAATCAAGACCTTACTCCTGAGTGGTTTGACTATGAAGACATACTACCCGCTTATCGCGATGGTATTGGTAAATACAAAGGAACAATATACGGAATACCGGTAGCCGGTGAAACTCGATACGTTGGTTACCGCAAGGATCTTTTCGAAAAATACGGTCAACGCCCACCTGAAACCATGGATGATTTGTTGAACCTTGCTAAATTCTTCAAAGGCAAAGAAGAAGATCTGTATGGAATAGCCATGCGAGGGCAAAAGGGTATACATTTCGGTTCCGGGTGGATGACGGTCATGTACCAGCTCGGTGGTCAATTTTTAGATCAGAAAACGTGGAAAGTTCTGGTTAATAGTCCAGAAACAGTTGCCTCTCTTGAATATTACGTTGATCTCCTAAAACAAGGTCCCCCTGACATAGGTGTATACACTCATGAAGAAGCAGTATCCGCGTTTACTTCTGGAAGAACTGCCATGTGGTTTGACTCCACCGCCCTTACTCCCTGGATTATCGATCCTACAAAATCTCTAATCGCTGATAAAGTAAATTTTGTACCTCCTCCCAAAGGACCCGCCGGCGCATATGGAGCTCTTGCGGGTTGGAATGTTGGTATATCAAGCGATATAAGTGATAAGCAAAAACGAGCCGCCTGGGCATTTATCGTCTGGATGACCAGTCGTTATAAAGCCAAAGAATATGTCAAAAATGGTGGTACTCCTGTACGCAAGTCAGTATACGAAGATCCAGAACTCGTAGCAGAAAACTGGACATTCCCCATTCAGCTAGAATCTCTCGAAAGGGCTAATAACTTAGTAAAAGCTGGAATAAGCTGGATTCCCCCTCATCCCAAGTTTATGAAAGTCTTAGAAGTAGTTGGCGATTACGGTTCTGCGGTGCTCGCCGGCCAAATGACAGCAAAAGAAGCTCTAGACAAAGCTCAAATTGAAGTAGAAAAAATTATGTCAGAAGAGTAACCTTTATGAAAGGTGGAGGTGGGTGCCTCCACCTTTCATTCAGAAAGGAGAACGATCAAAGCAAATGGGCAAAAGAAAGGAACACTACGCTTTTATACTTCCAGCCTTGATAGCTCTGGTTATTATCGTCATTTTTCCAACAATCTTTCTGTGGTACGTAAGTTTCACCAATTATGATCTTTCCATGGGATGGGAAAAAAAGTCTTTCATAGGGCTAGAAAATTATGTCTACTTATTCACCGAAGACAAAGACTTTTGGCATTCTTTAAAGATAAGCATTTTGTTCATGGGGTTAACAGTAGCTTGCGAATTCGTGCTTGGGTTAGGCATTGCTTTACTATTTCATAGAAGGTTATGGGGCAAAAGGCTTTGGATGTCTTTTTTAATCATACCCATGGTGATAACACCAACCATAATATCCCTAATTTGGAAACTTATGCTAAATACAGAATACGGAGTTTTAAACTACATGTTATCCTTGTTTTCCATCGGTAAGGTCAACTGGCTTGGTTACAAAGAGGCCTTTTGGTCCTTAATAATAGTAGACATATGGGAATGGACCCCTTTCATGGCTCTAATATTATATGCTGGTTTACAATCGCTGCCCCAAGAACCCTATGAAGCAGCGATTGTAGATGGAGCCACTTCCACCCAAATTTTCTACTTCCTAACTCTTCCTCTCTTAAAACCCATGATTATAGTAGCTTTACTCTTGCGTTCAATCGATGCACTAAAAATCTTTGACGTTGTATACGGCTTGACTCAAGGTGGACCCGGTAATGCCACCGAGCTGATGAGCCTCCATATTTACCGCTTAGGTTTCAGGCATACCAACTGGATAGGCCGCTCCTCCGCTAACGCGGTAATCCTTCTCTTAATCAGCACTTTTTTAACTATGGTATTACTCAGAAGTTTAAGAAAAAGCCAAAAGGGGGGAAGCGACTTTGCATAAAATTAAAAGAAAAAGAATTTTCAAAAATATTATATTAGACATCCTAATCGCAATAGTGGTTATTGCTTGTATCTTCCCCTTCGCGTGGATGGTCATGACCTCTTTAAAAACCAGAGTTCAAACCATTGACCCTTCGGTATGGATATTTCATCCTACGCTTGAAAACTATCAGTCTATTTTCCAAAAAAGGAATCTATTCATGTACATAAAAAACAGTACTATCGTGGTTTCCCTCACAACTTTAATATCGCTGATTTTAGGTACCTTTGCTGCATACGGTTTAGCTCGCTTCCGATTCCCTCGCCGAGAGGACATCGCTTTTTGGATTCTTTCCCTACGCATGTTACCACCAATGGCAGTAGTAATCCCTTTTTTCTTGTTAGGAAGATTTATCGGTCTTTTAGATACGCACATTCTACTGATAATAGTTTATCTTAGCTTCAACATCCCCTTTACAGTATGGATGATGAGAGGCTTTATTGAAGAAATACCTCAAGAAGTTGAAGAAGCGGCCTGGATTGATGGATGTTCAAGGATTCAGGGGCTGTTTAGGGTGGTTTTTCCCCTAATCTTACCAGGTATAGCTGCTACTGCAATCTTCTGTGTGATTCAGTCCTGGAATGAGTTCGCACTGGCATTTTTCCTGACAAGCTTCAACGCAAGAACGGTACCAACAACTGTCACCTTTTTCCTTTCAGTTTTAGGCGTAATTTGGGGTGAAATGGCTGCGGTTGGAGTAGTAGCTACTGCACCAGTATTATTATTTGCCTTATTGGTGCAAAAATACCTAGTTCGCGGCCTCACCTTGGGAGCGCTAAAGAGTTGAAAAATAACCATCAGTAATAATAAGCTTATAAAATTTCAAGCCAAAATTATTTCAACTCCTGCTTCACGCAGGTAACTTTCCTGCTTTCCATCTATTCGGTCAGTAACTATGACGTCTACCTTCTCAAGCGGCACAATACGATAAAGCCCAACTTTTCCAAACTTGCTATGGTCAGCAACCAAAACTGTTTCTCGTGCCAGCTCTATCATCATTCGATCAATAATTGCTTCCTGGATATTGTGCGTAGTAACCCCCTCTTCGGGAGATATACCATCAGCACCCAAAAAAACTTTGCTTATAAAAGTTTCAGAAAACACCTTGCGCAAAGTCTCTTCCGCCAAGTGCCCGACAAAAGCAGTGGATTCCTTCCTCATTTCACCGCCGATCAATACCAAGCGCAAATTGGGTAAACTAGCCACTTCTGTAGCTACTTTAAGGCAATTAGTAATTACTGTTACATCTCTTTTGGTCTTCAAATGAGGCACAATCTGAAGCACCGTGGTACCAGTCTCCAAAAGAACGCTTTCTCCATCATTTATTAATTCAGCTGCTTTTTTACCAATTCTCCTTTTAGCCTCTATGTTCTGGGATAATTTTTCATAAAAGGTCAGTTCTCTCGAAACAAAATTAGGATGCAAACTTACAAAACCACGGTTTAAAACTACCCTTTCCGATTGTTCGAGTCTACCCACCGCACGACGAACAGTAGATTCCGAAATACCAAGAAGATCAGCAATATCTTTTACCTTTAACGCTCTTTTCTTAAAAACCAGATTAAGTATTTTCCAATCTTTTTCCTGCGTTTTACTCATCCTTGCTCCCAACAACCAAAGGCAACAAAGCAGCACCAACTACACTAGCCCTACTTTTAAACTTACCGAGAAAAAGCCTTGTTGCCTTATTCCTCTCGAACAAGTTGCTTAAATAACTTTCCTCCACTAATTTTAACCAAAACTCCCCACTCTCAGAAACACCTCCTCCAAGTATTATTGCTTCCGGATCAAAAATTTTTGTCAAATTAGCAAGCGCTACTCCAAGATAGAAAGCTGCACTCTTTACTACATTTAGAAACGGATACATACCCTTTTTTGCTTCTTCCATTATTATTTCACCCTTAATGCGCTTTCCTACCAGATAAAAAACATCCCGTTCCATGGCTATCCCTGAAGAAAGAGCTTCAAGACAACCTTTCCGTCCACAGCGACACTCCGGACCACAAGGATGAACAGTAGTGTGTCCAATTTCTCCAGAAATCCCATTTGCTCCTCTAACGACCTTCCTATCATGCACAAAAGTAGCAGCAATACCAGTACCAACACTCACATATAAAAAGCTTGTAAACTTCTCTCCCATGCCAAAATGCAATTCCGCTATTGCTCCAGCACGTACATCATGTTCTAAGTAGGACTTTAGTCCCAATCTTTCCTCAATCATTTCTTTTATACGAACATTTTTCCACCCTAAATTGGCAGACTCTACCACCACACCTTCATTTATATCCAAAACACCTGGTATCACTATACCTATTGCTGAAACTTCTTTTGCTTTAGGTAACGCTCTAACCAACGAATCTTTTAAAAGAGCAATTTTTTCAACTACTTTTTTCGGATCTTTCTCGCCATCAATGCTAACTTTCAAAAAAGAATATGTTCTCAGATTTCTGTCAATTAGAATCCCAGCAATCTTGGTGCCACCTACGTCAATACCAACAAAGAAACTCAACACAGCTCACCTTCTCGAAAAACTATCCACACTTCGACCTGAAAATGTGTTATTTCTGACTTCATCATAGAGTGCAAATATGTTTCTCAAAGGAGTATCTGGCTGAATATTATGAGTAGCACCCAAGATCAGCCCTCCATTATAGCCTACGGTAGCAATTCTTTCCCTTACTTCCTTCCTGACTTCATTAACCGAACCGAAAGGTAAAGTTTCTTGCTCATCTATAGTACCAAAAAAGGATAGCCTATCTCCATAAAGCTTCTTGACTTCTGCTGGATCCATGCACTTTGGCTGCACAGGGTTCAAAACATCTATCTCTATTTCTATCAAATCCGGAATAATAGGTAAAATATTACCATCACTATGATAAACTACTTTCACTCGAGGATTTACTTCTTTAAAAGACCTTACCAGCTTCTCCAACCGAGGTTTGAGTTTCCTTCTCCACAAAGAAGGCGAAATTAACATTCCTCTCTGAGTACCCACATCATCTCCGCACATTATAAGATCAACACCGAGAGCAACCATTTGTTTGCCTATCGCCATAAAAAATTGCAGAATACCATCCAACAAGTAATCAATTAGAGGGTTATCTCTTTGTAACTCCACCAAAGTTTTCTCAAAGCCCACCAAGTACCAAGTAGGCTCGAAGTTGGTGCTACCCAAAAACCCCATGATAGCGTGAGTCTCCTTATAGCGCCTTATTAACTCTTTAGCGCGCTCAAGCCTCCCTGAAGCCAAAGGATCAGGAAAAGAATATTTTAAAACCGCCTCTTCTGTTAGAGAGGCCAAGGGGTGTTCCACAATTTCGTAATAATAACCTATCTTTTGGTAGCGAATACCCCATTCATCATAAAAGCTACCATCCTCGAGTACCAAAGTTTCAAAGCCAACAGGTGGGTCAAAAGCCACCCTGACTACATCGTTACCTATCTTAACCCCGACCTCGTCTTTACTACAGCCTAAATACTCAGCTAGTGCTTGCTCTACTTCAGGGGTAAACGAATTAAAAACCGGAACTCTATCAGGAAGTTCAAAGTTTAAAGCCTTTAAAACACGCTCACGGGGAGTTAACATTTCTCTCACTCCTTTAAAGCCCCAAAAGTAAGCCCACTAATCAATTGTTTTCTCACCACAATCCCAAAAACTACTATAGGAGCACTAGCCAAAACCGAAGCAGCACACATAAGTCCCCATGAAATCTCTGCAAAACCCATAAAACTAAAAACTGCAACAGTGACTGTCCTGCTTTTCACTCCCGTTAAAACCAGCGCAAAAAGAAACTCATTCCACACGAAAATGAAACAGAGGATAGCTACTGTCACAATACCGACTAAAGAGATAGGCACGGTAACAAAGCGTAAAGCACTCCATCTCGAACAACCATCGATCATTGCTGCTTCTTCAAGTTCCACTGGAACATTTTCGATAAAACCCCTTAGGATCCAAACCACAAAAGGGAGATTAAAGTTTGTATAAATCAAAATTAAACCAGTCAAAGTATCAAAAAATCCTATTTTTTTGAACATCAGAAAAAAAGGAATGGCCACTACAATAGGTGGAATCATGCGCAAAGAAAGAATCCAAAAAGAAAGATTTTCTCTACCCCTGAAACCAAAGCG